>NZ_JBCOTQ010000010.1:0-21558 GCF_040920445.1 Collinsella aerofaciens | reverse complement strand
CCACAAGACCGCCCAGGAGATTCTTTCCCTGGCGATTCAGCGCTGCGCTGCCGACCACACTGCCGAGGTCACCGTTACCTCCGTGCACATTCCCTCTGATGACCTCAAGGGCCGTATCATCGGTCGCGAGGGTCGCAACATCCGCACCTTCGAGCAGGTTTCCGGCGTCAACCTCGTGATCGACGACACGCCCGAGACCGTCGTTCTTTCGAGCTTCGATCCGGTCCGTCGTGAGACCGCCCGTGTTGCTCTGGAGAACCTCATCGCCGACGGCCGCATTCACCCCGCCCGCATCGAGGAGATGTATCACAAGGCTGCCGACCTGGTTCAGCAGCGCGTGCGCGAGGCTGGCGAGCAAGCTGCATTCGATACCGGCATTCACGACCTGCACCCCGAGATCGTCAAGACCCTTGGTGCCCTGCGCTACCGTACCTCGTTTGGTCAGAACGTGCTTCAGCACTCCCTCGAAGTCTCTGACCTGTGCGGCGTGATGGCTTCCGAGCTTGGCCTGGACGTTGTGACCGCCAAGCGCGCCGGCCTGCTGCACGACCTGGGCAAGGCAATCGACCATGACGTCGAGGGGCCGCATGCCGTCATCGGCGCTGAGCTTGCCCGCCGTTATGGCGAGAAGCCCGTTATCGTCCACGCTATCGAGGCTCACCATGCCGATGTCGACCCCAACACGGTGCTCGATGTCCTGGTGCAGGCCGCCGATGCTGTCTCTGCCTCTCGCCCCGGTGCCCGTCGCGAGTCTGCCGAGAACTACATCAAGCGTCTTGAGAAGCTCGAGGAGATCGCCAACTCTCATGACGGCGTCGAGCGTACCTATGCCATGCAGGCCGGTCGCGAGGTCCACGTCATGGTTCAGCCGGACAAGATCTCCGATGCCCAGTCCACGGTTCTGGCTCACGATATCGCCCATCAGATCGAGGAAGAGATGGAGTATCCCGGTCAGGTGCGCGTCGTCGTGATTCGCGAGAGCCGCGCTGTCGATATCGCTAAATAATATGAGCGACGCGAACGAGCTCATCTCATTTATCGCGTCGATGTCGGGGGAGGGCAACCTTCGCGTCGAGGAGAACCTTGGCGAGGGGTATGTCCGCCTCCGCGTTTCGGAGGCCGAGCGGCGCCAGGCAAAGCACGACATTCAGCATGTCGAGGATATCGTCATCGAAATGCTCCGTAATGCTCGCGATGCTGGCGCCGACAAGGTCTATCTCGCCACGACCAAGGAAGATGGCGTCCGCACGCTTGTCTTTCTGGATAACGGTTCGGGCGTTCCGCAGGATATGCAAGAGCGAATCTTCGATGCCCGCGTTACCTCCAAGCTCGAGAGCATGAAGATGGATCGTTGGGGCGTTCATGGTCGTGGCATGGCATTGTTTTCGATCAAGCAGAACACCGACGAGGCCCGTGTGGTCACGTCCGGCGTCGATCTTGGTTCAGCCTTTAAGGTGAGCGTTGCAGCCGACCGCCTCAGTGAGCGTGCCGATCAGTCCAGCTGGCCCCAGGCCGTCAAGGATGAGGACGGACGTTATGTCTGTGCTCGCGGTCCTCATAATATTATTCGCGCTGCCTGTGAGTTTGCGCTCGAGGAGCTGCGTGGTTGTGATGTCTATCTTGGTTCTCCGTCTGAGATTGCCGCGACTCTTTATGCTCAGGCGTCAAGTCGGCTCGATACGTCTCGTCTCCTGTTTATTGATGACGAGAGCGAGCTTCCGGTTGTCGATCGTTTGGGCCTTGCCTCTGATGCCGAGGACTTTATCCGTATCTGTTCGGGTTTGGGTCTTGAGATGTCCGAGCGCACGGCCCATCGCATTTTGGCAGGGCAGATTAAGCCCGTTCGCGGTGTGACTGCGCGTCTGCTGCGCGAGCGTGACTCATCCTCGCATGCGCCGGCTCCTGTCGATCTTGCGAAAGATCGTCGTGGGCTACGTATTGCCAAGGATGACATGGCACAGTTTTCGCGCGCTGTGGAGCGCGACTTTAATGACCTTGCTGCCCGGTACTATCTCAACCTTTGCGGCGACCCAAAGATTCGCGTTTCGCGTGATCGAATCACCGTGACATTCGATCTTGCCAAAGAGGAATAGTGCCTTTACCGAGTCCACTCGGTACGATACAGTTATTGCAGTTAAAACGTACTTTTAAACGCAGGAGTTTCTTCATGGATTGCCTGAAGGTATCAAGCAAATCATCGCCCGCGTCCGTTGCCGGCGCCATCGCCGGCATGGTCAAGGATGGTGTGCCCGTCAACATTCAGTGTGTCGGCGCCGGTGCGGTCAACCAGGCCATAAAGGCCGTGGCTATCGCGCGCGGTTTTTTGATTCCAACCGGGTTTGATATTTCCTGCGCGCCCGTGTTCTCCGACATCCTTATTAACGGGGAGTCGCGCACGGCCATCCGTCTTTCTATTTACGTTCACCAGATCAATCGAGCTGCTATGGATAACGTCGTCATGGATGATGTTAAGCCTGTGGCATAGCTTCTGATTGCCTCGTTTTGCTCCCCATCGTTAGGACTTATGCACATGGACCAGCGTTCCGTACGCGATATTCTTGCCGGTAAAACCTACTTTATTCGCACCTTTGGCTGCCAGATGAATCAGCACGATTCCGAGCGCGTGAGCGGTCTGCTCGATTCGTATGGTTGCCTCATGGCGCTCGATCCCGAGCATGCCGATATCGTTGTCTTCATGACATGCTGCGTGCGTGAGGCCGCCGATACTCGCCTGTACGGTCAGTGCAATTCCTGCAAAAGCCTGCCGCCTTCGCCTTCTGGCAAGCGCGTGGTTGCCGTGGGTGGCTGTATCGCGCAGCGTGATGGTGAGGGCCTGCTCACCAACGTCGATAACGTCAATGTCATCTTTGGCACGCATTCTATCGCACATGTGGCCGAGCTCATTGTCGAGGCGTTCCTTGACGGCAAGCGTCATATCCGCACCAATGAGCATGAGGATACGGATGCCATGAGCATGCCGTGGCATCGCGAGACCCAGTATCACGCCTGGGTGCCCATCATGACGGGCTGCAATAATTTCTGCACCTACTGCATCGTGCCGTACGTGCGCGGTCGCGAAAAGAGCCGCTCCTTCGAGGAGATTGTCGACGAGGTGACCGGTTTGGTGCGCCAGGGCGTGCGCGAGATCACACTGTTGGGCCAAAACGTTAACTCATATGGTCGCGATCTGTTTGGCAAGCCGCGTTTTGCCGATTTGCTGCGCGCCGTAGGCGATACGGGTGTGGAGCGCATCTTCTTTACATCTTCACATCCCAAGGACCTGCTGCCCGAGACCATCGACGCCATGGCCGAGACGCCTGCCGTTATGCCGCAGCTGCACTTGGCTGTCCAGTCAGGTTCGACACGGATCCTCAAAGAGATGAATCGCCGTTATACACGCGAGGACTATTTGGGCCTGGTCGATCGCATTCGCAACCGTATGCCCGATATCGCGCTCTCGACCGACATTATCGTTGGCTTCCCGGGCGAGACTGAAGAAGACTTTGAGCAGACGCTTTCACTTGCCGAGACGGTCCGCTATGCCCAGGCCTATACCTTCATCTATTCCAAGCGCGCCGGTACCCCGGCCGCAGAGATTGACGATCCTACGCCGCATGAGGTTATTCTCGAGCGTTTCAACCGCCTGGTTAAGGTTATCGAGACCACGGCACACGAGTATAACCAGGGTGAGCTTCATACTGTGGTGCCGGCGCTCATTGAGGGTACGAGCAAGAAGAACGATGCGGTCCTGCTGGGCAAGAGTCCCAAGAATCAGACCGTGCATGCGCCTATCCCCGAGGGTTACAGCATCGATCAGCTTGTTGGCAAGATCGTTGCTGTTGACGTTGACGTTGCCAAGACCTGGTATTTGTCCGGCTCCGTTGTGGGCGAGCCGCGCTAATGGTTTCTTCCGGGGCAGGTCTTTCCGCCGTTGCGATCGTCGGTCCGACGGCGGTTGGTAAGAGTGATGTTGCCGACCGTTTGGCCGCTCGTCTTTCGTCCGAAGTGCTGTCGTGCGATGCGATGCAAATCTATCGCGGCATGGACATCGGTACCGCAAAGATGACGCCCGATGAGTGTACGGCGCCGCTGCGTCTCGTCGACATTGTAGAGCCGGGTGTGGCATATTCTGCTGCGCTTTATCAGGCTGACGCTCGCGCGCATGTTGAGCGCTTGCTTGGCGAGGGCCGTCTACCGGTGTTTTGCGGGGGTACGGGGCTGTATCTCAAGGCCGCCCTCGATGAGATGGACTTTCCCTCGGGTGAACTTGAGGACGATCGCCGTGCGGGGTATCAGGAGCTTGCCGAGCGTATTGGCGAGGAAGAACTGCATGCCCTGCTTGCCGAGCGCGACCCAGAATCTGCTGCTGTTATTCATCCCCATAACGTGCGCCGTGTGATTCGTGCGCTCGAGATGCATGATGATGGTATCTCCTATGCACAGCAAAAAAGTCAGTTTAGTGTTCCGCGCGAGCATTATCATGCTCTATGGTTTGGTCTGACGCGTAATCGCGAGGTTCTCTACGAGCGCATTAACCTGCGTGTCAATCTGATGTTTGAACAGGGTCTTGTCGATGAGGTTCGCGGTCTGATGGACCAGGGGCTGGGAGATGCCCTGACGTCGATGCAGGCAATTGGCTATAAAGAGATTATCGATGCTTTTAATGGCGTGATGAGCATGGATGAGGCTCGCGAGCTCATTAAGATGCGTTCGCGTCGTTATGCCAAGCGTCAGCTATCGTGGTTTAAACGCGATGATCGCATCGTGTGGTTCGATATGGACAAGTTTACGATCGATGAGGTCGTTGAGGACATCCTGCATTGTATTGAGGCTGCCTAATGGCCCGCTTCCCCCTTGTTCCCACGGCACCCGAGCCCGAGCGTACCATATTAGTTGGTGTTGAGTGGCGCGACAATGCGTGGCCGCTCGATCGTTCGCTTGACGAGCTTGAGCGCCTTGCCCATACGGCTGGTGCCCAGTGCGTGGCTCGCTTGTCTCAGCGTTTGGTAAAGCCGTATCCTAAATCGTTTATCGGTTCCGGTAAGGTTGAAGAGCTGTGCGGCCTGGTGCATCGCATGGATGCCGATGTCGTTATTTTTGACGACGACCTGACGCCCTCGCAGCAATCCTATTTGGAGAAAGCCGTGGGCGAGCCGGTAAAGATTATCGATCGTACGGCACTGATCTTGGATATCTTTGGCCTGCATGCTCAGACGCGTGAGGGACGCCTACAGGTACAGCTGGCGCAGCTTCAATATCTGTTGCCTCGTCTGCGCGGCATGTGGAGCCATCTCGCCAAGGAACAGACGCGCGGCGGCATCGGCTCACGCTTTGGTCAGGGCGAAAGTCAGCTCGAGGTCGACCGTCGCCTCATTCGTAATAAGATCGCTGCGCTTCGACGTGAGATCAAGCAGGTTGAACAGCGTCGTGATGTTCAATCCAAGAGTCGTATTGAGTCACCGGCGTTTCGCGTCGCGTTAGCCGGTTATACCAATGCCGGTAAATCGACGTTGCTCAATCGTCTGACCGGTTCTACGGTACTTTCGCAGGACAAGCTGTTTGCTACGCTCGACCCGACGACGCGTTCATATCGCCTGCCTGGCGGTCGCGGCATGACGATTACCGATACCGTCGGCTTTATTCAAAAGCTGCCGCATGGTCTGGTCGATGCCTTTAAATCGACGTTGTCCGAGGTGTTGGGTGCCGATTTAATTCTCAAAGTCGTGGATGCGTCTGATGAGGACTATGAGCGACAGCTTGAGGCTGTCGACCGCGTGCTTGATGAGATCGGCGCCGGAGAGCGTTTAACGCTGACCGTATTCAATAAAATTGATCTTCTCAATAGCGTTGATCGATTAAGTTTCCGTCGTCGCTATCCGGAAGCCGTTCTGTTCTCGGCCCAAACGGGCGAGGGACTCGACGATCTCGTCGATCGCATTGCTCGCGAGGCGGCCGCCACCGATGTGCTGCTTTCCGCCGACATTCCATATCGTGAAGGTGCACTCATCACAGTCGTGCATGAGCAGGGGACCCTTTTGCACGAGGAATATCTTGAGGATGGCGTTCGTATTGTGGCGAAACTGCCGGCTCGTATTGCACCGCGGCTCGAGCGTTATCGCACCGAGTAGGCGAGCTCCAAAATGCCCAGTATGATGGGCTGATGTAGCAGATAAAAGGGGAGTGCATGACGTCCAAGGCTGGCGAGCGCCGGGATGGGATTCGCGTAGGCCCAGCTAGGGACGGTCTTATCGATTCCCTTCGCTATGTGTGCGGCGAAGTATCCTGCAAGATACATAAAGATAAACGGGATGATGGGGTAGTAATCACCTGAGATAAATCCAGGGCTCGGAAATCCTAGCCACGCCAGGTATGGGACAGGGTAGGTCGTTTTGGGGATGCTCCAGGTGAGGGCGAACAACACAAGGCATAGGGACACGCCCCATCTCGCCGAAATCTTCTTAAGGACGGGATTGGTCAACGCTACGATGCCGGTACATGCGGCCATACAGTAGATGATGCCAAAATTAACCGAATCGTCGACTGAGACAAGTGTTGTTGCCAACCAGACGACGAGTGCTGCTAAGGCGTATTTGGCGGCACGTTTGATATTGTTGCGCGAAAGAGTGCACATCCAACCCGCGATAAACAAGAATACCCAGCTGATGCTGGCGCGCCAGATGTCTTGAAAGACGGTCTGGGTAAACCAGGGCATATCCCAACCGTACAGGTAGGCGAGATCGTAGCAAGCGTGAAAACCTGCCATTGAAATCATCGTAAACCCGCGGACGGTATCAAAGATAGTGATGCGTTTTCGCATTACGAGAACCGGCGCATCAAGCCGACGACTTTGCCCAAGATAACGGGATTCGTTGCATAGATAGGCTCCATGGTGTCATTCTCGGGCTGCAGGCGTACGCGTCCCTGCTCCTTGTAGAACGTCTTGACGGTCGCTGAACCATCAATCATGGCCACGACAATTTCGCCGTTCATGGCACTCTTTTGTTCACGGACGATGATGTAATCGCCATTGAAGATGCCGACATTGATCATTGAGCTCCCATGCACCTCAAGGATAAAGGAACCCTGATCAGTGGCGATTTCGGTCGGGATAGTAAAAGTGTCTTCGATATTCTGCTCGGCCAGAATGGGAATCCCAGCCGCGACGCGACCAACGAGCGGTAGCGAGACCGTTCCGCGAGGTGCGGTGGGCTCGTCAGATTTAGAAATTGAGACAGAGGAACCGTCCTCGTTAAAGAGTTCCAGGGCGCGCGGTTTGGTGGCATCGCGCTTGAGTAGCCCGCGCGCCTCCAGAGCAGATAGATGGGCGTGCACGGTGCTGGGGGAGGAAAGGCCCACGGCAGAAGCCATCTCGCGCACGCTGGGCGGATAACCCTTCTCCTGCTGATATTCCTTGATGAAGTCGTAAATTTGCTGCTGACGCTTGGTAATTTTGCGAGCCATCAGGGCATCCTCTCTACCCGTGTCAAACAAATGTTCGAATTTTGCTTGACAGGAACAACTGTTCGAAGATAATAATAACCGAACATTCGTTCTCGCGCCAGATATTTTTGTCCGCGCGGCTTGATAAAACTGTTCTCAGCAAAACACGCGAGAGGAGAACATGATGAACGCAACGAATATGGTCCAGGGAAACCTCGCCCTTAAGCTCGTGACGCCTGCTGAACCCACTTTTACGGTTGTTCAGGGTGGCCGCTCCGGCTTTCAGCCTTTGACCGTAAAGCCTGCTCGCAATCAGCAAGCTGCAGTTGTGCCGGCCCGCGTTGCCCTGAAGGTTCCGACGATTGTCGCCGTTGCCGTTGCGCTTACGCTCTTCTTTGTCCTCGCTACGTCGGTCTTTAGCGCTCGTCACGCCGCGTATGCCGAGTCCGTTTCCAACGTTACCTACGAGACCATTCGCGTTCAGCCTGGTGATTCTCTTTGGTCGCTTGCCGAGGAATATCCAATCGAAGGCCTTTCCACGCAAGAGACTTCCGACATGATCCGTAACGTCAATCATCTGGAGCATGGTTCGCTCGCCGCCGGTGCGCATCTTAAGGTTCCTGCTCGTTCGTAATCATTATCGCGCTGCACATGGTACCCTTGTTATCGTTTAAGAGGAGGTACCATGCGCTGTCCCAAATGCGGCAAGGCACATACCCGCGTCGTTGATTCCCGTATGCAGGAGTCAAATAACACCATTAAGCGCCGTCGCGAATGTTGCTCGTGTAACTACCGCTTTACAACGTTCGAGCGATGCGAAGACCCAATTGAGGTCATTAAGTCGGACGGAACCAAGCAGCGGTTCGATCGCAATAAGCTGCTCGTCGGCTTGATGCGCGCCACCATCAAGCGTGATATCGACACTAAGAAGCTCAATGAGATTATCGACGATATCGAGGTCGAGCTGCGTTCTCGTACGCTGACGGCCGTCACGTCCCATGAGTTGGGTGACATGGTGCTCAAGCGCTTGGCCAAGATCGACAAGGTGGCGTACATCCGCTTTGCCTCGGTCTACCGCGATTTCAAAGACGTCGATGAGTTTTTGCAAGAGCTTGACAAGCTAAGGTGATTCCATGTCCAACATTACCGTCAACATAAAGCGTCTCGACCCCACCGTCGAGCTTCCCAAATACGCCCATCCCACCGATGCCGGTTTGGATCTGCGCTCCAACGAGGACTGCGTCCTGAGGCCCTTCGAACGTCGTCTGGTCTCTACTGGGCTGGCCATCGCCCTGCCCGACGGTTACGCCGGCTTCGTCCAGCCCCGCAGCGGCTTGGCCATCAAGCAGGGCCTGTCTATAGTCAATACGCCGGGCCTCATCGACGCCCACTACCGAGGAGAACTCAAGGTTATCCTCATCAACCTGGATCCCTCCAACAACATCAAAATCAACAAAGGCGACCGCATAGCCCAACTCGTCATCCAAGAAGTCCCCACGGTCAACCTCATGGAAGTAGAAGAACTAGACAAAACCGACCGAGGCAACGGAGGCTTCGGCTCCAGCGGCGTCGCCTAGGGCGCTCGTATCCCTCCCGCCCGGGGCTTACCTATATCATTCCATGCTCAAACATTCTCGCTTCGCAGGGGCGCACGGATCCCGCTTTCGCCTGAGCCCCATACATATCATCCCGTGCTCAAACATTCTCGCTTCGCTGCGAAACTGCGCGCGGGACGATATGTATGGGGCTCAGGCGAAAGGGCTACATGCTTGACATAAAACAATCTTTCTAGTTAGCCGATGCGATAAAGGGATGCCTCCTTTGTCGCATCGGCTAACTCTATTTATATTTTCCTGTTTTACCTTTGCAGGTTCTAATGGAGGGGAGTCTGAAGTAGCTGCTAGTAAGTAAACGCAGCCGCTCTGCCGGAGCCACCCTTATATCGTTCCACGCGCAGTTTCGCAGCGAAGTGAGAATGTTTGAGCATGGAACGATATAAGGGCGGCTCCGACAGAGCGGCGGACATTCGACTAGCGGATATGCGCGGGTTTTCCGCCCCAATAGAAGCGGCAGAAGGCTCGTTTGCGCTTTTGGGGCTTGCCTACTAGCTCCATGGTTGCGATGGCTATGTCTTCGGCTGCGTGGGGGCGGCGTAGTACTTCGCCATTGATGAGTAGGGCTTTGAGTGATTCGGGATGGTCGTGCAGGTGACGTAGGGTAACGATGAGCTCTCGTGCGGTGGTGACATGCATGCTGGCGCCCATGCCGGTGAGCATCGTGGTGTTGGCCTTTTCCTGGCCATAGGACTTGCCCAGCAGGATCATCGGCAGATGTGCGCATAGGCACTCGGTGACGGTGAGCCCGCCCGACTTGAGGATTGCCAGGTCGCAGCCGTGCATGAGGGCCGCCATGTCATCCACGTAGTCCAGAACTGTGACGTTTTCGAGCTTCATGGCGACGAAGAGCGTCTTCAGCCGGGTGGCATACTCCACGTCTTTACCGGGCAAAAAGACAAAGTGCATGTCCTCAAAGCCGCGTAAGAAGGGGAGCGTGTGGTCCATCGCGGCGCGGAAACGCACGTATGGTTGGGGCAAACTGGCGCCGGCCATCACCAATACGACGGTTTTGTCTATGGGGAGATTGAACTTGCTGAGCTCATCTTCGCGTTTGTAATCTGAATCGAAACCGGCTCGGATGGGGATGCCCGTTATGCGGATCTTTGACTCGGGAACCTTGCGCGGGCGCAGCGTTTCGGCCATAAACTCGTTGGCTACACAGAATAGGTCGGTGTCCTTGTGGGGCCAAAAGCCTTCGACTTCGTAATCGGTCGGCACACAGATGACCGGGTAATCGATACCCGTAATTACGCGGGCGCCCACGGCAACATTGGCTGCTGTGATGTGCGTTGCGACCACGGCTATAGGCCTGCGGCGACGAATATATTCGTTGAAGGCGGGGAACATAATACGCGACCATGCCGTGCCGCCACCCCAGAGAAGATGTCCCGTAAGCGTATATCGCCAGGTCAGGTCGTAAATGGGGCGTGTGGCTCCCGTAAAAGAAGCCGCGGTCTTATTGCCGTCGAATTTAATACGTCCAAAATCAAGGATATCGAGCACTTCAATTTCAATATCCTCAGGGATTCCCTTGGTGCCGCGGATAAGATCAAATGCTTGTGCAATCGCGTTGGCGGCGGCTTTGTGGCCCGATCCAACCGATGCGTGCACAATGGTTACTAGGGGTTTTTGTGCAGGTGAAACGGTCATTTGCTCCGGTTGGGGAGTGGCTTGCATGGGCAGGGGAGCGCTATTGCTCATCTGCGTTTGATCCATCGATAACTCCCCTTCAGCTTTGTTACGCGATTTATCATTGTAGTGCATGAGTGTCATGTTCACGTAAATTTGGGTATGAGCGCAAAGAACGCCAATCTTTCGACAGGAGGTCTCTTCATGACTACCCATCAGCCGATCGATGTTGCGATTATCGGTGGCGGCCCTGCGGGCTATGCTGCGGCCATTTATGCGGCGCGCTCCAACCTAACGACGACCGTGATTGAACAGGGCATGTCGGGAGGGCAGATCGCCACGACCAATGAAGTCGAGAACTATCCGGGCATTCCGCTCTTGAGTGGCGCCGAACTCGGTGAGCGTTTTCAGCAGCATGCAGAGGGCCTGGGAGCACAGGTTACATGGAGCATGGTTACGGGTATCGATTACGATGCCGATGCAGCGCTGTTTACGGTGCATCACGATTTGGGCGATACGTCGGCCTCGAGCGTTATCGCTTGCATGGGTGCCACGCCGCGATCTGCTGGTTTTGTTGGCGAGGATGCGTATCGCGGTCGTGGCGTTTCGTATTGCGCGACGTGCGACGGCATGTTCTTTCGCGGCAAGCAGGTTTTTGTCATCGGCGGCGGCAATGCTGCCTGCGAGGAAGCTCTGTTCTTGTCAGAAATCGCCAGCAGCGTGACCATCGTTTTGCGCCGCGATCAGTTCCGTGCCCCCGATGGTGTGGTTCAAAAAGTTCTTGCAAAAGATAATATTTCAGTTAGGTACCAAACTAGTATTGTCGAGCTCTCGGGCGAAGCCATGCCAACGACGATTACCTTTAAGGACAATGCATCCGGGGAAACTCACACCGAGTCATTTGTCCCTGGCTCGTTTGGTATCTTTGTCTTTACCGGAACGCAGCCCCATTCCGAGCTTGTTGAGCATCTTGTCGATCTGGCGCCTGATGGCGGCATTCTGACTGATGAATCCATGGCGACCCGCACGCCAGGTCTATTTGCTGCTGGCGATATCCGTTCCAAGCGCTTACGTCAGGTTGTGACCGCCGTTTCTGACGGAGCCATAGCAGCAACGGGCGCATACGCGTTTCTCCGCGGATAAGTACGATAATATATCTTATGTAAGGTTGCTATCTTTATTACAAAGTGGTTGGACGGTGCATCAATGTGCTGTCCAACCACTTTTACTTTCCTGCTATATAGTATGCAAAACTAGATAACCTAGAATACAATATAGCTAATGAACGGAGGATCCTTATGAACCACGCCAAACGCGTTATCCCGATGTCCGATTCGTCGGTCAGCATTAAGCCTGAGGATATTCAGCCCACTGTGCTGCCCGATGCATTTATTCAGTCCGATATCGTGCGCAAACTTAATACGTTGAGTCTGCCGCGCTATAACCAGTTGCCCAATGTGACGCTCTACCGCGACCAGGTTATTGAGTATGTTACGCTGTGGATGGAGCCGCTGTCCATTTGCGTTGAGCAGCCTATCATTACGCCATCGATGATCAATAACTACGTAAAGGTCGGCCTAGTGCCTGCTCCGGTCAAAAAGCAATATGGCCGCGAGCAGATTGCCCGCCTGATCGCTATCTGCATCTTTAAGCAGGTGCTACCTATTGCTGCGGTGCAGGCACTCTTTAACATTCAGCGTTTGAGCTACGATGCCCCGACGGCCTTTGATTATGTGGTCGATCAGCTCGAGGCATCGATTCGTGCGGCGTTTTCCGTCGAGCAGACTCCCGTGCCCGATACGGCGCATCAGGTAACGCGTGAGTCGCTGCTTG
This sequence comes from Collinsella aerofaciens, assembly GCF_040920445.1. Classification (GTDB taxonomy): domain Bacteria; phylum Actinomycetota; class Coriobacteriia; order Coriobacteriales; family Coriobacteriaceae; genus Collinsella; species Collinsella aerofaciens_BH. The sequence goes on along the minus strand of NZ_JBCOTQ010000010.1, from coordinate 9,040 downwards.
TGCGTAGCGCGGTATCGTCCTTCGTTTCGAAGGCGTACTTGATGAGCTATCTCAAGTTCAACGGGTTTAATAGCTAGCCGACGTATAAAACGGGCGGGACAAAGAGCCATCTGTCGCTTTGTCCCGCCCGTATTTTTGCTTGGTTGGACTTTATTTGCCCGAAGCTACGCCCATGCCGTAGCCGATGATGAGGCCGTGCATCTCGGCGTAATAGGAATCCAGGCCGTTGCAGGGCATGATGATGGTCTTGGAGCCGGGCCAATGCTCGACTATGCGGTCAGTGAGCGCCTGGGCTCCAGCTTCGTTCTCAACGTGATCTATGACGACCTCACCGCCCGTAAAGCCCTCGGCTTCCATAGTGTCGATGATCTTGTTGAGCATCTTTTTTTCGCCACGCGTGTGCCCGACGAGTTCGATTTTACCGGCCTCACTCGCCGTGCCCAAAATGCGGATATTGAGCTTGTTGGCAATGACGCCGGCTGCCTTAGGGATACGTCCGGCTTTGGCGAGGTTTTCGTAATTGCACAAACTGAAGAGGATTTTGCTGTTCTGTTCAAGGCTATCGAAGCATGCGCAAGCATCCTCGAATGAGACATTCGGATTGCTTGCAAGATAGCGGTCGAACAGCAAGAAAATGAGGTCCATTTTGCCGCCAGCTGCGCGTGAATTGACTAGATGAATCTGTCGGTCGGGCTCCTCGGCAAGAACCATATCGCGAGCCGTGGCTGCCGCGTTGTAGCTGCCCGACACGCCCTCAGAGATCGGCATGCAGATGGTCTTGTCTGCCAATTTGAAGAGCTCGGCCCACTCCCCTACGCTGGGACAAGCGCTCGAAGAAGCGTTCGTCTCCGCCTGAACAGCGCAGTTGAGCTCATGAACATCGAGCGAAAGGTCATCGACGAATTCACGCTCCCCCACTCGAATTTTGAGGGGCGCAAATGCAAAGGTAGTATGGGGCGCGGTCGGTTGCCAATCGCGGAGGTTACAGCTTGAATCTGAGATAAGTGCCCAGCTCATAGAGGGTCCTTTCTAATTGTTCCCAAACAATTATAGCCTTCTTGCAGACCGATTGGGCCGCTATCTAGTATTCAAAACTAGATAGCGGCCTGCACTAAAGGCAAAAGAATGGACCCCATGACTAAAAGCCACGAGGTCCATATCCGCTTGCTTTATCTGAATACTTAGTAACGCACGAAGATGTAGTTATTGTTCATGCCGGCGGCAACGGAGCTGATGATAACACCCGTGTTGTAGTCGGAAGCATGAATCATCTGACCACCACCGATGTAAATGCCGGTGTGGTACGAGTTGACCACAACGTCACCAGGCTGCGGATCGGACACGCGCGTCCAGCCCATAAAGGTACCCGTGGTGCCCAGGCGGCAATAGCGACCAGTGAGGCAATAGCTAACAAAACCAGAGCAGTCGAAGCTGTTCGGGCCAATTCCGCCCCAGGAATAAGCGCAACCAAGCTTGCTGTATGCACGCGAGACAACAGAACCGCCATCAACAGACTGGCTCGGAGCAGAAGGCGTCGGAGCCGGAGGAGGCGTGGAGGGCTGCGGCGTCGGAGCAGGTGCCGGCGTAGGAGCCGGAGTGTTGCCGCCCTGGTTGTTGTTATTGCTGGTCTGGCCACCGTTGTTGGTGTTCTCGGTCGTACCGGCAGTCTCGTTGCTCACCGTGGCCTTCTCGGCGGTGCTGGCGTTGATGCCAGCCTGCAGCGCGGCGTTGGCCTCGGCTTCTGCGGCAAGCTCGGCTTGCAGCTGCGAATCCAGGGAGTTTACGACGTTCTGGGCTTCAGCCTGCTGGGCGTTAAGCTCATCGACCTTCTTTTGCGTTGCGGCGACGTTCTTCTCCTGCTCGGACTGCTTATCGGTGAGCTGCTGCTTAAGCTCCTTGACCTCTTGAATGGTCTGAGCTTGCTTATCGGAAACTTTGCCGTAGTAGAACAGACGGTTGAGCATATCGCTCAGGTCATCGACACCCGTCAGAACCTGAAGCAGGCTCAGACCGCCGGTTTTGTACTCGCCGGCGACATAGGTCGAGAGCTTGGCCTGGCCATCGGCGATCTCCTGCTGCTTTTGCGTGATCTCGCCGGCAGTCTGATCGAGCGCCTGCGTCTGCGTGGCGAGCTCATCGTAAATCTGCTGGGTTTGGGTACCGATCTGCTCGAGCTTCGTACGAGCAGCGGCAAGGTCGGATGCGGTATCGGCGTAGGCAGGAGCCGCGAGGCCCAAGCCCAAAACACAAGCGAGAGTTGCCGTAGCAGCGCAGCGTGCCATGTTTTTGTGCGTGTTTGCTGTGCGCATGTAGCTTCCTTTCCAGTAACTAAGGGTAACGGCTAGTCCACCGTCACCAGGCTAAAGAGCTCCACATCGTCATCAGACGGCGTGAGCTTCTCGCGCGGGTTGAGAAACGCAAGCTCTAGGATACAACCGTAACCGACAAGCTTTGCGCCCATATCTCGCACCAGTTTACCTGTTGCCTCGACGGTTCCGCCCGTCGCGACCAAGTCGTCCAGAATCAACACGGTATCTTTAGAGCTGATAGCGTCGGCATGGATCTCAATTGAATCGGTGCCGTACTCGAGCTCGTAGCTCTGGCTCACGGTCTCGCGCGGTAGCTTGCCCGGTTTACGTGCGGGAACAAAGCCGGCGCCAAGGGCTACAGCCACCGGTACGCCAACCATAAAGCCGCGAGCCTCGGGACCCACGACCTTGGTGATTCCCATGCCGGCAAAGTGCTCGGCGAGGGCATCGGTCATGGCTTTGAGCGCCTCGGGATTGCCAAAGAGCGGCGTGATGTCTTTAAAGATGACTCCGGGCTCGGGATAGTCGGGGATGTCGACGATTTGAGATTCGAAGTCGTACATTGCATGACCTTTCAATGGGTTGCCGAAATTTCAGCAGCTGTTATTTGCCCGCGGTGGCGGTGCCGGATTGCGAAGGGGCGACGACCTTGAGCGGCTTTACGAGAGAATCCTCGTGCGAAGCCGGCATGGCAGTCTCTTCGTTTTTGGTCTTGGTGGACTCGGAGCGAGTGATTTCCTCATCGAGTGCATCGATGTCGGCGTCCTCGACCACGGCGTTGAGCGACTCAAAAACGCGGTTCTTGAGCAGCGCGGTGTGCACACCTTCCGTCAGGTCGTGTAGCTTCTTAAACGCACGCTCGAGCTTGGCGTCGCGCTCGTCATCGGAGGTATCCATTCCGAGCATGCTCACGAGCACCTGCTCAAACATGGAGGACTCGCGGTTGGCGGAAGACACGTACTGACGCAGGTTGCGCGGCTCGATATGGAAGCGTGACAGCTCGGAGCAGTAGCGGATGATCGGGAAATCGCGACCATCGACGAGCTCTCGATTCTGCGGGCTCTTGATGATGCGAATGAGGTCGTTCTCGGCGAGCGAGCGGATGAACGAAATCTCGACGCCCAGCATATCGGGAATGGTCTCGATGGGATGCAGCTTTTGCTTAGTCTCCTTGGGCTCCGTCTTGAGCGGAACATCGGACAGCAAGCCCACCTCGTAAGCGAGCGTTGACAGGTCCGTGGCGTTTTCCAAGCGCTGCTTAATCACGTTGAGCGGCATGTAGCGGGTCTTCTGCAAGTGCAGGATGACCTCCAGGCGATCAACGTCCTCCTTGGAGTACTGACGGTATCCCTTAGGCGTACGATGAGGGGTAATGAGCCCCTCATCCTCTAGAAATCTAATTTTTGAGTTCGAAAGATCGGGGTATGCGCCTCGAAGTAGGTTGACGACTTGGCCGATACTCAGATAGTTGCGTTCGGCCATGCCCTACTCACCGGTTTCGATGCGCTCCGGCGTGCTCTCGTGGTAGATGAGCGTAAACGTACCGATCTGCACGGAAGAACCGTCGTGCAGCGGGGCTGCATTGACGATGGCACCGTCGACCCAGGTGCCATTGAGCGAGCCCAAGTCCTCGATGCGAGCGCCGAGGCCCTCGCGGATAATGCGCGCGTGGCTGCGCGAAACGGTCATGTCATTGAGGAAGATACCGTTCGCAGGATCGCGGCCGATGGTGGTCACGTCGTCCTCGAGCTCAAAGGCGGCACCAGTCTGCGGACCCTTGACGATGGACAGAACGGGGGCGGTGATGCGCACGTTGGCCATGAGGTCGGGAACGGTGACGTCGCTTGAAGGCACGCGGAATACGCAGGTAGCGTCAGCAGTCTTATCATTCTGAGGCATATTGTTAACCATGTTGTCCATGACAACCCCTAACTTATCGCGGACGTGCCGCAAATAATGAACCGTACGTAATCATACCCCAACGAATCAGTCTTCGATTTCAGGGTTCAGAAAGTCGATGTCCTCGTCCTCGGGATGCGTGAGAGCCTGTTTAATGGCCGCTCCGCCCTTAATGGAGTAGATGACAGCCGTGAGCATGGAGAAGATCACGCCGCCGTACACAAAGAAGATGCCGAGGGGCACCGAGCTTCCGTTGAGGCCCGGGAAGGCCGTGAGGGTTGAAGGTAAAAGTTGCAGGCCGTCAACAACGGGGAACCCGAGCAGCATGAGCGAGAATCCGGTCATGAGCAGCGCTGTGGCAATCTTTCCGGGGAAGACGACATCGATGGGGCGACGGTGATAATGACGCACGATAAGCGTGCCGATGCCCAGATAGATATCGCGGCCAATAATGAGTACGCAGACCCAGATGGGCAGCTCTCCGCGGACCACCAGTCCAAGTACGCCGGTGAACAGCAGCGCACGGTCGCAAATGGGATCCATGACCTTGCCGAGCCACGAGACCGTCTTAGTCATGCGGGCGATCTGACCGTCCATCCAGTCGGTGGAGGCGGCAACGGCGTAGATAACGATGGCGATGACACGGTTGTTATCCGTCACAAACAGGTACAGAAATACCAGGGTGAGGATCAGGCGCGTAAAGGTGATGAAATTGGAGATCGTAAAGATCTTATTCGACGGGTAATCGGAAGTGCCGATAAGCTCCTTTTTGATCTTCTTTTTGATGCCCACAGGACTCCCCCGCTGGTTAACGACAAAACTTTCGATACTATACCCGTTCCGGCGATGTCTATCCAGCGCAGCCATAGAGAGTCCAGACATATGGAGGATGCTGCTGGGTGCCACGAGGCTCTCGCGCCGTTGCTTTAACAAAAAACTCTCACAGGAAGTAGCCGCGAGGGCTATGTTGGTAGTTGCAGCTACAGTTATTGTTGAGGGTGAGCAGCGCGTCGCGCACGCCGTAGAGGTAGCCGCTGATGAGCGCCCAGCGCACGCGCTCGTCGAGCGCAGCGAGGTAGAGCGTCTGCATGCCACCGCCGGAAAAGCCGACGCAGCCGAGTTCGCGCAGACTCCACGCGCCGCGCGCCGCAACGTAGTCGATGAGGCGCATGAGGTCCCAGGTCTTCGGCATCGATGTGCACATCGAGCATCACGCCGACCATGAACATTGCGAGAAACGTATTTGCCGAGCCCACCGAAGCGGTGACGTCGAGCACCGGCGCAGAATAGCGATGCATCCCTTTGTACATGGGCACACAAGGGGATACAGCAAAGGCGACCGGAGGTCGCAATACCCTCCTGGTGAACAGCTAGCAAGGTGAGTAAAACCACACCGAACGCCGCTCACGCCAGGGCGGCGTTCACCTTTTGGTTCCACCTGCCAGCACCTCCTCTCTCGATGCCGCAAGGGTTTCTTCGTGGTGATAGACCGACACCGTTCATCGTTGTTACGGGCTCGTTCGCAAAGTCGTGAACACGCTCCCCTCTTGTTCAGCGCATAATGGTGCACCGTGTGCGGCTGTGCGGTCGCACGCTAAAGGAGATGTGCCCGCATGGGCATCGAGAGAGAGGATGCAGCATGAACCTGAGGGAGAAGTACGGTGAGTGGGGCCTGATCCTGGGCGCGACCGAGGGCGTCGGCAAGGCGTTCTGCGAGAAGATCGCCGCCGGCGGCATGAACGTCGTCATGGTCGGCCGTCGCGAGGAGAAGCTGAACGTGCTCGCAGGCGAGATCCGCGAGACCTACGGCGTGGAGACCAAGGTCGTGCGCGCCGACTTTAGCCAGCCCGGCGCTGCCGAGACCGTCTTCGCCGCGACCGAGGGCCTGGACATGGGCTTCATGAGCTACGTGGCCTGCCTGCACAGCTTCGGTAAGATCCAGGACACCCCCTGGGAGAAGCACGAGGCCATGATCAACGTCAACGTCGTGACCTTCCTCAAGTGCTTCCACCACTACATGCGGATCTTTGCCGCCCAGGACCGCGGCGCCGTGATCAACGTCTCGTCGATGACCGGCATCAGCTCCAGCCCCTGGAACGGCCAGTACGGCGCGGGCAAGGCCTTCATCCTCAAGATGACCGAGGCCGTGGCCTGCGAGTGCGAGGGCACCGGCGTCGACGTCGAGGTCATCACCCTCGGCACCACCCTAACCCCCAGCCTGCTGTCCAACCTCCCCGGCGGCCCGCAGGGCGAGGCCGTCATGAAGATCGCCCTCACCCCCGAGGAGTGCGTCGACGAGGCCTTTGAGAAGCTGGGTAAGGAGCTCTCCGTCATCGCCGGCCAGCGCAACAAGGACTCCGTCCACGACTGGAAGGCAAACCACACCGAGGACGAGTACATCCGCTACATGGGCTCGTTCTACCGCGACTAGCAACTGCGGAACACACGCGCGAGGCTGCATACGGGTTCGCAGGTAGAGATGCGAGTGCGAGGGTTTCTTTGCGGGGGCGTGCGGATGCGGCGCCTGCGAGGGAACCCTCTTTTCATGGGTGGGCGCGGCGATGAACCCGTGCGCGGCACCTCGGCGCTCACCGTCGAGGGCGACCTGCCCGGCTCCCTCGCGATCTCCCTACACGGGGTTCTGCGCTCCGGCATCCTCTGGACCGTGTCTCGCTCGTGCTCAGTGGGCCGGCCGATCCGGCCCTCAGGGTATCGGATTCCCGCATTCATCCGTACATGTTCGTATGAATGCGGGAGGTGTTCGGGTGAAGTTGATATTCAAGGTGTAGACCTTTTTCTTGGTACTCCTCAAATGCGGCAGGGTTTTTCGAGTTTGTAGATGCTAATATAACCCTGCTCTCGAAAGAGGACTCAGCCCCGGCTGGTAAACCTGACGTTTGGCGTGGTGTGCGTGACGCGCATAGTGGGCATGGCCGCGATAGAATTTTCCATGCGGAGGGGTTCGACCCCATAGCGCCCCGAGGGTTTCGGGGAGGGCGAACTGGCAGGCAGGGAACCGGGATACAGGCTGTCCAGAAGGAGGGGTGTAATGCCTCTCCTTCTATTTTGCAACATCAATCGGTCTTATATATTCCGTCGCGGGCTCGATGTTTTCGAGATTGCGGAAATGTGTTGGATGCTGCAGCGGCATGAGAAGAGGAATATTTCCGAGTGTCTGGCGGCATACGTTTTGGGACGTTGAATATGCACAATAAGATGTGTACCAGTAAAGTCCGGGACCGGCATTGATTGGAGAGGCAATGGCGACGTGTGAGGTCACGGTCGAGGTCCGACGGTTCGACCAGGCTGTACCGGCAGTCCGCGTGCAGTGCGCAGCCCCTCCCGCGCGGGTCGCCGTCCGAGTCCTCATCCGGCTCATGATGGCGCACCACGACCCAAAGGCCCTCCAACACATCGTCGAACCCGAAATCGAGCTCCGCCTGGGCGCTCTCGCCGAACGCATCGCCCAAGGCGAGCTCCGGCACCTTCGTCACACGGCCGTCCAGCCACTCAATCTCTGTCATCGCGCGCATGGTCCAAGCCTCTTCTGACACGGGATTGTCAGCTCAACCCGACCCTTACCCATACGGACGAACATAACTCGCCAGGGGAAGCCCCTGAAGGCCGTGCGCCACAACATGAGGCCGAATCCGCCCCCGGCTGGACAGGCCAACAACGAAGGAGCACACGGAACCGGCGCGGCGTTACAACCGTCCCGGCAAGCGTGTCGCTTGGCCAAGTCATGATGCCGACAAACCCGGAAATGCTCCAACGGAGCGCCGAACGAGGGTAACAATATAAAGCCGTGCAACACGCGTTGGACGACCAGAACAACCCAAACAAAGGCCTGTCGGTCCCACCTTCAAGCCCAATAGCAAAATGTGCATCAGCGGATTTGCAGCGATACAAGTCTCAACCGTCACCATCACACCGCAGCGCGCCTAGTCCCACTCATCCTACTGCAAATGTCCCAGAACGAGAAAACGACCAGCTTAACATGCCACCCTTTATATCCGCACGCGCGTAATTCAACTCATAAGGACCGGCTATCCCTTACCTGTGACACAATCTCAAACGCACAGAACAGAATCATCAGTCCAATCATCGCATAAGAGGCAGCCGAACCTTCAAGCACTATTCCACAAAGAACAATCTCCGCACCGCCAATAAGAACTGTTATCAGGCGCTCCGCCTTTTTGCTCTCGCCGCTCGCATAAAAAGGCGGCAAAGCGCACAAGATCACATATAGCCCGGGAAGGGAATACAGGATCGATAGTCCAAGCCCCCCATCAACCGCAGTGCTTTGCGTAAGAATCAACTGAACCCAAACGGCAATTATCACTGAGCAGGTTGTCGATAAAAGAAGACTAGAAATATAGCACGCAACAAAGTCCCGTCGCATTCGAACAGAGAAATCCGCGAACTCTCTTCGCCGCGTGGAAACAATAAGGTACACAGAAATTGCAATAGAACCAATCAGAGAAAACAGCGGAACAACCAGCAATTCAAGCTTATTACCCCATCGATCAACCACACCCCCACTCCAATGAGCGGGAATTGCATCGGGGAGGACTGACCAAGCCGCCCATAGAATCAGAAATGGAAGAATAGAGAGGATGAAAGATGATAACACTGCAGTAATTTTTTTTGAGGCTCTCATCGATTCCGCATCTCCTTGCGCGCCCACATTCCACTCCGCCTTAAATCAAGTATAAATAGATGGCGCTCGGTATTATTGGCGCAATCGCGATAGCGATTACCGCCGTTGTTTCTTTAAAAATGGTAGGAATACATGTCTCCAAGAATTGATATATCGATTGACGAGCTGCCCG
>NZ_JBCOTQ010000009.1:0-54832 GCF_040920445.1 Collinsella aerofaciens | reverse complement strand
AAGGACGGCGACGTCCTCAGCCGAGCCGCACTAATCGCCCGAGCTCTTCCGGAACCGCACCTCGCGGCCCGCGGGACTGAGCGCTCATGCGCGGTCCGGGCACGAGGATGCCCCCGAGTCACCTCCCCTATGCGCCATGCGGCCCTCAGGGCACGCCGGACGACCCAGGACACCGTAACGGTGGGCGCCGCCCACCGGTCAGCGGCCAGAGCATGGGGGGCACGCCCGGTCCCGTTCCGAACCCGGAAGCTAAGCCCCATCGCGCCGAGAGTACTGCGGGGTCAGCCCGTGGGAGGCCAGGGCGCCGCTGACCGGTGGACGGCACCGAGCCGTACGCTTGAACTGAGAAGGGGGAGGCCTCGCGGCCTCCCCCTATTTTGCGTTTGGTCGATATGGGCTAAACGCCTCTATGCTTTAATAGCTTTCTCTATTTGAAGAAAATAAAATGAATGACCAGCGCGATTGCCACGACGGCAATGATCAAGAGCGCGATTTGGAGGCGGTGCTGTTTGCGCCGTCTGTTTGACGATGTAAATATCGATTTCCCCTGCTTAGGCGTCTCAAGATAGCGTGCGGAATGCGTTAGAGTTTGCTTGGGACGGGGTCCTCTGCGATGCTGCTTGGTGGGTGTTTGTGATTGCTCCTGGCTGCATACGCTGTTTTTGGATAAGGGGGCATCTTTTAGATACACCGGATCGCTCGAGGCGACACCCATGTGTCTACGAGCTGATTGAGATTCTTCAAGGGTTTGATATCGATTGCGAGTTACATACTCAGGCTCTGCATCGTTAATGGGCTCTTGGGAAATATGGGGACGATGGTAGCGTATGGGCTGTGAATAGGCAGAACTATCATTCTGTAGCGGCTCATACGAATTGTCGGAGGTCTGATCGTCCATGATGCCCTTAGGTTGTCATTAGCAATGAGTATGGGCTCATTGTAAGCCCCCTGCTTCGTTTTGACAGGCGCGTATTCGGTATTCAAGGCTCTGTTCAAAGAACCTTAACCTCGTTAAAACCTTAGTCACTAAGACTTAGATATGCTTATAGAAAGAGACTTAAAAAACTTTATATCAAAGTGTATATATACGAATTGGGTGGGCATATATTAGAGCGTCAAAAGAAGTCCCTGCCACCTAGAAGATGGCTCGGCAGTCCTTTAAAGGAGTGGTAGTCATGGCAAGCATGGTTCCTTATCGTTCGGTTTTTGGAGTTCGTCCCTCTGCTAGCTCGTTGTTTGATCTCTTTGATGATATGACCGACCTGGCAAATAACTCTATCGCCTCTAAGGCGTTTCCCGTCGATGTTGAGGACAAGGGCGACGGTTACGAGGTCAAGGCTTATTTGACTGGCGTCGCCAAGGATGACATCGACGTTGAGCTCAATGAGGGTCGTCTTTCCATTAGCGTGAATGTCGAGGAGAGCGAAGAGAACGAGGGCAAGAACTTCCTGCAGAAGGAGTTTAGCTCGTACAGTGCGACGCGCGGTGTGTACCTGAAGGATGCTTCGAGCGAGGGCCTTTCTGCAAAGTACGCCGACGGCATCCTTACCGTTACGGTTCCTAAGATTGTCGAGAAGAAGAACGTTACGAAGATCTCCATCGAATAACTTCGTTGGTGTTCTTCGCTATTAAAAGACAACAAAAGGGGCTGGGAAGCGATTCCCGGCCCCTTTTGCTGTTTAGGACAGTCTATTGAATGGTTGCTGGCCGATACTGGCTTGCGGGGCGTATCGAGAGTTTTCGCGATCCTTGGAGAAGGGTTGCGGAGCTGCCGACCTCGTCATCCAGGGTTGCGGCCAGAGCTTTGGCATAGCTTTTGACGGTAAGGCTCGGACGATTGTTATCTTGGCTGATATGCATGGCAATGAGCTGTTCGGTGCGATCGGTAACAAGTTCGCGCGCGGCTTCGGCGGCTTGGCCATTGGAGAGGTGTCCCCTTGCAGACAGGATGCGTTCCTGAAGAAAGCGGGGATATTCTCCCTCGCGCAGCATGGTCACATCGTGGTTGCTTTCGAGTGCGAGGACTCGACAATCTTTGAGGGTGTTCATGGCTTGGCTCGATAGCTCTCCGGTGTCGGTGGCAAAGCCGATGGAATCATCGAGGGTGTCGAATCGATAGCCGACTGGATTGATGACATCGTGTGACGTTGAGTAGGTTTGCACGTGGATGCCGGCAATGGATAGGGTGTCACCGGGATCGAATTCCTCGACAGGCAGATGCGAAAGATTTTCTTTGCTCGAAAGAGTGCCCCTGCTGGCAAAGAGGGGGCCGTGCCAGTGCTTGCACCAGACATCGAGGCCCTTGATGTGATCGCTATGCTCATGAGTAATGAGAAGAGCCGAGACGTTGTCTGTCGAGAGCCCCAGTTCTGCCATGCGCTTTAATGTCACGCGGCGAGACAGTCCGTCATCGACCATAATGAGCCCCCGGGGGCCTTCGATGAGCGCGCAGTTGCCTTTTGAGCCGCTGCCAAGGATATGAAGGTGCAGACGAGACATAAGATTCCAAAGGATACAATGGGTGCGGACGAATAGAGGAGGAAGCAAATGCCTACGGTATCACAGCATTACGGACACCATGCCGTGCCCGGGGCAGTCGATGAGACCCGAACGAGGCAGCAGGCTGCTCCTGTCGTGCTCATGGTATCAGGCGGCGCGGACTCGACGGCACTGCTTCTTATGGCGTGCACATCAAAGCTGGATATCCAAGACGGGCGCGGTGTTGCCCCCATTGCTCGCGAGCGCCTGCATGTGCTGCATGTAAACCATCATCTGCGCGGCAAGGCGTCCGATGGCGACGAGGCCTTTGTGCGTGAGCTCTGCGCGAAATATGGTTTACCGCTGTGCGTGGAGCACGCTTATTTTGATGGGGAGTCGGGCAATATTGAGGCCGCGGCCCGCGAAGTGCGCTATGCCGCGGCGCGGAGGTATGTTCGCGAGCTCTGCGCCCAGACGGGGGCACCGCGAACGGCGGCTCGTATCTGCACCGCGCACACGTCTTCGGATCGCGCGGAAACGTTTTTGATGAACGCGATTAAGGGTTCAGGGCCTGCTGGCCTATCGAGCATTCCTCGCCGGAGGAATATCGTGGTGCGTCCCTTGCTCGACCTAACTCATGGCGAGCTCGTGGGCTATCTACAGGTACATGGTCAGCCGTGGCGTGAAGACGAGAGCAATGAGGATATCTCGTATCTGCGAAACTACGTGCGCCATCGAGTGATGCCGGTGGTGGCGCAGCGCAACGCGAGCGTCTGCAAGACGATTGGCGCCGCCTGCGAGATCTTAGGCGATGAGGACGCGTTTTTGTCTCAGCTTTCGGCACAGGCGTTTCGAAGCTGTTTGCGCAAAGAGGCAGCGGGCGCGCTGGTGCTCGATGCCAGGCGCCTTGCTGCGGCCGAGGTGGTAATCGCGCGGCGCATCGTGCGACTGGCGATCAAACGCATCGATCCGGATGCTCGCCCCGAGATGCGACATGTGGAGCGAGTCCTTTCCTGCGTTGCCGAGGGTGCCGGCTCGGTCACGCTTCCGGCGGGGATTGACGCACGCATTGAGTTTGGCATGCTGGCGTTTAAGGCGCCGGCGGCTCGCGAGGGCCTGGTCGCGGACTGGGTTACCGTACCCGGTCGTTTGCCGTTGGGCGGGGGACGTATGCTGGTCACAGAACCGATGGCCGTTGAGCCGGGATGCGATATCGTGCGCCGCGCCCGTGAGCTCGCGGCTGCCGGGGAAGTGACAGCTTTGGTAGACGCGGCTGCCCTGGGTTTTGCCGACAGCGATAGTGAGCGGATCCTGGCGGGCTCGCGTGGCGAGATCCCTGTCGAGGCGCGATTGGCGCGCCTGTGGGTGGACGGTCCCGCGCCGGGAGACGTGATGTGCCCGTTAGGGATGAGTGGCCGAAGCAAGAAAGTATCCGATTTGCTAGGTGAGGCTCGCATTCCCGTTTCCGAGCGCGCCGGCGTGCCCATGGTGAGGACGGCGCCGGGGGGTGCCGTGGTGTGGGTCGCCGGAGTTCGCGCGGACGAGCGTTTTAAGTGCACGCCCGCAACGCGCGTGGCATATCTGCTCCGCGTGGTCGATGCGGAATAGCGTCCCACGCCTGCTATTCTGTGCGACGTTGACGGTATTCCCGCGCTGATGGCGCACGGGCTGGTAAATTTACCCCGTGCGCTGCTAGAATGTGTAGTTCGCGTCCATACGGCGGTGTGTGGGCGATAAGCACAAGAAAGGGTTGTCATGGCTTCTCAACATCCGGATATCGAGAAGGTTCTGTTCACGCAGGAGGATATCGACGGTATCGTCTCTCGCCTGGGCGAGGAGATTACGCGCGACTACGCGGGTAAGGATCTGGTGCTGATTGCGGTCCTGCGCGGCGCCGTGGTCTTTATGGGCGACCTGATGCGTAAGATCGAGCTGCCGACCAACATCGATTTCATGGCTGTTTCGAGCTACGGCGACGGTGTGAAGTCCTCGGGTATCGTGCGTATCATTAAGGACCTGGATATCGACATCCGCGGTCGCGACGTGCTGATCGTCGAGGACATTCTGGACTCGGGCCTGACGCTCAAGTATCTGATGAAGAACCTCGAGAGCCGCAAGCCCGCTTCTCTGGAGGTCGCCGCCTTCCTGTGGAAGGACGTTGAGGACCGCGTCTCGGCCATCACGCCCAAGTATGTTGGAACCCATTGCCCCGATGCCTTTGTGGTGGGCTACGGCCTCGACTATGCCGAGCGCTATCGCAACCTTCCGTATCTGGGCATTTTGAAACCGGAGGTTTATTCGTAAGATGCCCGACGACCGTAACGACAACAATTCCCTGACTCCCCGGGACCCAAAGATCCCGGGGATGTCCGGAGGCAAGAAGCCCACGCGTACGGGCTGGCTGTATTTTCTTTTGGCTTGCGCGCTTCTGGGCTATGCCTTCTTTAATATGGGTTCCGGCTTTGCCAGCTCCAGCAATACCGTTAAGCTCGCGACGAGCGAGATGGTCAGCGCCATCAAGCAGGATCGCGTCGAAGATCTGACCTATACGGTTCAAGACGGAAGCGTGACGGGTCATTACTGGAAGACAAAAAAGGACAAGGGCGATACGAGCGAGCTCAAGAGCTTCTCTTCGACCTATGTCGGCTCCGATTCGCTTGCCGAGCTCATGGCGGAGCACCCCGATACCAAGTACATCGTCAACACCAACGATCCCGATTTTTGGGGCGACTTGGCGATGAGTGTGCTTCCGACGATTGCCCTTATCGCCATCATGTTCTACTTTATGCGCCAGATGATGGGCGCCAACAACAGGAACATGCAGTTTGGCAAGACCAACGCCAAGACCAACGAGGCCACACGCCCCAAGGTCAAGTTTGAAGACGTTGCCGGAGTGGACGAGGCAGTCGAGGAGCTCGAGGAGATCCGTGACTTTTTGAGCGATCCGGATCGCTATCGCAAGCTGGGCGCCAAGATCGCGCGTGGCGTGTTGCTGGTTGGCCCTCCGGGCACCGGTAAAACGCTGCTGGCCAAGGCCGTTGCCGGCGAGGCGGGCGTGCCGTTCTTTAGCATCTCGGGTTCCGACTTTGTCGAGATGTTCGTAGGTGTCGGCGCCAGCCGTGTGCGTGACCTCTTTAAGGAGGCCAAGTCCCAGGCCCCGTCGATCATCTTCATCGATGAGATCGATGCCGTGGGACGTCAGCGCGGAGCTGGCTTGGGCGGCGGTCACGACGAGCGCGAGCAGACGCTCAACCAGCTGCTAGTCGAGATGGACGGCTTTGAGGAAAGCGAGTCGGTCATCCTGATCGCTGCGACCAACCGTCCTGACATCCTGGATCCGGCATTGCTGCGTCCCGGCCGTTTTGACCGTCAGGTTACGGTCGACCGTCCGGATGTGAAGGGCCGCGAGCAGATTTTGCGCGTGCATGCCGAGAACAAGCCGATGGACGAGGACGTTAAGTTTGAGAAGCTCGCCCAGATGACCGTTGGCTTTACTGGCGCCGATTTGGCGAACCTGCTCAACGAGTCTGCGCTGCTGGCTGCTCGCCGTCATCGTTCCGTGATCTCGATGGACGAGGTCGAGGAATCGATGGAGCGTGTGATTGCCGGACCGCAGCGCAAGGGTCGCATGATGACCGAGGCCGAGCGCACCACGATTGCCTACCACGAGAGCGGTCACGCTTTGGTGGGCCACATCCTGGAGCACTCCGATCCGGTCCACAAGATCTCGATCGTCAGCCGCGGTCAGGCTCTGGGCTACACGCTGCAGCTTCCGCAGGAGGACCACTTCCTCAAGACCAAGAACGAGATGCTCGACGAGCTCGCCGTGTTCTTGGGCGGCCGCGTTGCCGAGGAGCTCATGTGCGATGACATCACGTCGGGCGCGAGCAACGATCTGGAGCGCGCAACCAAGATGGCGCGCGAGATGGTCACACGTTTGGGCATGAGCGAGGAGCTGGGCACTCAGGTCTTTGGCGAGGCGCAGCATCAGGTATTCCTGGGCCGCGACTATGCCGATCATCAGGATTACTCCGAGGAGACGGCGCGCCGCATTGATATCGAGGTTCAGCGCATCATGCGCGAGGCCCATCGTCGTGCTGTCGAGATCTTGGATGCCCGTCGCGATCAGCTCGATCTGATGGCGAAGGTGCTGCTTGAGCGCGAGACTGTCGAGGGCGATGCCGTGAATGCCCTGCTCGATAACGAGTGGGACGCCTACCTTGAGTGCGAGGGCGATATCCTGGCGGCCAAGGAGGAGCGCAATGCCAAGGCGGCCGGCATGCCGACCAAGAAGCGCGCGCCTCGTATGAGCGAGGAGGAGCTGGCGGCTGATGCCGCGGCCTTTGCGCAGGCGGCCATGCAGGAGGATGCCGAAGCCGCATCCGATGGTGCTGACGATGACCATGCCGTCGTCGATGCCGATGCCGATGCCGATGCCGATGCCGACGCCGACAAATAGTCTTTGTGGCGAAAGCCTCCGCGGGGAAACCTGCGGAGGCTTTTCTTTTGAGCGATATGGGGCCGTCTGTCCCCAATCAACATTGCTGCGGCACTTTGCTCAGCTAAAGCGTACAATAGCGCCTATGCGAAAGGGGAACAGATGATCAACGAAACTATGTATGCTCGCGGCGCGGAAAGCTCCATCATCCGTGAGATTTTTAGCTATGGCCTTGAGCGCAAGGCGCAGATCGGTGCGGAAAACGTATTCGATTTTTCGCTGGGCAATCCGAGCGTTCCGGCGCCCGCTGCTGTGGCTGAGTCGATTAAGAAGGCCCTGGAGCTGCCGAGCGACCAGCTGCACGGCTACACGCCCGCACCGGGCCTGCCGCAATGTCGTGCCGCTGTGGCCGAATCGCTCAACCGCCGCTTTGGCACGAGCTATGAGGGCAAAGACGTATTTATGACGGTGGGTGCCGCGGCTTCGCTCACCTGCACGCTCAACGCCGTTACGAACCCGGGCGACGAGGTTATTGTTATCGCCCCGTACTTTCCGGAGTATCGCGTTTGGATTGAGAAGGCCGGCTGTACGTGTGTTGAGGCGCTCGCCGATGAAGATACGTTCCAGCTGAGCGTGGACAACGTGCTCAAGGCGATCAGCGATAAGACGGCGGCCGTCATCATTGACTCTCCCAACAATCCGACCGGTGCCGTATATACATGCGACACGCTGACGCGACTGGCCAATGTTCTGCGCGAGGCCAACGCTCAGCGCGATCCCGAGAATCCGATTATGCTCATCTCGGATGAGCCGTACCGCGAGATTGTGTACGGTGCCGAGGTGCCTTGGGTGCCCTCGATCTACGAGCACACCATCGTGTGCTACTCGTATTCCAAGTCGCTGTCGCTGCCGGGCGAGCGCGTGGGGTGGATCTTGGTTCCCAACACCAATCCGCAGGCTGCCCGTCTGATGCCGGCTGTTGCGGGTGCTGCCCGTACGCTGGGCTTCGTGTGCGCGCCGGCGCTCTTTCAGCGCGTAATTATCGACTGCATCGATGAGCCGAGTGACGTTGAGGCCTATGCGCGCAACCGCACCGCGCTTACCGACGCACTAACGGAGTACGGCTACACCTATGTTGAGCCGGATGGTGCATTCTACCTGTGGGTGAAGGCACTCGAGCCCGATGCGAATGCGTTTTGCAAGCGCGCAAAGAAGTATGAGTTGCTTGCGGTTCCCTCGGACAGCTTTGGTATGCCGGGTTGGTTCCGCCTGGGCTATTGCGTGAGTTACGAAACGATTGTCAATTCGCTACCCGCTTGGAAACAGTTGGCGGACGAGTATCGTTAAAAGTAAAGCGCTCTGCCTACAATGTTTTACGTGAAACGGGGTTTGGTGTTAAGCCGGACCCCGTTGTCATGAACGTTGTGTCTTTGCGATGGAGTGGTTTTACGACTATCGAAGGCTATGCGTACAATGAATATAAGCGACGGCCGTGCCAGATAAGGAGACCTGATGCCCTACCTGCTTTCTTGTGACATTCATACCCATACGATGTTCTCTGCGCATGCATATTCGACCATTGAGGAGAATGTGTACTGGGCGGCAGAGCGTGGCCTGCAGGTGCTCGGATCTGCCGACCATCTGAGCTCTATGGTTACGGCTTGCCCCAATGACCTGCGCAGTTACCAGTTCTTTATCAACCAGGATATCTGGCCGCGCATTTGGAGCGGCGTGCTGGTGCTGCGTGGTGCCGAGGCCGATATCGTTTCGCTGGACGGAAGCCTGTTTGGCGAGGACACTCCTGTCACGCTCGATATTGCCGGCGATTCGTACAGCCGTCAGCATTCGCTGTTCGATTTGGTTACGCGAAATTTGGATTATTTGGTTGCGAGCGTGCATAATCCGCAGATTGCTGAAGGCGCGACGCTGGCCCAGACGACCGAGATGTATATCAATGCCCTGGAGCACCCCAAGGTGTTCATGCTGGGTCACACGGGGCGTTCGGGCGTGCCGTTCGATATCGACGAGGTGCTGTTGGCAGCTAAGGCCAAGCACAAGATTATCGAGATCAACAACCATAGTCTTGAACACGGTGTCGACACTGAGCATTGGGCCGTATGCCGCAAGATCGCCGAGCGCTGCGCCGAGCTGGGCGTGGGCATTGGCGTGTCAACCGATGCCCACATTGGCATGGCCATTGGCAAGCTCGATCACGCGCGCAAGATGCTCGACGAGATTCACTTCCCGCTGGATTTGATCGTGACGCGCGACCGCGAGACGCTGCTGCGCGAGATGGCGGCAGCCGGCGTGTGCGATCTGCGCAATGGGATGTAGCGGAGTTTATAAACCAAGCGAAGGGGGCGGCCCAGGCGGGTCGCCCCCTTTCTTGTCCCAAAAATCTACTGAGGTTGGTTAGCGGCGTTCGAGGACCGCTACGGTTTCGGTGTGGTCGGTGTGAGGGAACATGTCGACGGGCGTGATCTTGAGCAGGCAATAGCCTCCGTCGAGGAGCTGATGCAGGTCGCGCTCTTGAGTTACGGGGTTGCAGCTGATATAGGTGATGCGGCGCGGCTTAAGCGCGCAGGCAGCTTCGAGGAACTCGGGCGTGGAGCCGGCGCGCGGCGGATCGATGGAAAGGACATCGACCCGCTCGTTGTTATCGGCGGCATCCAGGATGTAATCGGTGGCGTCGTCGGCCATAAACCAAGCGCTGCGGGTAAGACCGTTGAGCTCGGCATTGCGGCGTGCGTCGGCAATGCCCGCCGGATTGCGCTCCACGCCGAGCAGTATGATGCCGATCCCCTTGTTCTGGGCATCTTTAGCTGCGCAAAGACCGATGGTACCGCTACCGCAGTAAGCATCCATAAGCACATCGCCCTGGTGCAGATCCATGCCGTCGATAGCGAGCTGGTAGAGCAGCTCGGTCTGCTGCGGGTTGGTCTGGTAGAACGCGGTAGGGGAGATATCGAATTCGCAACCGAGCAGCTGGTCGCGCATGCACTCGGCGCCATAGACAATGCGGGTTTCCTCGCCGAGGATGGCGTTGCCGGGACGTCCGTTGATGTTTTGGGCGACGGTGACGATGTGCGGATCGAGTGCCGCGACGGCCTCAAAGAATTCCTGTGCATGCGGCAGGTCGCGCTGGGCGGTCACGAGGGTGACCATGATCTGGTCGGTGCGCCAGCCGCAGCGAACGACAGCATAGCGAAGTAAGCCCAGATGCTTGTCTTCGTTAAAGGCGGGAATGTGCAGGCGCTCGGCCTCACGCGCGATGCCGTTAAGAATCTGCCGGGCACCCGGTGCCTCGACGGGGCATTTAGGAACAGCAACGATTCTGTGCGTGCCACGTTCAAAAAAGCCGCAGCGGACAGCGCCCTCTTTGCCGGGGGCAAAGGGAGTGGCGGCCTTATGGCGAAAACTGCGCGGCGCAGGATATTTGCCCGGGTCGCCCAGGGTGACGCCCACACCGCGAATGGGGTCGACGCTAATACCCTCGCGCTCGCAAAGAGCAGCAAAAAGCTCCTCCATGGCAGCCTGCTTGGCGGCGAGCTGCTTCTTATAAGGACGATTGAGCGCCGTGCACCCACCGCAAGCTTTCATGATCGAACAGGGAGACTTGGGGTCCACAGCCTTACGCGCAGACGAAACCGGATCTTTATGCGAGCGCTTGGAGCGAGTCTGAGATGCCTTGACCTCGCTCCGACGAGAGTCAGAACGCTTGCTCTTAGCCCTGTTCTTGGTCGATTTGCTTTTTGCAGCTTTAGAAGACTTGGATTTCGTAGAAGATTTCTCCTCCTTCGACCCCTCAGCCGCCTCGATCAAAGCACGACGAGCCTTACGCTCCGCACGAGATTCTGCCATCAATAACTCCACTAATTCATGAATTAAAGCTGCAAGTATTGTACCGTGCCAAGCCAGCAGACGATATGCAAGCAGTTTAATCGTGTCGGTGATAAGCCCAACGACGGTTGCCCGCCGCGTGAGGGGTGTGGGGGTTAAGTTTATCGCGAGTTCCGCACGAACAGGAGGCCACTTAATGTGGCCTCCGTCGTGAGCAGGACTGTAGAGCAGGAAACTTAACCCCCACACCCCTCACGCGGCGGGCAAACTCGCCTTGTGCTCTATCACGCTAAAGTGTATGATTCTGGACGTTACATGACTCACTTTACTTAACTAAAGTGCCATCAAGGGGGAATACCATGAATACCGATATGTCTCGTCGTCAGTTTGTTGGTCTAGCCGGCTCGTTTGCCACGGTGCTTGGCCTTGGTCTTGTCGGCTGCGGCGGTGGTGCCGGCAAGGGCTCCGCTGCTGGCTCTGCCGCGGCCAAGGATGTGAAGGGCGCTGCGGAGTCCAAGAAGCTCGTGGTGGGCTTTGATAAGTCCTATCCTCCGTACGGCTTTGTGGGCGACGATGGCGAGTACACCGGCTTTGATCTCGATCTGGCCAAGGCTGTTGCCGATAAGCAGGGCTGGGAGGTCAAATACGAGGCCATCGACTGGGATGCCAAGGATACGCTGCTTAACTCGGGCGCCATCAACTGCATCTGGAACGGCTTTACCATGGAGGGCCGCGAGGACGACTACACGTTCTCCGAGCCGTACATGCTCAACGAGCAGGTGCTGGTGGTAAAGAAGGATGCAGGCATCAAGAGCTGGGACGATCTTGCCGGCAAGACCGTGATTACCCAGACCGATTCCGCTGCGCAGGATGTGCTTGAGGGTGACCAGAAGGATCTGGCGGCGACGTTTGCCACGCTCGACACCATCGGTGAGTACAACACGGCGTTTATGCAGCTCGAGAGCGGCGCGGTCGATGCCGTGGCTTGCGACCTTTCGATTGCCCAGTATCAGCTTGCCGCCAAGCCCGATGCTTATACGCAGCTTGATGAGCCGCTGTCCAGCGAGCACTACGCCGTCGGCTTTAAGAAGGGCGACACCAAGTCGGCCGACGCCGTGACCGAGTCGCTCAAGGCACTCTGCGAGGACGGCACGGTCAAGGACCTGTGCGACAAGTATGCGGATTACGGTCTTTCCTTCGACAACTGGGTTCTGAAATAGCGGCTTTCCCAGGCACCCGATTTTGCCGTTCAAACCGTCGCTTGCGTACATTTAGTACGCGGCGCTCCTCTTTCACGGCAAACTCGAGCACCTGGAAAACCCGCTTTAGCATTGGGTTTGCTGTTCTGTTGTCGCGAAAGAGAGCTTAGGTTGTCTATTCAGGTCATGATGCAGATGCTTGGCCAGGGATTCTTGGTCAGTTTGCAGTTGTTTGTGCTGACACTGCTGGGGTCGATTCCGCTGGGAATCCCCGTGGCGTTTATGCGCATGAGCAAAATCGCGCCGCTTCGCTGGATTGCGCGCATCTACATTTCGGTCATGCGCGGTACGCCGCTCATGCTGCAGATGTTTGCCATCTACTTTGCCCCGTACTACGTGTTCGGCATTTCGCTCACGCCCGATTCCAAGTGGACGGCGTGCGTCGTGGCGTTCATCATCAACTACGCCGGTTACTTTGCCGAGATCTATCGCTCGGGCCTGCAGTCCATTCCGCGCGGTCAATACGAGGCAGCGGAGGTGCTGGGCTATTCGCGCATGCAGACGTTTCTGTATATCGTGATGCCGCAGGTCGCCAAGCGTATTCTGCCGGCGATGGGCAACGAGATCATCACGCTGGTCAAGGACACGTCGCTGGCGTTTGCCATTGGCGTGGGTGAGATGTTCTCGACGGCCAAGGCGCTGGTCGCCTCGCAGGTGAGCATGGTGCCGTTTGCGATCGCGGCGCTGATTTACTGGGTCTTTAATTTCGTCGTCGAGATGCTGCTGGGCGCCGCCGAGAAAAAATTGGATTACTACCATGATTAATTCGGTAATGAATATAGCGAACGCGCGTAAGGCGTTTGGCGGCAATGAGGTGCTCAAGGATATCTCGCTTGAGGTGAAGCGTGGCGAGGTCGTGGCGATTATCGGGCCTTCGGGTGGCGGCAAGTCCACGCTGCTGCGGTGTGCCACGCTGCTCGAGACACTCGACGGAGGCTCGCTCTCGTTTGGCGACCTTGCCGTTGCGACGGATGCGGGTTCGGGCGCGGTCTATGCGAAGGGCGATGTGCCCAAGCAGGCGCGCTCGCGATTCGGCCTGGTGTTCCAAAATTACAACCTGTTCCCGCACTATACCGTGATGAAAAACATCATCGACGCGCCGATCCGCGTGCTTAAGCGCCCGCGCGAGCAGGCGGAAGCTCGTGCGCATGAATTGATTGCTCAGATGGGGCTTGTGGGCAACGAGAACAAGGTTCCGTGTGAGCTTTCGGGCGGTCAGCAACAGCGCGTGAGTATCGCCCGCGCCTTGGCGCTCGACCCGGAGATCTTGTTCTTTGACGAGCCGACCTCGGCGCTCGATCCCGAGCTAACGGCCGAGGTGCTGCGTGTCATTAAAGACCTTGCCGCGCAGAATATGACGATGGTGATCGTGACCCACGCGATGCAGTTTGCGCGCGATGTTGCCGATCGCGTGGTCTTTATGGACGGAGGCCGCATTGTCGAGGAGGGTCCGGCCGAGCAGGTTATCAATCACCCGCGTGAGCAACGTACCCGTGAGTTCTTGAGCCGTATCGAGGGATAGGCTCAGGTATCTACTCAACTATTAATTGAGGCGAAGCCGCCGCAGGTCTTACGGTCTGTGGCGGCTTTTTGTTTGCATCGACGGGGTTCAATAACCGCTTCATAAGCTCGTCTCTTCCTCTCGCCGCCTGTATTCATACGTGCGCCGAAAGGTGTGCATGGATGGTCGCCCGTGAGGGTAGGGTGGTGGCATAGGACATTTGGAGGGTGAGTCGGCTCGGCTGCCGACCATGCTGCTCCCGGGATGGCACCGACCGCGAACTCTCCCCGTTGGCGTCGCGCATTGCGCGCGGCCCTGCAAGGAGGTCATCATGGGTGCTCCCAAGACCGGCAATGTAAGGAACGTGGTGCTCGTAGGCCAAGGCGGGGTGGGCAAGACTTCACTCGCCGAGGCCATGCTCCACCTTTCCGGCAAGACTGCCCGCCTGGGCGGCCACGACGGCACCAAGCCCACGCTCGACTATGACCCTGAAGAGGTCAAGCGTTCATTCTCCATCTCGACGACCATCGCGCCGATCGACTGGAAGGGCGCGCGCATCAATGTGCTCGATGCCCCGTGCTACCCCGATTTTATCGGCGACGCCTTTGCCGCGATGAGCGTCTGCGAGACGGCTCTGTTTGTGGTCGACGCCGAGGCCGGCCCGCAGCCTACGACGGTTAAGCTCTGGTATGCCGCCGAGGACCTGCGCCTGGCGCGTGCGGTGTTCGTAAACCGCCTGTCGCGCTCCGAGGCCAGCTTTGCGACCACGATGGACCTGCTGCAGGAGCGCTTTGGCACGCGCCTGGGCGCCGTGACCCTTCCCTGGGGCGAGGGCGAGGACTTTGACGGCATCATCGACCTGGTGCGCATGAAGGCGCGCCATTGCAACGGCACCGAAGCCGTTGAGTCGGAGATTCCCGAGGAGTATCGTGCCCAGGCCGAGGAGGCCCATGACCATCTGTGCGAGTTGGTGGCCGAGGCCGACGATGAGCTGATGATGAAGTACCTGGAAGGCGAGGAGACGCTGACGCAGGAGGAGCTTGAGGGCTTGCTGTCGAAGGCGATTGCCGAGCGCATCTTTGTGCCGGTCTTTGCGGGCGATTGCATTAAGGAGCAGGGCGTCAACTCGCTGATGGACGACATCGCGACGTACTTCCCGGCGCCGACCGACTACGGCGAGATGCCGCTTATCGACGGCGATTCGCTCAAAATCTCGAGTGACGATGACCGCCCGGTGGCCTTTGTGTTTAAGACCCTGGCTGATCCGCAGCAGGGTCGCATCAGCTTTATCAAGGTGCTGACGGGTACGCTTGAGCCGGGCCTTGAGCTGATCAATGCGCGTACCCGCAAGAGCGATCGTCTGGCTCACCTGTATGTGATGTGCGGCCGCGATATGACCGAGGTTGGCCACGCTTATGCCGGCGACATTATCGTGGCACCCAAGCTGGCGGCCGAGACGGGCGATACGCTCTCGATTACCGGCAAGGTCGAGGCTGCGGCGTTTAAGTTCCCCAACTCGCAGTACCGCATTGCCATCGAGGCCGAGAATCGCGGGGACGAAGAGAAGCTCTACACGTTTATTGAGAAGGCCTGCAAGGCCGATCCGACCATGAGCATCGATCGTGACGAGGAGACCGGCCAGACTATCATCTCCGCCGTGGGTGAGGCGCAGGTTTCGGTCCTGCTCAATCGCCTTGAGGATCGCACCAAGGTCGTGGCCAAGAGCGTGCCGATCCGCATCCCGTATCGCGAGACTATTCGCCGCACGGCAAGTGCCCAGGGCCGCCATAAGAAGCAGACCGGCGGCGCCGGTCAGTACGGCGACTGCTGGCTGCGCGTGGAGCCGCTCATTGGGCCCGACGGCACGAGCGACGGCTATGAGTTTGTGGACGAGGTCGTGGGCGGCCGCATTCCGCGCTCGCTGATCCCCGCCGTGGACAAGGGCGTCCAGGAGACCATGAAGGACGGCATCATTGCCGGCTATCCGCTCACGGGCATTTGCGTGGCTGTGTACGACGGCTCGTATCACAGCGTCGACTCCAACGAGATGGCGTTCCGCGCGGCGGCTCGCATCGGCCTGCGCAAGGCATGCGCCGATGCCGACCCGGTGGTGTTGGAGCCCATCGAGGAAATCACGGTGACTATCCCCGAGAGCTACGCCGGCGCCGTGATGGGCGACATCTCGGCCTCGCGCGGTCGCGTGACGGGTATGGAGACCGATGAGCGCGGCGATACCGTGGTCATTGCCCAGGCACCTCTCGCCGAGTTGACGGATTACTCGACGCGCCTGCGCTCTATCACGCGCGGCACGGGTGACTTTACCATGAAGCCTGCTGGCTATGAGCAGGTTCCCTATGACGTTCAGGCCAAGCTGGTTGAGCGCTATGAGGAGGGTCGCGCCAAGTAGCGTGTGATTTTGCCTGCAACATACATGCCGATGCAAGGGCCGCTCTGGAAGTGCCACGCCAAGTAGATCGATGTAGGGCAACCACCACGATGGGAATAGTCCCCATCGTGGTGGTTTTTGGTGGGCGAGGTGCCTGCCGGCTTTTACTGGGCCCGTCTCCTTTCATGCCGTCGCGAAAGATAGATCTCCTTTGATAGAATAAACGTATATAGACGTCTATTTGAACTAGGAGGCAATATGTTCGAGGCGGTTATCTTCGATATGGACGGGCTCATGTTCGATACTGAGCCGATTTGGGCTTCCTGCTGGCCCAAAACCGCAATTGAGTTTGAGGTTGAATGCAAAGAGGGTCTTGCGGACGCCATGCGTGGCACCAATGGATCGGAAGCGGTGTCCATTATTCGCGAGTGGTATGGTGATGAGGTCGATTCTCAAGCGTTTGTTGACCGTTTTTACGAAATAGCGCATGAAGCGCTGGCTCAGGGCGCAGAGAAGAAACCCGGATTAGATCGGCTTCTCGACTATCTTCAGGCTGAGGGAATTCCGATGGCGGTTGCTTCATCATCGAGCAGAAAAATGATCGAGGCAAATTTGATAAGGGGAGGAATACTCCCTTATTTCGATTCGATCGTCTCTGGTATTGAGGTCGAACACGCCAAGCCTTATCCAGACGTCTTTTTGAAAGCGGCGGATGAGCTAGGAGCTTCGCCGCAGAAATCCCTCGTTTTAGAGGATTCCTATAACGGGGTGCGTGCGGGATTTGCAGGAGGATTTTGCACTGTCATGGTCCCCGATCTCTCTGAGCCAACAGATGAGATGGAAAGATTGGCCACGGCAATAGTTCCGAGCCTAAATGACGTTACCGATATGCTGGCAAATGGGGCGCTGGGGTAAGCATGTCAAATGAAAGGGGCTGTCGAGTGCTTCTCGGCAGCCCCTTTTTTCGATTTGCTGTATTTAGTGCTTTGCGCATAAATCAAAAAGGTATATAGTCGTCTATAAACAGGTACATAGACGTCTATATAAGTATCTGGAACGAAAACTCAACTCGAATTGCCGTAACCCGGTTGGAGGAATCATGGCAGTTGTAACTTCGACTGAGCTGATCCAGATTGCACGCAAGAACGGATGGCTCCTTCCCGCATATAACACGACGAACATGGAGATGACCTTAGGTATCCTGGATGGATTACAGAGGGCCGGGATGCCGGGTATTCTTCAGATCGCCCCTACTAACGTCAAGCTGTCCGATTACGGCATGATCGCATCCATCGTAAAGCGCGCGGCGGAGGATTATATCGTTCCCACGTGTCTGCATCTCGATCACGGCAAGACGCTCGAGGACGTACGCCAGGCGGTCCAGGCTGGCTTCACCTCTGTCATGATCGACGGTGCCGCGCTTTCCTTTGAAGAGAACATTCGCTTCTCGCGCCAGGCGGTCGACTATTGCCATTGCTATGGCGTGCCCGTCGAGGCGGAGCTTGGCGCCATCAAGGGCAAGGAGGACGATCATGTTTCCGAGGCGGATCTTAAGACCGACCCGGATCAGGTTTGTGAGTTCGTAGAGCGCACGGGCTGTGATTTGCTGGCCGTGTCCATCGGTAATGTTCATGGCCTCGAAGATGAGCCGCGCATCGATTTGCCGCTGCTTGAGAAGCTTGCAGAGGTATCTCCGTGTCCCCTCGTTCTTCATGGCGGCTCGGGAATTCCCTACGAGACCATCCATGCGATGCAGCCGCACAAGATGTCCAAGATCAATATTGCAAGCGACCTGCGTAAGGCCTACATCACAACTGTTGGCAAGGCGTATGAGGCAAACAACAATGAGCACAATCTTGCCAAGGTGCTAATCGATGCTCGAGAAGCCGTCGCGGCCGTTGCCTACAAAACGACCCGCGCCATTAACGGCATCGCTGAGTAAATCGGAATTATGGATATGGATGAGGCGATAATGGGCGCGCTCTACCTTGGTGTCGATGTTGGCACGTCATCGGTGAAGCTTACGTGCATTGATGAAAGTGGAAAAGTTGTCGCAACTGCAAGCGAGGCTTACGAATGCTCTGAGCCTCATCCCGGTTGGAGAGAGATCGAACCCGGGATATGGTGGGATGCCGTTTGTTCGGCGTGCGCCTTGCTTGGGGAGAAGGTCGACCTGTCTCTAATTAAGGGCGTTGGGGCCACCGGGCAAATGCATACGACGGTGCTGGTTGATGCTGCTGGGGTTCCGACATGTCCGGCGATAATGTGGAATGATCAACGCACGATTGACACTGTTTTTGATGAGAAGCAGTGGGCGCTAGCTGTAGGTTTTCCTCAGGTTGCCAGCTTCCTTTCAACTGGGGTTCCGGCAATGAACCTTGCATGGATGGCTAAAAACAACCCAGCAGCTCTTTCCAAGAGCGAGGTATTCCTTTCGGTTTCGGATTGGATCGCTCTCAAGTTTGGCGGACATCCCGGCATGGACTATTGCGGAGCGTCGACAACGGGGCTTTTCGATAATAAGAAGCAAACTTGGATTGACGAGGTTTGCGAGCATTTTGGGGTTCCCGAGTCGTTGCTTCCCGCTGTCGAGCCTTCCGACAAGGTTATCGGGGTCGTTAGCGAAAGGGCTTCGGCTGAGACGGGAATTCCCGCAGACGCTTCGATTGTAAGGGGGACGGGCGATAATCCTGCGGCGGCGATTTGTACGGGCTGTCTCCTGGAGGGCATTCCCACCATTTCGCTTGGCACAAGCGGTGTGCTGATGTATTCGGCCGAAGGGGTTGAACTTCCAGATGTTGGTAAGCCCGTATTGTTTAAATGGGGTAATACTCTTAAGACGCAAGTTCAGCTCAGTATTAGGTCGTGTGGTGGAGCTAAGGAGTGGTGGTACGGACAGATTCTAGACAGCGACTCCTACGATCTCGAGGACAAGGCCGTTGAGGATCCTTTCTACGAAATGAGGGACCTCATGTTCTATCCGCATCTGTCGGGGGAAAAGGTCTTGCACGGTTGCCCGTCGGTTCGAGGTGCCTTTTTGGGGCTTGACCTTGACACGACGCGTTCGGAGCTTGAGAGGGCACTTATGGAGGGCACGGCATATGCCCTCAGGGAACTCAAGGAATCCGTGAACCATTCGCAAGAGTGGTTCGGTATCAGGCTTGTTGGCGGAGGGGCTAAGAACGATTTTTGGGCGCAAACGCTCTCAAACGTGTTGGGAATCGATTTAGTGCGCATGGAATCGTCCGGTGCCGGTCAGGGCGCGGCATTGCTAGCGCTTTCAGCTTCTTGCGGACAAGATTTGGCCGATATTGCCGCCGGGGTCTGCAAAAGGCTAGATTCCGTTGAAAAAAACGACAAAGTCCACGAGATATACAATGTGCGTTTTGACAGGTACATGCGCATATTTAAGGCATTAGAAAATATCTATGAGCTAAAGAGCGCATAGCCGTTTGCCCTACAAAACCAACCATTCACCGAAAGGAATGCAAGAGCAAAGCTCAGAAGGTAGTCACTTTGTAATATATAGACGACCGTAGACAACCATGAGCGTATATGGCCGAATGAAAGGGGAGGAGCGGGCGCTCAGGTAGGACGATAGCAGTAACGAACATCAATTAAGGAGAATGAAAATGGGAGCAGTAAACGATTTCCTTATCTTCCTTGCGGAGGGCTTTACCGGCCTTTTTAATGCTGCGGGCGAGCAGTTTGCCTCGTTTATCACGGGCATGATTCCCATGCTGATTTGCCTGATCCTTACGATCAAGGCAATCATCCAGCTGATTGGCGAGGAGCGCGTCTATGGGTTCATGAAGAAGTGCACCAAATATGCGGTTCTCCGCTATACCCTCATTCCATTCCTTTGTACCTTCTTCCTCTGCAACCCGATGGCGTACACCTTTGGTGTGTTTGTCGAGGAGGACTACAAACCTGCATTCTACGATGCGGTCGTGTCCATGATGCATCCCATCGTCGGCCTTTTCCCGCACGCCAACTCGTCCGAGCTTTTTGTTTGGCTTGGCATCTCGGCTGGCTACGAGGCACTGGGAAAGAACTCCTCTGAGCTTGCCATCCGCTTCCTCGTCGTTGGTCTGATCGTTTGCCTGATCAAGGGCATCGTTACCGAGAAGCTGTACCTCATCATGAAGAAGCGCAACGAAGCTAAGCTTGCTGCCTAGTGGTTCAGCGCAAAAGGAGAGTCTAGATCATGAGTGAATTTAAAAGCGTAAAGGCGTCCCACGGCGGCAACGGTTGGGGCGGACCCCTTATCATTACCCCCACGGCCGAAAAGCCCTATGTTCTGAGCGTGACCCTGGGCGGAATCAGTCCGGTTGCCCTTCGCATCGCGGAGCTTACCGGCGCCGAGGCGCACGATCAGTTTAAGGACCCGATCGAGACCGATCAGGCATGCGCTGTTGTTATCGACTGCGCTGGCGTGGCCCGCTGCGGCACTTATCCCAAGATGGGTCTTAAGACGCTGAACATCAAACCTGGTTCCCCGTCTGGCCCTCTGGCACAGTTCATCACCGAGGATCTCTTTGCGTCCGATGTCAATCCCGATTGCATCGCTCTTGTCGATGCCGCGGATGTTCCCGCTGAGCCGGTAAAGACCGAAAAGGCACACGAGGAGACGACGAAGGAAAACGTTCACGCAAAGATTGCTGAGGGGCGCGCCGAGATTGCGTCCAAACAGTCTAACGGGTTTATGGACGTTGTCTCTAAGATCGGCACCGGCGTTGGTCGCGTCATCAGCATCATCTATCAGGCTGCACGTGATACCGTGAATGACGTTATCCGCAACATCATCCCCTTTATGGCGTTTGTCTCGGTGTTGATCGGCATTATTAACTACACGGGTTTCGCGAACGTTCTTGCCGGCGTTCTCACTCCGCTTGCGGGCTCGCTGCCCGGTATGCTGGCAATTGGCATGTTCTGCTCAATCCCGTTCCTTTCGCCATTGATCTGCCCGGGCGCAATCATCGCTTCTGTGCTTTCTGTTCTTGTTGGCGACCAAATCGCCAACGGCACGATTCCCGCTAACTTTGCCCTTCCCGGCTTCTTTGCCGTCAACTGCCAGGTTGGTTCTGACTTTGCTCCCGTTGGCATGACTCTCATGGAGGCAAAGCCCGAGACGATCGAAATCGGTTACCCTGCATTCCTGTTTGGCAAGCTGATTACCACCCCGATCCAGATTATTCTCGCCTACGTACTGTCCTTTGGCCTGTAAACTGAATGCTTTAAGAGGGAAAGGCCCGCTATGCTCAACGCACTCATTACAATAGCCTTCTTTATTCTTGTATGGCTTGCAGGAACATTCACCCAGTATCGCTATTGGAAGAGGGTGCGTGTTCTCATCCATGAGCGCGCTCGCGATCATGAGGGATACTTGGGCACGGGTATGTGCAAGGTGAGTTTTAGCCGAAAGGCGTTTGTGATGATCCTGACTGATCATGACGGCGTGATTAACGGTTGCTATGAGCTCAAAGGGCTTTCCCTCAAACCGGAGTTTTCGGAGATGAGCGAGATGTTGGGGTTGAATATCGAGACCGCCCTAGACCATCTGGCCAACGAAAGCTATCACGATGCTTTTGCCCAGGCTATTCGTGTTATCGACAGGTCAATGACTGCGCCTGCGGCGTAACAAAGATAGGAGAAATCAAATGTACAAGGTTAAGGTCACTGAGATCGGCTCGTTTGTTGAGGAGCTTCTCAACGAGAAGATGGTGGTCCTGTTTGGCCCGACCGCTCCTGCAGAGTTGCGCGACATCTGCGTCGTTCACGATGGAACTCCTACAGAGGATAACGTGCTTGCTGAGGGCGGCACCATTTCCATCGGCGATCAGGTCTACACGATTAAGGAGTTTGGTGAAGCTGCGAACGAGAACATGGGAGGGCTCGGTCATCTAACCATTGCGTTCGATGGCGAGCGAGAGCTGCTTCCTGGAACGGTTCTCGTGACACCAAGCGTGCTTCCCAAGCTGGAAACCGGCATCGAGATTAGCTTCAACGGCTAAATCGCTCGGTATGGCAGGCCATGTATTAGTCGGAAAGGACGTGTTCTCATGAAACGTTCCGATTTAAAACTGCCACTTTTCACAGTCAGTCCTAAGACCTATTTGCTTGCGGACGATTCAATTGCAGCGGCTCATCTTACGGATGAAATCGCAAAAGATCGAGATCATTCGATTTTTTGGACTGCTCCCGTTCCCGAGCTCTGCGCAGTTGCGAAGGATTTGAAATTTGCAATTCCCACAGCGCAGCATGCCGATCTTGTCGGTGACGGAAAAGGAATGGGACTGACACCTCTTGAGTCGCTTAAGAGCGCGGGAGTTCAAGCTGTCTTTCTAAATCACACGGCACACCCCCTGGCCGTTGATAAGTTGGCGGCAACGATCGATCGCGCTCGTGAGCTTGAGATTCTAACCATTGTTGCAGCCGATAGCGTGACAGAGTCCAAAGCGGTTGCGGCGATGGACCCGGACGTGATTCTTTGCGAGCCGAGTAGCCTTGTGGGAACCGGCCATACAAGCGGCGATGATTACATCGCGGAGACCATCGCTGCCGTAAGGTCCATCAATCCCGACATCGTTATCATGGAGGGAGCGGGAATCAGGTGCGGAGGCGACGTTCGTCGCCTGATTGGACTTGGCGCGCAAGGTACCGGCATTTCGAGCGCCCTGGCGATTACGGATGACAGGGCAGCGTTGCTTACGGAGCTGTTTGACGCGCTGGACTAAAACCGTTTACAAAAAGGCGAACCCACGGGTTCGCCTTTTTGCGTTTTGGAATTATGTTAAGCGCAATGCCGCCGCTCTCAAGAGCTTTAATGGCGGCGCTGAAAAACGGTGCCAAGCTGGAACCTGCTGGATTTAAGCCATACGCGCGCATATTCAATTGCAGAGTCATTGTCCAAGTAGACTGTTTGAAGCTGCTGAAGAAGCGGGGACTGCGTAGAGAGACCAAGCGCATCCGCGCGTTGGGTATCCGCGAGCTTTGCCACAAAGGAGGTCTTTGAGTATTCGATCTGGTGGCCTGAGAGCCGCTCGATTATTGCAAAGAGACCTTCGTTAACAAAGTCGGCTGTTTCAATACCTGGGACAAGTGCCATATTGATGTTGTTTTCGATGAACATCACAGGTTCACCCTCAACGCTGCGCACTCGCTCGAGATGAAGGTAGTCAGAACCTTCGACAATACCGAGATGTCTGGAAATATCTTCGTCCGACTTACGAATTTCGCAATCGAGAATGCTTGTTTCGAAAGAAAGACCTTGCTCGATTAGAGATTCGGAGAAAGAGATAAGACCCTCTGTAAGGGGGAAAGAGATGTCTTTTGACTTAACGTAAGTTCCCTTTCCCTGAATTTGCTCAAGCAGGCCCTCATCAACAAGCCTGGAAATGGCCTTTTTGATGCTGCCGCGGCTGACGCCGAGCGTGCTCATGAGCTCGACTTCCGACGGGATTTTGGATGCTTGCTCCCAAGCTCCTGAGGCGATGTTCTCGCGCAGATAGTCGACCACCTGCATATAGATGGGGGTGGGACAATCCTTTTTTATATGTGAATTGTTGACGCGATTGGTCACAGTCTCTCCTGATTACTTTGAAGCAAAATTACCTTCATTTTACGTTGTTTTGCTTCGATTAACTTATCGAGATTGTGATTGCAAAGAATAAATCACGTTTTAGTGTAAGGCTTCCGCTGCTTTGGCTGCCTGTCTGGCGTCTGCCTTCTACTCTTCATCGACAATACGGATATCTTGGAGAGATGGCCCCATGTCATAGAAATGCGCCGTAGGAGGCAAGAATTAGCCTCCCGTGCGCGTCGGTGACAAACGATGCGGGCGTGGCCCCGGTTGAACCTACTCTCCGGTGGCCTGGTTGCGGCCGGTGGCGTAGTCAATCTGCACGTGCGGCTGCAGGTTGTAGCAGTACACGTGGAAGCACAGGGTCTTGCCGTGGTCCTCGATCGATTGTGCTTCCAGACGAACGCCACGACAGACGAGTTCCTCTTCGTTGTACATGGGCGTGACGCGGTAGAGCACGTGGTTGCCCGTGTCGTGGATGTAGTCGAGGATCTGCTCTTCAAACGGCAGCATGCCCGTCTCGTTGAGGTAGCGCGTGCCGGTGAGGAGATTTTTGCGATTGGCGTTCTCGCCGCAGAGCGACCAGGCGATGAGGTGGCAGCGGTTGTAGAGGCTCTGGCCTGGAATAAAGTCGTAGCGCTGCTGGTGCCAACCGGCAGGATGGATGCGCGAGATATCGCCGCGCTTTCCCTGTCCGAGCGACTCGGGGCCTACGCAGGCGAGCGCCTTGCGAGTGCGGCCCAGGCTGTCGAGCTTGGAGAATTTCTTAAAGCAGCCCTCTTCGGTGGCGCGCTCGTACTCGTCGAGCGTGAACGACGGCATACCCAGCGGGTGCGTGCTGTCGGCGCGAAGGGCAACGTAGGGGTTGCCGGCGTAGTCGGGAATGCTGCTGAGATAAACACCGCGGGCGCGGTTGAGGTCGGGGTTTTCGACCTCGTCGATGGGGGTTGCGGCACTATCCGCGGAGGCAGTGTCACCGGTGTCGGTTGCGGCGGATTCAGAGCCATCGCTAGAGTCTTGGCTATTTTGAGAGTCCGAGGAGCTCGCTGTTCCCGATTCGAGCCGGGCAACCAGGTCCGCTTCGTCGTCGGTACGGTTGGGACTCTCGCTTTGTTTTTCGGCCAGAGCCGCTGCCTGCTCATCGCTTTGCGGCGACAACAGCTTGGGCGCTCCGTCGAGCGATCCCGTAAACAACGCAAACCCCAGCACCACGGCGGTGCCGATGGAAAGTGCTTGCTTGTAGGCGGACTTGCGCGACATTGAGGCTCCTGGATGGACGGTTGGGAATCTACCAGTCTAGCAGGAGCCGGCAGGGGCCGTTCTGTCGAACAAATACTTAAGATTTGGGATAGACGTTACTGATTCATTTGTCCCGCGGTCTAGATCGAGGTGGAGTCGAGCCAGTTGAGCTTGCACTCGAGAATGCGCTGCTCGCCGGGTTCGCTGCTTCCGTCAAGTAGGGCGAGCAGCATCTCGGCTGCTTCGCGACCTTCTTGGTCGACGGGCTCGATGATGGTGGAGACGGTCGGTGTGGTGAGATTAGTCCAGTCTTCGCAGTTGAGTCCCAAAAGGCCGATTTGCTGCGGAAGCAGATGGGCCATTGGCTGGAGGGCCTTGTAGACACGGGGAAGTGCCCACTGATTTTGCACGAAGATAAGGGTTCGCTTGGCGGGATTGAACTTGAATTTAAAGTATTCAGTGAGCTCGTTGATTGACGGCTTGTTGTGATCGATGGGAATCGCTTTGTAGAGCTGCCCGTTCGCTGCCAGCGCCTCGGCATACCCCTGAAAACGCTCCATGCGGGTGCGCATTTCGGTCATGTTGGCGGCAATGGAAAAGAAATCTTCGTAGCCGGCGTCGAGGAGTGCCTGTGTGGCGTTGTACACGCCGTCGTAAAGGTTGGTTTTGATCCAGCTGGTACCTGGGCTATAGATGGCCGCATCGAAAAAGACGACCGGCTTGCCGGCGCGTCTAATGCGGTCATGCACGGCTTTGAAGTTTGCCGTGGGCTGGATGATAAAGCCATCGACGCCCAGCGAGAGCATCTTGTCGACGTACATGAGCTCGGTCTCGGGGTTAAAGTTGCTCGTGCAAACGACCGTCTGGTAGCCCGCGGGGAGCATGACCTGCTCCATGCCATTGAGAACGAGCCCCGCCCATTTGTTGGTGTTATCCAAAATGATGATGGCAATGACGTGGGTTTGCTTGCCGGTGAGCGTCTGCGCTTGGGCGTTGGGAACGTATCCGAGTTCCTTAATGACGCGCGCGATTTTGTTCTGCGTCTTCTCGCTAAGCTTTTCTCGTTTGTCGTTGAGGTAATACGAGACGCTTGCCGTCGAGGTTCCCGCCTCTCGAGCGACGTCTGCGATCGTAACGCGCTGTTTTGCCACAGCGACTCCTTCCGACAGATGAGCATTTTCCAACATGATGACTTTGAGTCTTGGTGAAGGATACGCTTCGGTGAGCGGCTTTTTCCTTTCATATGAGTATGCAACAAATGCGGCATACGGGTGGGGTCGAAATTTGTGACCGGCATGCGCATCTGCCGTCTACCGAGAAAATCAAATACTTCTTGACTTTTGAAATCGAGGGCAAAATCGCAGGATTCATTTTTGGTTAAACGCATAACTAAATCGCATAACCAACGCTCTGACCTGCGCGTTTACCGAAATAAGCTGGCATTAAGAAAAACGAGCACCTATATTGTTCTTGTCGAAAAGACAGCAAGTCCAAACGGCAGGGGATGCTCCGGAGGCCTCCGCAAACGGTGTCTTGCGCACGCAACTCTATGAAAAGAGGGAAGCAATGAAGATCGTAGGCGTTGCCGCCTGTACTGTGGGTATCGCCCACACGTATATGGCCCAGAAGGCGATTCAGGATGAATGCGCCGCCCGTGGCATCGAGTGCAAGGTCGAGGCTCAGGGTGGCCTGGGTATCGAGAATGAGCTCACGCAGGAAGACGTGGACTCCGCCGACCTGGTCCTGGAGTCCGTCGACGTGGGTGTCGAGAACGAGGACCGTTTTGAGCAGAAGATGGCCGAGGGCAAGTTCCTGAAGGTCGGCACCTCTGATGTAATCGCCGATCCGGTAAAGATCATCGACCAGGCCATTGAGATCATCAAGGCGACGGGTGGCGCCGTTGACGCGCCCAAGGCCGAGGCCAAGGCAGAGAAGAAGGCCGTCTCCGCTGCCCCGCAGGCCCCGACACCGGCGTCCAAGCAGTCTATCTTTGCCGATCCTGGCAAGACGCTGCTCAATGCATTCAATACCGGCGTTTCCTATTTTATCCCCATCGTCGTTATCGGCGGCGTGTTTCTTGCCTTCTCGCTGGCATCCGGTACCGCCGGCGCCAACGGCATGGAGGTTACGAACCCGCTGATGGTGAGCCTTAACACCATCGGCATGGCCGGCATCTCCATGATGATCCCGGTGCTTGCGGCATACATCTCCTACTCGATGGCCGGCAAGCCCGCGCTCGCCCCCGGTTTTGTCCTGGGCTACCTGGTCAATAACGCAGTCGTTACCCCTAACGGCAACAGCGTTTCGACCGGCTTCTTGGGCGCCATGATCATGGCGGTCATCTGCGGCTACTTTGTCCGCTGGATGAAGACCTGGAAGGTCAACAACACCATCCAGACCATCATGCCCATCCTGATCATCCCGATTCTGACCTCGCTTGTCCTGGGCATGGCCTATATCTACATCCTGGCCACGCCGCTTGGCTTTGTGATGGACTGGCTCACCGGCGTGCTCGGCAGCCTGCAGGGCGGTTCCGCAGTTGTCCTGGGTCTGGTCATTGGCGTTATGACCGCCTTCGATATGGGTGGCCCCATCAACAAGACCGCCTCGACCTTCACCATGGCCATCATGGCCTCCGGTATCTACGGTCCTAACGGTATGTTCCGCGTCGCCGTCGCCGTTCCCCCGATCGCCTGTGGCCTCGCTGCGCTCATCGCCAAGAACAAGTTCGATGACGCTGACCGCCAGATGGGCATCTCCGCGCTGTTCATGGGCTGCATCGGTATTACCGAGGGCGCTATCCCCTTCGCGGTCAAGGACCTCGGTCACACCCTGCCCGGCATTTGCATCGGCTCTGCCGTGGGTGCGGCACTTGCCGCCTTCCAGGGCATCGACTGCTACGTCCCGCACGGTGGCTTTATCGTCGCCCTTGCCACCAACAACGTCGCGCTGTTCTGCCTGGACATCGTGATTGGCGCCGTGGTCGCCGCTGCAATCCTGATTGCCATGAAGCCCACGCTCGATAAGCAGGCCAAGTAAACCTTTAAGGACTCCGGTTGTGCGGAGGGATGGATTTGACTCCGCACAACCGCCCCTACACAACAAAATCCATCCGTACTGATAGGGCCCACATCTGGGTCCCAGGGAACTTTTGTCAAAAATCCTCTGGAGAAGGAGAACAAAATGTCCAACCTCACCATCCGTCAGGCCGTTCAGGGCATGCTCAAGCTGCAGGATAGCGGCGATCACGCAACCATGGTCGGCATTGGCCCCATGAGCCCCAACCTGATTCAGGCCGTGTTCGAGCTTGCCAAGGACGAGGATTTCCCGCCCATGTTTATCGCCAGCCGCAACCAGGTCGATATGGACGAGATGGGCGCCGGCTACGTCAACGGTTGGGACCAGACGCGCTTTGCCGCCGACATCAAGAAGGTTGCCGACGAGGTGGGTTACACCGGTCCGTACTACCTGTGCCGCGATCACGGCGGTCCGTGGCAGCGCGACGAGGAGCGTAACGCCCACCTGCCCGAGGACGAGGCCATGGAGCTCGCCCGCAAGTCCTTCGTCGCCGACATGGAGGCGGGCTTTGACCTGCTGATGGTCGACCCCACCAAGGACCCCTATCAGATCGGCAAGGTTATTCCGCTCGACGTGGTGCTTCGCCGCACGATCGATCTTATCGACTACCTTGAGCAGTACCGTCGCGAGCATAACCTGCCCGAGGTCGCCTATGAGGTCGGTACCGAGGAGACCAATGGCGGCTTGACCTCTACCGATAAGTACGAGGAGTTCATTTCTCAGCTGCAGCCCGAGCTCGAGAAGCGCGGCTGCCCCATGCCCACCTTTATCGTCGGCCAGACCGGCACCCTTACCCGCTGGACGGAGCAGGTCGGTCACTACAACTTCAAGAACGCCCGCGAGCTTGCCGATATGGCCAAGCGCTATGGCGTGGGCCTGAAGGAGCACAACGCCGACTATCTGGACGACGCGACGCTGCTCGAGCACATCCCGGCACACGTGACCGCCTCCAACGTCGCTCCGCAGTATGGCACCGAGGAGACCCGCGCCTACCTCAAGCTCTGCGCCACCGAGCAGATCCTGGTCGACAACGGTCTGTGCGATGACCCCTCCGACCTGTATCACACGCTGCTGGTCAAGGCTATCAAGACCGAGCGCTGGCGCAAGTGGATGACTGGCGACGACGTCAACCTGCAGGTCGATGACATCCTTGCCGACGATGAGCTCAGCCTGAAGATCCTGGATGTCTCCGGCCACTATGCGTTCAACGATCCCGAGGTCAAGGAGCAGGTCGAGAAGCTCTATCGCAACCTCGCTGCCCAGGACATCGACGGCAAGCGCTTTGTGATCGAGCACATCAAGCGCCCGATCAAGCAGTACGTCGTCGGTCTTAACCTCAAGGGCGTCACGAGCCGCATCGAGAAGGCTCTCGAGGACTAAGTAGCTTTTCCTACACGACGCCGGGCCTGGGGCATGTCCCAGCCGCAGGCCCGGCACATAGGACAAAGGGACATCCCCTTTGTCCTATTTTTTGAGTTTTGGATTCCTTCGAAGGAGTTTGCACCATGAAGTTCTTTATCGATACTGCCAATCTGGACGAGATCGCCGAGGCCAAGAGCTGGGGCTGCCTGGCCGGTGTTACCACCAACCCGTCCCTGTACGCCAAGACCGGCGGCAAGCTTGCCGACTTTGAGCCGCATATGCTCAAGATTGCCGAGCTCTGCGAGGGCCTGCCCGTTTCCGCCGAGTCTACCGCTACCACTGCCGAGGGTATGATCGAGGAGGGCAAGCGCCTTGCCGCCCTCGCCCCCAACATCGTGGTCAAGCTTCCCGTGTGCGAGGCCGGCCTTGCCGCCTGCCGTGCACTGGCCGATGCTGGCGTGCGCGTCAACATGACGCTCGTCTTCTCGCCGACGCAGGCCCTTATGGCCGCCAATGCCGGTGCTCGCTACATCAGCCCGTTTGTCGGTCGTTTCGATGACATCGCCGAGGACGGTATCTCGCAGCTCGACAACGTCGTGACCTGCATTAAGAACTACGACTGGACGGGCAAGAACGTCGACGACACCGTCGAGATCATCACCGCCTCGGTTCGTACGCCCAACCACGTGACCCAGGCCGCGCTACTCGGTGCCGATATTGCGACCGTGCCCATGGCCGCTCTCAAGAAGTGCCTGCATCATCCGCTGACCGACCAGGGCCTCGCCTCTTTTGAGGCTGACTGGCAGAAGGTCGTCGCTCAGGCTTAACGAGTGGATTGCCCCGGCATCGCGTCATCCGGTGCCGGGGTTGTTCTCAAGAGAGGAATTCGTATGACCAACCAGGAGCTGGCGAAGGTCGCCAATGAGGTCAGGAAGGGTGTCGTGACTGCGGTTCACGCGGCCAAGTCGGGACACCCGGGTGGATCGCTCGGTGCTGCCGACATCATGACGTATCTGTACTTTGAGGAAATGAATATCGATCCTGCCGACCCTCACAAGGCCGATCGCGATCGCTTTGTGCTCTCCAAGGGTCACGCGGCGCCGGGCCTGTATTCGGTGTTGGCAAATCGCGGCTATTTTCCCGTCGAAGAGCTCGAGACGCTCCGTCATATTGGCAGCCGACTGCAGGGCCATCCCAACATGAACGACGCCCCTGGCATCGATATGTCCACCGGATCGCTCGGTCAGGGCATCTCTGCTGCAGTTGGAATGGCGCTTGCCGCTAAGCACTGGGGCGACGGCTACCGTGTCTACACGTTGCTGGGCGACGGTGAGTGCGAGGAAGGCCAGGTGTGGGAGGCGGCCATGTTCGCCGGCAACCATGCGCTCGACAATCTTGTTGCCGTTGTCGACCACAACGGCTTGCAGATTGACGGCACGATCGATGAAGTCAACTCGGCCATGCCGCTCGCTGACAAGTTCCGCGCCTTTAAGTGGCATGTGATCGAGCTCGCCGACGGTAACGACATGGCGCAGATTGCCGCCGCCTTTGCCGAGGCCCGCAAAGTGAGCGACTCGCCCGTGGCCATTATCGCCGAGACGGTGAAGGGCAAGGGCGTCTCCTTTATGGAAAACCAGGTGGGCTGGCACGGCAAGGCACCCAACGATGAACAGTTTGAGCAGGCCATGGCCGAGCTCGCAGCAGCAGGGGAGGAGCTCTAATGGCAGACGTCAAGAAAGTCGCCACGCGCGTTAGCTATGGCGAGGCACTTGTCGAGCTGGGCAATGAGCGCGATGACTTTGTGGTTCTCGATGCCGACCTGGCCGCCGCCACGCAGACCGGTAAGTTTAAGGCTGCGCACCCTGAGCGCTTCTACGACGCCGGCATTGCCGAGAGCAACCTGATGGGTCTTGCCGCCGGCATCGCGACCACGGGCCGCGTTGCTTTTGCGAGCACCTTTGCGATGTTTGCCGCCGGTCGCGCCTACGAGCAGGTCCGCAATTCCATCGGCTACCCGCACCTCAACGTCAAGATTGGCGCTACTCATGCCGGCATTTCGGTGGGCGAGGACGGCGCCACGCACCAGTGCTGCGAGGATATCGCACTCATGCGCACGATTCCGGGTATGACGGTGGTCGTTCCCGCCGACGACGTCGAGGCTCGTGCCTGTGTGCGCGCCGCCTATGAGTTTGAGGGCCCGGTTTACATGCGCTTCGGCCGCCTGGCAACACCGGTCATCAACGACTGCGAGGACTATGAGTTCAAGATTGGTCGCGGCGTGGTCGTGCGCGAGGGGTCCGATGTGACCATCATCGCTTGTGGCCTTATGGTCGCCGAGGCGCTTGAGGCTGCCGAGGCGCTCGCTGCCGATGGCATCGATGCCGAGGTCATCAACATGCATACGATCAAGCCGCTCGACGAACGCCTGGTTGTAGCCAGCGCCAAGAAGACCGGTCGCGTGGTCACTGCCGAGGAGCATTCGATTATCGGCGGTCTTGGCGAGGCCGTTGCCTCGGTGCTAGCGGAGCAGTATCCGGTGCCGATGCGTCGCGTCGGCGTGCGCGATGTGTATGGCGAGTCCGGCCCTGCGGTCGATTTGCTGCACAAGTACGGTTTGGACGCCGACGGCATCGAAGCTGCGGTCAGGTCTGTGTTGTAAGGAAGGTTTCCATGGGATTTGTATCTGCCAACCAAGTGACGATAGGGTATACCGCCGCCTCGCGCGAGGATGCCCTGCATTATTTGTCCGATCAGGCCGTCGAGCTCGGCTTTGCTGACGACGCATCTGCCGTAGAGACTGCCTTCATGGCTCGCGAGAACGAGGCCGAGACTGGCCTTGTCGCCGGTTTTGCCGTTCCACATGCCAAAAGCGATGCTATCCACACGCCGGGCGTTGCCGTGCTTAAGCTGGTCGAGCCCGTTGAATGGCCGAGCTTCGATGGTGTGCCCGTCGATGTTGCGCTCGCGCTGTACGTGCCTGCCGGCGAGGCAGGAACCACGCACCTGCGCTTGCTCTCCAAGGCTGCCGTGATGCTGATGGACGCCGGCTTCCGTGACAAGGTGCGCGCGAGCACCGATCCCGTTGAGATTGCGGAGCTCATCAATAGCGGACTCGAAGACTAGAACGGTCATCCCGTTCAATCAATTGATCCTTCTCCAAGGAAAAGGGCCGCGACGCCGTATGGGTGTCACGGCCCTATTTGCGTTTCCCCAGATAAAACCTGCCAAAATAAACCTGTCCCTTTTTGGCAGGTTAATCGGGGACTATTTCACCGCAACTTAGGGCACGGTTAGGAAGTGTGCACCTTAAAGAGTGGAGCCCATGATTAGAGAGGTCGCGCTCATCTCGCTAAATGTCTCTCTAAAGAGAAGGTTGGTTAGAGAGATAGCATTAGGCAATCTAGCAGCGAATTCGATACATCTCTCTTAATGTCTCTCTAAAACAAGGCGCTCATCTCTCTAAAGTTAGAGAGATGAGCGCCTTGTTTTAGAGAGACGGAATGCCAAAATTCGTCCGTCAGCTACCATCTGCCAAAAATGACGGATAAAGGGCTCATCGAAGTAATGGGTTCATCGACGAGCCGCAACCGCCGCTATCGGAAGAAGTAGATGCAGCCGAATTGCCCCTCTATCGTCTCTCGAAGTTTGATGGGTGCTAGGGGAGCGACTGCCTCGCGATATTTCCCCAGATAAAACCTGCC
Source organism: Collinsella aerofaciens (assembly GCF_040920445.1). Taxonomy (GTDB): domain Bacteria; phylum Actinomycetota; class Coriobacteriia; order Coriobacteriales; family Coriobacteriaceae; genus Collinsella; species Collinsella aerofaciens_BH. Next base: position 21,968 of record NZ_JBCOTQ010000009.1, on the reverse strand, counting down.
AAAATAAACCTGTTCCTTTTTGGCAGGTCAGTTAACGCAGTGCAGGTTGAGCATATGCGAGCGAGCGGGCTCCGGGTGCGGTAAGGTGACGTGAAACAAGCGGGCGCTGACCTTTTGGTCGCGCCCGTGAAGTTGAGCGTCAGATTGCCGTGCCCGGGGCCTGCGCAGCGCCGAGCGGTTACGCCGTTTGTAAAACGGCGTAACTTAAAGATTCATGTTGCCGTGAATGTAGGGGGTGACCTCGGGGGAGATATGGTCGCAGCCCAGTTCGCGCAGCGCGGACTTGATAACGGCGGGCAGCGGGGTCTTGCCCTTGTCGTCGACGGCGGCACCGCCGAGGGTGGCAATCTTGGCGACATCTGCGGGTGCGGCCTCGATATGCATGCAGCCGCCGACCAGGCGCGCGCGTACCTGTGCCAGATCAAGATCGTGCAGGTAATCCTCGCAGGCGCGAATCAGGGAGACCTTCTCGCGCGTAAGCTCCTCGCCCGTGGGGACGCGCGTGGCAAGACATGCTCCCGCCGGCAGGTTCCAAACGGGATAACCCCATGCGCGCAGCAGCTCGCGCTCTTCGTCCTTGGTAAAGCCGACCTCCATAAGGGGTGAGCGTACGCCGAGCTCTTCTGCCGCACGCATGCCGGGGCGGTAGTCACCGCGATCGCTTGCATTGCTGCCATCGATGACGGTGGGAAAGCCGAGCGACTTGGCGTGGTTGACGATGGCGGTAAAGCCAGCGTGCTTGCAGTGGTAGCAGCGATTGGCATCGTTGCAGGCTACTTGGGGGAGCTGCAACTGATCGACCGAAAGATTGAGCACGGGGAGCTTAAAATGCGCCCCTTCATTGGCTTGTCCATCAACGGACTGCTCAAACGAAGCCTGCTCGGGCGTGCCGATGAGCGGCGTGGTGAGATGGACGAGGAGGGTATTGGTAGGCATGATGCGGGCGCATACGGCGGCCAAAAAGCTGCTGTCAACGCCGCCGGAAAACCCGATAGCCACGCGCCCGTATGCCAAAAGCAGCTGTTCGAGCGCCGATAGCTTGTCTTGAAGCTCCTCTGCGGGTGCCGTGGTGTCTAAAATCATGAAACGTTCCTTATCGTTGAGTACTCGATCGAAAACTATAATCCTAATGCGTTACTTGCCATAAGACTTCTATCTGTGTAACGAAAGTGCAATATGGTATATACGTTATATACAAGTTGCCAAATGCGGTAGAGTTGCGGCAATGCGACAGCGAGAGTCGATGGGGGACCGATATGATCAAGGCTATTATTTTTGACATGGATGGAACACTGGTCGATACCGAGCGTTTGGGGATTAAGGCCTGGAAGGCAGGCGCCGCTGAGCTGGGGCTCGCGATTGATGATGCCCTGATCCATCAGTTTATTGGCCGCACGCTGCCCGACGTCATGGACATCCTTGAGGCACATTACGGCAGCAGAGAAACCGCCGAGGCGCTCTATCATCGCCACAAGGAGATTCGCGACGAGATGGTCAAGACCGATCTGGAGCTTAAGGCCGGCGCCGCCGAGTGCATAGACGAGCTGCTGGCTGCGGGCTATCACGTGGGCCTTGCAACGTCGTCGCGCCTCGTTACGGCCGAGCGCAACCTTAAGATGGTCGGCCTCTTTGACAAGTTTGAGACGGTGACTTGCGGCGAGGACGTCGTGCATGGCAAGCCCGATCCCGAGATGTATCTGCTTGCCTGCGAGCGCGCGGGCTTTGTCCCCGAGGAATGTGCCGTGGTCGAGGATTCGCGCAACGGCTGCGTCTCGGGCATTACGGCCGGCTGTCATGTCTTTGCCGTCCCCGACATCGTGCCGCTGCCGCAGGACGTGGTGGATGGCTGCGAGGCCGTACTCGATACGTTGTTCGACCTGGCGGCGGCAGTCAAGGCCGTGCGCTAGACCGCTGCGGCGTTGAAACGAGCAATTGCCCACGTTTGTGCTTAAGCAAAAGGGGCCCGGCAATGGTCGGGCCCCTTTTGCTTAAGCGGCGACATAGCATACTCGCGGGCGTGCTATAGATACGCGCCGAGATTGATGGCGGTGGCTTCGGTTTGGCTGCTCGCCTGGGTGCTGGCGCGCTCCAGTAGGAACGGACGCACCAGTTCTTGGCGGTTGATATCCTCGGCGGCGGTGACTGCGGTGACGGTGCGCGCTGCAGAGCCGACGCGGATATGCTTGGTCTTTGCCGGGGCCTTGTTCTCGATTTGCTCCATGAGCAGTTGGACACCCTTGCGGCCAATCTCGTAGCCCGGGGGCGCTACCGTAGTGAGCGGGACCGATCCGCTCCAAGCGAGCGGGTTGCCATCGCAGCCCGCTACGCGTACTTGCCCGGGGACAGAGATGCCCTTGTCGACCAGTGCCGAAACGACACCCGAGGCCAGCACGTCGGTTAGACCGACGACAAAATCGGGGCGTTCGTCGGCGGGACGCTCGGCGATTTGGCTGCCGATACCATAGCCGTCGGCCGCCGTGTTCCACTCGCCGGCGTCAATGACTTCGATCTTGATGTCGGGATGTAGGGCGAGCGCCTTATGAATGCCAAGGACGCGCAGGGTGAGTTGCATAAATGCTGCTCTACCCACAACGGTGATATGGCGTGCACCGCGGGCGATGGCGAGTTCGGCAATGATGCGACCCTGGGCCTCGTTGTCGGCCGCTACGTAGTAGCCGGGCCCGGAGCAATGGATGTCCAGATGGACGATCGGCACGGGCATCTTGGTCATGGCGGGGTGCCAGTCGGGGGACGCCATGGGCTGAACCATGACGCCGGACATCTGGGTGCCCATAAAGTAGCGCAGGTAATGGTCCTCGAGAATATCGTCGTTATCGGCGTTGGCGATGAGCAGGTCGTAGCCGTGCTTGCGAGCCTCGTTGTGGGCGCCGCTGGCGATTTGGAGCGAAAAACCGTGATCGAGACGGGGGAGCACCAGGCCAAAGGACTTGGTGGCGCCGCCCGCAAGCTGACGAGCGCTTTGGTTGGGCAGGTAGCCCAGGCGATTGATGGTCTCGTTGATGAGCTTGAGGGTCTCGGGACGCAGCTTTTCGGGGTGGTTGAGCGCGTTGGAAACCGTGCCCAACGAAACTCCGGCTTCGCGCGCGACGTCGCTGATTTTAACCTTTGCCATAGCGGCCCCTTTGATGCGTTTCAAGTACAAGCCAGATTGTAGCATCGCCCGCCCCCGAGGTGTCAAAACCTGCCATTTAGGGACAGGTTTATTTTGGCAGGTTTTATCTGGGAAAACGATGCTGCCAGACCAAACCACCACGAAGGTGCCTGTCCCCTTTGTGGTGGTGGGGTGTGTGTATCGAGTGGTATTCAAGTTGAGATACCACTTCTGGTATATCAGCTTGCGTCCGCGTGAGTACAATACTCGAACGTTATACGTCTCAGCGCCCCATGTGCGTGGACGTTTTGCAGTCACGCGGACGAAGGGATTTATCCTATGTGCGGAATCGTCGGCTACACCGGCTCTGATATTGCAAAGAACATCCTAGTCACGGGTCTTAAGCGTATGGAGTATCGCGGCTATGACTCCTCGGGTGTCGCGCTCGAGGTGGGCGAGGGCGCCGCGGCGCACCTCGATGTTATTCGCCGCGTGGGCAAAGTTGCGGGCCTGGAGAGCGAGCTTTCCAACATCGACAGCGACGCTACCTGCGGTATCGGCCACACCCGTTGGGCCACCCACGGCAAGCCTTCGGTCGTTAACGCCCATCCCCACACCAGCTGCGACGGTCGTATCGCCATCGTCCACAACGGCATCATCGAGAACTTCGCCGAGCTGCGCGAAGAGTTGGAGGGTCGCGGCCACCACTTTAAGAGCGAGACCGATACCGAGGTCTTCGCGCATCTGATCGAAGAGGCCTATGCCGAGACGCACGACCTGATGGCCTCCGTGCGCGAGGCTTGCACCCACGTGGTCGGTGCCTATGGTCTGGCCGCCGTGTGCGCTGACGAGCCCGGCGTGATCGCCGTGGCCCGCAAGGATTCCCCGATCGTAGTCGGTGTGGGCGAAACCGGCTCCTATGTTGCTTCCGATGTCATCGCGCTCATCGACGCCACCCGCGATGTCGTGGTGCTCGAGGACGGTCAGTTTGCCAAGCTCACGCCCGCAGGCGTCGAGTACACCGACGAGGCCGGCAACGTTATCGAGCCCAAGGTCACCCACATCGACTGGGACCTGGACATGGCAGAAAAGGGCGGTTATCCCGACTTTATGCTCAAGGAGATTCACGAGCAGCCGCGCGTTGTGCGCGACACGCTGGTTGGTCGTATGACGCCGGCCGGCGAGCTCGACATCGACGAGCTGGGCCTTTCGCTCGAGGAACTCAACGACATCGACCGCGTCTACGTGATCGCTTGCGGCACCAGCTATCACGCTGGCCTCATTGCCAAGAATCTCATTGAGGGCTGGGCTCGCATCCCCACCGAGGTGGAGGCGGCCAGCGAGTTCCGTTATCGCAACCCCATCATCACGCCGACGACGCTCGTCGTTGCCGTGTCCCAGTCGGGCGAGACGGCCGATACCCTTGCTGCCATTCGCGACGCGCGCATCAAGGGCGCCAAGGTCTTCGGCATCACCAACGTGGTGGGCAGCCCCGTGGCGCGTGAGAGCGACGGCGTCATCTACACCAAGGCCAACAAGGAGATTGCGGTCGCCTCGACCAAGAGCTTTATCGGCCAGGTTGTGAGCCTCACGCTTTTGGCTCTGCTGCTGGCGCAGGTCAAGTACCGCCTGACCACCAAGCAGGCGCGCATGCTGTTCCGCGAGCTTTCCGATACGGCCGAGCAGATCCAGTGGATTTTGGATACCCAGACCGAGGCCGTGCATGAGGCCGCCCTGCTGTGCAAGGACGCGCAGTCGGCGCTGTTCGTGGGCCGCGGCATGGGTGCCGCTATTTCCTACGAGGGCGCGCTCAAGCTCAAAGAGGTCAGCTACCTGCACGCCGAGGCCTACGCCGCCGGTGAGATGAAGCACGGCCCCATCGCCCTGATCGACCCGGGCTTCCCCGTCATCGCCGTGGCAACCAAGAGTGCCACCTACGACAAGACCGTGTCGAACCTCATGGAGTGCAAGGCGCGCGGCGCCAAGGTCATCGTCGTTGCCACCGAGGGCGACGAGGAGATCAACAAGATCGCCGACTGCATCATTCGCGTACCAGCAGTCCGCGACGTGTTCAGCCCCATCACGGCGAGCGTCCCGCTGCAGCTGCTCGCTCGCGAGGTAGCCATCCTGCGAGGTTGCGACGTTGACCAGCCCCGCAACCTGGCCAAGAGCGTCACGGTAGAGTAGTTGGTTCCGCCGTTCTAGCGACTAAGGCCCGGCTCCGCATCAAGACGGAGCCGGGCCTTGTTTCATTTGCCCGGATAAAACCTGCCAAAATGAACCTGTCCCTTTTTGGCAGGTTAGCGGAGCTTGCTGGTCTCGAAGTACTCGGGGAACTGGTCCAGAACCTCGGTTTGATTGCGGAACATCATGTGCAGGTGCTTGCTGACCAAAAAGCTCGCTTCGATGGGGTCGCGACCGGCGATAGCGCGGCGAATCTGCTTGTGCTCGTTCACGATGTCCTGATTGTCGAGAACCTGCGTGGCGGCGCGCAGCCAGCGGAAGCGCTCCAGGTCGGCATTGGTCTCTTCGAGCCACGACCACACGGTGCTGCGACATGCGATGCTAAAAATCATGTGATGCATGAGGTTGTCGCTCAAAAAGAAGCCGATGCGATCCTCTTCGGCCATGGCCTTTTCCTGCAGCACGATGGCGCGGTCGAGCTGCTCGATGCCAGCCGACGTGGCGCGAGCACAGCACTCCACGATCACCTGCTTTTCCAGATGCTCGCGGATGTAACAGGCACTCTCGGCAAGGGTGAGGTTGATGGGTGAGACGTAGGTGCCGCTTTGGGGCACGGTGCGCACCAGGCCTTCCTGCGCCAAGCGAACCAAAGCCTCGCGCACGGGCGTGCGACCCATGTCCAGGTCATCGCAAAGCTGCTTGACGCCCAGCTTTTCGCCCGGCTTGTAGTCCAGGTAGACGATTTTGCGTCGAATGGTGTGGTAGGACTGGTCCTGTAGGCTCGTTTCCTGCTCGCCGACGTGCATCGATTCTTCCATAGCGCCTCGCAACTGTTCTATCAAACTCATATGTCAGTTGTTAATTATGCCGCGAATCAGCTCTCCGCGGTGGGTAATTCGGCTGTTGCCTGAGAACTATTGCGGCATCTTAGTCTGTGTTTGCGCAAGGCTGCGCTCAATGTTGCCGTATCATAAGCCGTCGCAAACGTGAAATAGAAAGAAGGAATCCCATATGCAACTGGCAAATATCGTACGCGAGCGCTGGAAGGGCGTCTTGTTCTGCCTGATCATCGCCATTCCCGCGACGTTGCTCGGCAAACAAATTGAGGTGGTCGGCGGTCCGGTATTTGCCATCCTCTTTGGCATGGTCCTGGCGCTCGTCTTTCCCAAGAATCGTCGCGAACAGCTCGCCGCCGGCGTTACCTATACGTCCAAAAAAGTCTTGCAGTACGCGGTTATCCTGCTTGGCTTTGGCATGAACCTCTCCCAGATTCTGTCCAAGGGCGCCCAGTCGCTGCCGATTATCGTGGCGACAATCTCGACCTCGCTTGTCATCGCCTTTGTGCTCTGCCGCGTCATGAACGTACCGGGCAAGATCGCGACGCTTGTGGGTGTGGGTTCGTCGATTTGCGGCGGTTCTGCCATCGCCGCGACCGCACCCGTCATCGATGCCGACGATCGCGAGATTGCCCAGGCTATTTCGGTCATCTTCCTGTTTAACGTTATCGCGGCGCTCGTGTTTCCGACGCTCGGCGGCATGCTCGGGCTGACCAACGAGGGCTTTGGCCTGTTTGCCGGCACCGCCATCAACGACACCTCGTCGGTAACGGCTGCGGCGAGCGCCTGGGACAGCATGCATCCCGGCGCCAATGTGCTCGAGAGCGCCACAGTGGTCAAGCTCACCAGGACGCTGGCCATTATTCCCATCACGTTGGTCCTCGCATGCTGGCAGATGCATCTGGCACGCAAGGCCGGCGTCGACGCCAAAAGCACGTTCTCCCTTAAACGCGCGTTTCCCATGTTTGTGCTGTTCTTTGTGCTGGCGAGCGTGATCACCACGGTGTTTCAGCTTCCCGTGTCCATCACGGCGCCCATCAAGGAGCTGTCGAAATTCTTTATTGTGATGGCCATGGCGGCTATTGGTTTTAATACCGATATCGTCGAGCTGGTCAAAAAGGGCGGCAAGCCCATCGCGCTGGGCTTTTGCTGCTGGATTGGCATTGCGTGCATGAGTTTGGGAATGCAACACGTACTGGGAATCTGGTAGAGAAGTAGCTTGTTTGCGTGCTGCGTGCTGCGTGCTGGTGAGCGCAAGCCTGCGGTGGAGCGATAGGAGCTCTTGCGGGTATGGCTTGTCCGCAGGTTTATAAGTCCCGAAGAGCTCTTATCGCCCCGCCAGGATGGCGATGCGGGGCAACACCTATACTCGCAGGACGGCGCTTTCTGCCCTATAGTGTTTGGTGAGCAATATCGTTCAATTTTGAAACACTCGGTCGTGCGACCGTCGGCGGTTGCACGTCGCTGCGGACAGGGGCAAATCATGGATAGCGATGCCAAGCTGAACATCTTGACCGAGGCCCTGGCTGCTGCCGGGGCCTCGGCATTGGCAATCGATGCGCGTGGGGACGTCGCGATCTCGACCATGAATGACGCGGCGCTCGAGCGGGATGTGGCGGCTTTTGTCGCTGAGCGCCTCGACCGTATAGGAGACGGCGCGCGTCTGGTTATGGGGCGTGCGGGTACGCGCCTGAGCCTGACCGTTCGCCCCACCGACAAAGAGGGCGGGGGCCTTTGGGTCGTCGTGGTCCGCGAGGTGCGCGGCGCCGCGGCGCATGCGGGCATCGAGTGGCTCAACGCCGACGAGGTTGAGGCCCGCTACGAATCGAGCGCGTACGGCATCGTTGAGGGGGCGGCCTCGGTGGCTGCGCCGGTTGCCGAGAGCTACGCGCGCGGTGTGCCCCTTATGCTCGAGGGCGAGCTGGGAGCGGGTCAGATCGAGATCGCCAAGCGCCTCTATCTGGACGGTCCTTTTGCCGATCAGCCCTTTGTTTCCCTTGCGCTTGATGAACTCACCGAGCGCGGTTGGCGCCATGTGCTCAAAAGCGCCGAATCGCCGTTGTTCCAAACGGGGCTGACCCTTTGCATTGAGGGCTGGAATGCGGTTGGCCCCCAGCGCCTCCGCGAGCTGGTCTCCACGATGACCGACACCGCGTTGGCGACGCGCTGCCATGTGGTGCTGACGGCGAATGACATGCCGGGCGGCGGCGAAAGTGATCAAGCCGCGTTTGTGACCGAGCGCTTCGCCTGTGCGGTGAGCGTGGCGCCGGCAGTCGCCGAGCAGGGAGCCGCGTCGACGAAGGTTGCGCGCTATTTGGAATATCTCGCTGATGCATTTGAGACGGCAGCACCCACGCTGTCTGCCGCGGCGACGAAGACGCTCGATGCTTACCGCTGGCCGCGCAATTATCTGCAGCTCCGCGAGGTCTCGGAACGACTGTATATATTGGCGGGGACGGGCACGGTGGACCGCGCTGTGGCGGAGGAAGTGCTCGCCCAAGAGGACGTGATCAAGACCGCAACCTTTGGCGCCCCGACGCTCGAAAGTGACCTGTATATCCTGCGACCGCTGGCCGATACCGAGCGAGATATCGCGCATCTGGTTGTAGACCATCTCCACGGCAACCGAACCCGTGCGGCGGAGGTGCTGGGCATAAGCCGTACAACGCTGTGGCGCTTGCTGAAGGACGATGACCGTTGAGCGAGGCGCCCGTGACCGCGCGCGACGCGTGTGCTACAGTCCAAAGCGTTATTGTTTCGATTTGGTTACGGCGTGCGAGGGCATATGGCTGAGACTTCAAAACCGAGCCGCAGAAGGCGGAGCGCCGCGCCGGTTAACCGACGCACGACATCGGTGACGTGGGGCAAAAACGCCTCGGGGTTTGATGGCTCGTTCAAGCGCACTAAATACGGCTATCCTTCGGCAAGCGCCCGCTTGGCAATGCAGGCAGAGTCCTCGCTGTTGGGCCGCAAACGCGTGGTGGGCTCAAAGCTCAAGCACGACGGAACGCTCGGCTACATCAGCCGCGGGGCGGCTCGCCGCAGCGGGCTCAATCCCGCCGGCTGGCATCGCTACGTGCCGATCGTGGCCGCCGTTGCAGTGATCGTCATCGCGCTCGCTGCGCTTGGCTACGCCGGCGGTGGCGCCAACTTGGACGCAATGTTTAAATCGCCCGAGCTCGCGCATGTAGGTACAGAAGTTGTCGAGGGCGCTCAGGCCCAGACGGGCGTCGCGCCCCAGCGCGGTATCGTTGCGGCGGCCTCCACCATCGCCGATGCGCAAAAGGACGAGGACGAACAGGGCGATGGCGCCGAAACGGCCCAGACGAACGAAACGACGACAACGGCGACGTCAATATAAGTTACGAGTGGGGTAGCTAATTTGGGACGGGGCTTTTTTAGCTGCCCAAGACAGTGGCTCATTCGATGTCAGTCGCCAAAAGCGAGCGAGCCGCATTTGCGCCAAGGTGACGTGAAATGAGAGGGCGCTGACCTTCTGGTCGCGCCCTCGAAATTGAACGTCAGATTGGCGTGAATGCGGCCCGCGCAGCGTCAACGAGCCCGCCGTTCGGTAGAACGGCGGAACTAATTACCTTACGTAGACGACGTTGTCGCGGCGCGGTTTTGCCTCGGGTAGCGTGTCCTCGGCGTAGCCAAGAATGCAGTTACCGACACCGCGCAGGCTGCCGTCGGCGGGCAGGCCCCAGCTGGCCAGCAGCTCCAGGCCCTCGGGTGAGTCAAAGACCTCATGCGCGCGGTGAATCCAGCACGAATCGACACCCAGTGCATAGGCGGCGTTGAGCAAGTTGCCCATGGCGAGCGAGCCGTCTTCCAGATGCGTGGGCACGCTGCGGTCGACCAGCACCACCACAACGGTCTTGGCGCCATAGAAGGGGTCGCTGTTGCTGCCCATGACCTGGGCGTTGAGCTGCGAGAGACGCTCGACGGTCGCGGGGCCGGTGACGGCGACAAACGTCACCGGCTGGCGCCCCATGCCGCTCGGTGCATATTGGCCGGCTTCGATAATACGTGCAAGCTTTTCAGCCTCGACGGGACGATCGCTGTAGTTGCGGCAGCTGCGACGGTGAATGAGTGCTTCGATAGTCTCCATGGTGTCTCCTTGCGGTGGCGTTGCAGATGCCCCGTTCATACCCGTCGGGCTCAAACGATAGACGGTCAATTGCCCGGCCAAAAGGATAGATTCCAATTGGGAAAGTAGGTTTGCATAAAAGTACCTTCAGAATGTGACAAACAAATGGGATGGTTAAACGTTTTATCCCGTCTACCCTGCGGTTTTTTACCACTTGCCTAAATGACGAACGCATAACCTTTGATAAAGGTTTTACTAAAGGAGTACCAACGTTTATCAATGCGCCGTGGTGGCGCCGGGCCAGGAGGTAACATCATGTTCCAGGCTGGAGATGTCGTCGAGACCGATTTCGAAGGATTTCTGAAGCTGCTGCGTTCCAAGACGCGCGCTTTCGTGTCGATCAACGATCACGAGTACTACATCACGCACACCGATGGCTATTGGCGTGTTCAGGATTGCGAGGCCCTCAACGACAAGGGCCACTTTACTGACTGCTCTGAGTTGGTCAACACGGTCTGCGAGGTCGTCGAGCTGCCGTGGATTGCCGGCAAGAGCCTGCATGACAGCTTCTCGGGCGCTACGGTCTATGAGGCCGTCGCCGCTTAACAGGCAATAAAACCCGATTTTCACGTGACCGCTGGCGCTGCCCCCGCGCCGGCGGTCTTTTTCTGCCGATAGGCCATAAAAGTGCGCGCATTTGCGGAGAGCCTGTTGACGATAGTCAAAACTCGGACTAATCTAGAGACATATAATTGGTCAAAAATCGGACAATCGAATGGTGGGATAGATGAATAGTGCGGTTACGCTGGTCGACTTCGATCGGTTGCTCAATGGACTCGACCATATCTATTCGGAGTTCTCGCGCGCCTGCGGCCTTTCGGACTGCGCCTATTGGATGCTCGTCGACACCAGCACGGCGGGCGGCAGTATTGCCGTAAGCCGTCTGACAAGCGAATGGTTCTACAGCAAGCAGACCATCAACTCGGCAATTAAAACCTTGACGGCGCGGGGCTTCGCAACGTTGGAGTTTGCCGAAGGCAGTCGTAAGAACAAGGTTGTGAGCCTGACCGGAGAGGGCAGGCGATTTGCCGAGCGTTATGCGCTGCCGGCACTCAAGGCCGAACAGCGAGCCTTTGGCGCGCTTGAGCCATGTGAGCAGCGCGAGATTATGCGCTTGATCGGCAAATTCTCTCAGGTGCTCGGCGATGAGTGCGATGCCTTTAAGCAGCATATCGCTGCCGAGAGCCAAGCCGAGAATCAAGGTGAGGGGGAGTCGTGCGACTGTTAATGAGGTTTCTAAAGCCATATCGAGGGCTTGTCGCAGTGACGCTGCTGGTGCTGCTGGTGGATAACGTCGGTACGCTGTTGGTTCCCACGATGCTGGCGAACATGGTCAACACCGGTATTACCACGGGCGATGTCGACTACATTTTACGCAACGGCCTATACATGTTTATCGCGACCAGCATGGCTAGCGGCGGCACGGTGCTGGGCTGCTATCTTTCGGCGCGCCTGGCCGCCAACGTGGCTTGCGATATCCGCAATGCCGTGTACGACAAATCGCTCGAGCTCGCGGCCAGCGATTTTGAGCGCTTTGGCACCGGATCGATGATCACGCGCTCGCTCAACGACATCAACGTGATTCAGCAGGCGATTCTGCAGACGATTCAGCTGGTGCTGCCCGTGCCGTTTTTGGCTGTGGCGGGCATCATATTCGCCTGGTTTATCGATCCCGCCATGGGCACGCTTCTGGGCGTAGTCGTTGCGATTGTGCTGGTGGCGGCGGTCTTTACGGTTGCCAACGCGGCTCCGATCTTTATGCGCCTACAGGGCTTTATCGACCGCATGAACGTGGTACTGCGCGAGAATATTGTGGGCGTGCGCGTCATCCGTGCGTTTAACAAGGAGCGCCACGAGGAACGGCGTCTGGACGAGGTGTTTAGCGAATACGCCGCCAACGCCATCAAAGTCAACCACCTGTTTGTGGGCCTCGACAGCTCAAGCTTCTTTTTGATGAACATCGCCGAGGTGGCGGTGCTGTGGGTGGGCGGCAACCGCGTAGGCGCCCACGCCATGCAGATTGCGAGTATCTCGGCGGTGCTGGAGTATGCAATTCTGATCCTGTTCTTTGTGATGATGGCCCAGATGGTGGTGCTGACGCTTCCGCGTGCTGCCGCGTGCCTGAACCGTGCGCAGCAGGTGTTGGAGATTGAGCCGAGCATCGTCGATGGCGAGCGCACGCTGGATGACGGGGCGCGCGAGCCCCAAGACGAAGCCGATGCGGTGGCCATGTTCGACCACATGTCGTTTCGCTTTGACGATGCCGACGAGGACACCCTGTGCGACCTGAGCTTTGCCTGTCGTCGCGGTCAGACGACCGCAATCGTCGGCTCGACGGGTTCGGGCAAGTCGACGGTGGCCAAGCTCTTGCTGCGCTTCCACGATGCCACCAAGGGCGCCATTCGCCTGGACGGTGTCGATCTGCGCGAGCTTTCGCAAGATGAGATCCGTGGACACATCGCCTATGTGCCGCAGAAGGCGTGGCTGTTCTCGGGCACCGTGGCAAGTAATCTGCGCTTTGGCAACGAGGACGCGACCGAGACCGACATGCTTCACGCGCTTGAGGTTGCCCAGAGCACCTTTGTACTCGATCAGCCGCAGGGGCTCGATACCCCGGTGGCGCAGGGCGGCACGAACTTTTCAGGCGGCCAGCGCCAGCGCCTGGCCATTGCTCGCGCGCTCATGAAGCATGCCGATCTATATATCTTCGATGACAGTTTTTCGGCCCTGGACTTTAAGACCGATGCCGCCCTGCGTCATGCGTTGCAAGACGAGACGCGTGACGCTGCGGTGCTCATCATCGCGCAGCGCATCTCGACGATCTTGCACGCCGACCAGATCGTCGTGCTCAAGGATGGCGAGGTTGTGGGCTTGGGCACGCATGGCGAGCTTATGGAAACCTGCGAGGTGTACCGCGCCATCGCGGAATCGCAGATGAAGGGAGGTGAGTAGCATGACCGAGGAGCTCAAGAAGCAGGGCGGCGTTGATGACGCCGCTGCCGCGGTACTGGTCGAGGAAACGGCTGCCGTGGCACCCGAGCTGGATGACGCCGCCAAGGCTGCAGCCGAGCGCGAGGCTCGCCGCCAAGCGCTCTACGAGGAAAACGAACGTGCCGAGGACGAGCGCGCCCGCGCCGAGGCAGAGCGTATGCGCGACGTGGACGATGAAGACGAGGACGAGACGCCTCGAGATACCTGGGCGACGGTGCGCCGCCTGTGGAGCGAGGCTGCCGGCGACCATTGGCGCTTCTATATCGTGTTCGCGAGCATTGTGTTCTATGCCATCTTTAACACTGCTGCGCCGGCATATAGCGCCCGCGTGATCGATGAGCTGTGGAGCCACATTCAGGTGGCGTTTGCCAACGACACCACCTTCAACATCACCTGGGAGAACTGCGGCAGGACCATCTTCATCTACTTTATGATCTGGACGGCCGCTGCCTCGTTCTACGCGCTCCAGAGCTTTTTGATGTCGAGCGTTGCCGAACGCCTCAACCTGTGCCTACGCAACCGCATCGCACAAAAGCTCAACCGTCTGCCGCTTGCCTTTTTTGACGCGCATCGTCCCGGCGAGGTCGTCAGCCGCGCGACCAACGACCTGGACAAGATGTCCGAGAGCATGCAGCGCGGATTGCTGCAGCTGCTCGTGTCGATCGGCACGGTTGTTGGTGCTGTGAGCGTGATGTTCGTGTTCAGCGTGCAGCTTACGCTCGTCTTTCTGTTCTTTACGGCACTGTCGCTGCTGGTGACGAAGGTCGTCTCGCGCCGCACGCATGACGTAACCGGTGAGCGCCAGGAGTGGGTGTCCAAGATTACGAGTGCGGTCGAGGAAGGCTATTCGGGCCGTCTGGTGATCCGCGCGTTTAACCGCGAACGTCAGAGCTCCGCTGAGGTGCACGAGGCTTCGAAGGAACTGGCTCGTGTGAGCACCAAGGCCGACTTTATGATCAATGCTGTCGGCCCCGCAGTGCGCTTTATCGGCCGTTTGGCGCAGATCGTTATTGCGCTTGTGGGCTGCAGCATGTTGGTTGCCGGGCATATGACCGTCGGCGTGTTCCAGGCGTTCTTCCAGTTTATCTATGAGGCGTCCGAGCCCATGACGCAGCTGTCGTTTACCTTTAACTCGCTGCAGAGCGCGCTGGCGAGCGCCGAGCGCGTGTTCGACCTGCTCGATGAGCCCGAGATGGAGGCCGATCCGCTGCCGGACAAGGCCGCCAAGCTGCCGGGTCGCGTGGAGGGCCGCGTCTCCTTTGAGCATGTGCGCTTTGGTTATTCGCCCGACAAGCCGCTTATGCGCGACGTGTCGTTTACCGCCGAGCCGGGCCAGAAGATTGCCGTGGTGGGAACCACGGGCGCAGGCAAGACGACGCTCATCAACCTGCTCATGCGCTTCTACGAGATTGACGGCGGGCGTATTACGCTCGACGGCGTGGATACGAGCCGCATGGATCGCGGCGAGCTACGGCAGCAGTTTGGCATGGTGCTGCAGGACGCCTGGCTGTTCGACGGCACGATTGCCGAAAACATCGCCTACGGCTGCCCCGAGGCAACGCGCGACGAAATTGTGGCCGCGGCTCGTGCCGCGCAGGTCGACTTCTTTGTGCGCACCATGCCGCAGGGCTACGACACGCGCGTGGCCAACGATGCCGAAAGCATCAGCCAGGGCCAGCGTCAGCTGCTGACCATCGCACGCGTGCTGCTCAACAACCCGGCGATTCTCATCCTGGACGAGGCGACCTCAAGCGTGGACACGCGTACCGAGCTTGCCATCGGCCGTGCCATGGATGCGCTTATGCGCGGGCGCACGAGCTTTGTGATCGCACACCGCCTGTCGACGATCGTGGACGCCGACCTGATCTTGGTCATGGATCACGGCAACATTATCGAGCAGGGCACGCATAAGGAGCTGCTGGCTGCCGAGGGTGCCTACGCCGACCTCTATCTGAGCCAGTTCGCATAATGTGACAAAGGGACAGTCTCTTTGCCACATCACAAATAAGGCGCGCCGGGGATGAATTCCCTGGCGCGCCTTTGCGTTGATGCCGATGTCGTTTTGTGCCGCTTGCGTTCCTAGCGTTCGTCCACGAGCTTGGCGACGAGGGCCTTGAGCTCGGCCACCTCTCGCTCGAGTTCCTTGACGCGGCGGGCATTCTCGGTGATGCCCTGGCGGTTGAGGGCGGACTGCTCGGCGGCGTCATCGGGCATGTACTCGCGATGCTGCTTGGCGTCGAAACTCTCCTCGAACACACGGCAGCCGTTGCGCTTGATGATGCGTCCCGGCACGCCCACGACGGTGCAGTTGTCGGGGACGTCCTTAACGACGACCGAGTTGCCGCCGATCTTGACGTTGTTGCCGATGCGGATGTTGCCGAGCACCTTGGCGCCCGTGCCCACCGTGACATTGTTGCCCAGGGTGGGGTGACGCTTGCCGGTCTCGTTGCCGGTGCCGCCGAGCGTGACGCCCTGGTAGAGCACACAGTTGTCGCCCACAATGGTGGTCTCGCCGATGACGACGCCCATGGCGTGGTCGATAAAGAAGTGCTTGCCAATCTGCGCGGCAGGGTGAATCTCGACGCCGGTGATGTGGCGGGTGATTTGCGAGAGCACGCGGGCGAGCGAGCGATGACCGTGCTCCCACAGCCAGTGCTCGGGCACGTGGTTCCACTTGGCGTGCAGGCCAGGATAGGAAAGAAAGATGACCAGACCGTTTTGCGCGGCGGGGTCCTGCGCCTGGACGGTCTTGATGTCCTCGCGAATGGTATTGATAAAGCTCACCGGCCGCCCTCCCTTAGCGCCATGGCAATGCGATTCAATAAAGTATAGCGATTCGCTAGGGATTAAAAAGGACAATCTTGGCGGCTTTGCGCTACAAGTGTCAGTTATGCAAACTTGCTGGTAATGGAGTCATGCTTTTGTGGGGTTGCGCACGAGGGGGCACCGCAACCGTATACTGGTCAACTTGGACGTATCCGCGCCCACAACTGAGAGGTTTTACTTCATGGGTTTCATCAATTTTATTGCCGAGCTGCTTAAGGACCCGCGCACCGCGATCGCCAGCTGGATCGCCGCCGGCCCGCTTATGGCCTACGGCTGCGTGTTCCTGATCATCTTTATCGAGACGGGCGTGGTGTTCTTCCCGTTCCTTCCCGGTGATTCGCTGCTGTTCGCCTCGGGTTTCTTTGCCCACAACGGCGGCTTTAACATCGTGGCGCTTCTGGCCACCGCATGGGCCGCTGCCATTTTGGGCGATCAGTGCAACTTTATGATCGGTCACTTCTTTGGCCGCAAGATCATCGCTTCGGGCAAGGTCAAGGCCATGACGCCCGAGCGCATCAAAAAGTCCGAGGACTTCTTGGACAAGTGGGGTCACCTGGCCATCTTCCTGGGTCGCTTCTTCCCGTTTATCCGCACCTTTGTGCCCTTTATCGCTGGCATGGGCGGCATGCACTGGCGCAACTTTGTCGTCTTTAACGTGCTGGGCGGCATTACCTGGTCGACGGTCTTTACGCTGCTGGGCTACTTCTTTGGCGGCATTCCCTTTGTGCAGGAGCACTTTGAGCTGCTGATTATCGGCATCGTTGCCGTGTCGATCATCCCGACCGTGGTCGGTCTGGTTAAGGCCAAGCTGGGTAAATAGAACGCCTAGCTCGAGCCAGCGCGCAGACCGTACAGTTGAGGCCCGTCACCGCTTACGGTGGCGGGCCCTTTTGCTTCGGTCAAATGAAAATACTTTACTTAGTTAAAGAAAAGCGTTTTATCCGACGCGCGTGCGGAGTACAATCTCGTGCATGCGAATCGACGTGCCATCGGCTTTGATGCTGTTCGCGTGTCCCGTCCGGCTCTACGCTCCGGGCGTGCGACGTTGCGACGCGGCCGGCCTCGGTCCTTGCGTGCGGGTTCGCGAGTTTGCAACTGTGTATGTAAGGAGCGACATATGACTGTCGAGAAGAAGGATATCGATTGGGGTAGCCTCGGCTTTGGCTACATGAAGACCGATTACAGCTACGAGGCCCATTGGAAGGACGGCGAGTGGGACGAGGGCGGCCTGACCACCGACCACACCCTGCATGTCTCCGAGTGCGGCGGCATCTTCCATTACTGCCAGGAGGTCTTTGAGGGCCTGAAGGCCTACACCGCCGAGGACGGCAGCATCGTCTGCTTCCGCCCCGACATGAACGCCGAGCGCATGTATAACTCTGCGCAGCGCCTCGAGATGCCCCCGTTCCCCAAGGACAAGTTCGTTGAGGCCGTCAAGCAGGTCGTTTCTGCCAACGCCGCCTGGGTTCCGCCCTTCGGTTCCGGCGCGACCCTGTACGTGCGTCCGTTTATGATCGGCTCCGGTGACGTGATCGGCGTGGCTCCCGCTCCTGAGTACACGTTCCGCATTCTCGTGACCCCGGTCGGTCCGTACTTTAAGGGTGGCCTCAAGCCCGTCAAGCTGCGCGTTTCCGAGTATGACCGTGCAGCACCGCATGGCACCGGCAACATCAAGGCCGGCCTGAACTACGCCATGTCCCTCAAGCCCACGATGGAGGCTCACCGCGAGGGCTATGCCGAGAACCTGTATCTCGATTCCGAGTCCCGCACCTATGTCGAGGAGACCGGTGGCGCTAACGTCCTGTTTGTGAAGGAGGACGGCACCCTCGTCGTTCCGCAGTCCCACACCGACTCCATTCTGCCTTCCATCACCCGCCGTTCGCTCGTTCAGGTTGCTCAGGACCTGGGCATGACCGTTGACCAGCGTCCCGTCGAGTGGGCCGAGGTCAAGGCCGGCACCTTTGTGGAGTGCGGCCTGTGCGGCACCGCTGCCGTCATCTCCCCGGTTGGCGAGATCGACAACAAGGTTTACGGCGCCGACGAGACTGTGACCTTCCCGGCTGGCTACACCGAGATTGGCCCTGTGATGAAGAAGCTTCGCGAGACCCTGACTGGCATCCAGTCCGGTGCTGTCGAGGATAAGCACAACTGGGTTTACACCGTCGCGTAATTTGTCTTACCTATCCGGGCAGAGAACAAGTTCCCTCCCGGCGCGTCCTCGGACATGCAAGAAGCCCTCGCTGCGCACTTCGTGCGGCGAGGGCTTCTTGCGTCCTGCGGAGTGCGCCGGGAGGGAACTTGTTCTCTGCCCTGCGGGTTCGGCGATGTCACAACGGGCAATGATTAATCTGAATAAAGATGGTGCGCGGCCTTTTAGGCCGCGCTTTTATTTTGCTTCGCGCCATGTGGGGGTGGTGGCGACGTGCATTTTTGCGAGTATTCTGCAATCGAAGGCCCCTGCATACCGATCTCGGGCGAAAAATCGGGATTTCTCGATGTTTCCTACGAATGATGGGCGGGGGTATGGGCTGGCAGCGTTTGATTTGCAGGGATATTCGCGGTCTTTGGCATTTACCGTGGCGCCCGAAGCCCTTGGTTATGTTGAATACTCCTAAAAATGCACGGTGCTTAGAGGGGGACCTTCACAACAAAGGAAACCGCCCCGTCGAAGTATGCATTCGACGGGGCGGTTTATGCATATACGCAATTAAGGATACGCTGAGGATTTGTTAGAACTTGACGGTCGGTGCCTGGCGGGCGGCTTCGGCGGCCTCGAAGCCCTGGCGCTCCTTAAACTGGAAGATGCCGGCAAAGATGACAGCCGGGAACGTTTGAATGGCGTTGTTGTAGCTGAGCACGCAGTCGTTGTAGCTCTGGCGTGCATAGCTAATCTTGTTCTCGGTATCCTCGAGCGATGCCTGCAGCTGCGTAAAGTTGGTGTTTGCCTTAAGATCGGGATAGGCCTCGGCTACGGCGAAGAGCTGGCGCAGCGCACCGGTCAGCACGTTGTCGGCTTCCATCTTGGCTTCGGGCGTGGTGGCCTTGACGGCGGTGTTACGCGCGCTGATCACGGCGGAGAGCGTCTCCTGCTCGTGCTTGGCGTAGCCCTTGACGGTCTCGACCAGGTTGGGGATCAGGTCGTTGCGACGCTGCAGCTGCGTATCGATGTTCTGCCAGGCGTTATCGATGCGGTTACGCTTGGTGACCATGTTGTTGTAGATGCCGGCGATGGCGCAGGCAATCACAATGACAACAACGATGCCGATGATGACGGGAAGCATGATGTCTCCGTTTCGAATGGCCGCGGCGGCATGCGCCAGCTGCCGTTGGTATAACGCTACTAGTATACCCGCAACGTTTTGCCGTGCCGAACTTTCCGGTAAGCGTTGTGTTTTCGTCGGGGTCGGCACCGGGGCAAAGCGCGCGAGGTACAGGTGTAAGATATGCGACAGATTGACGAGTGTTGTCTTTGCCCTGAGGATGGCGATACCAGTGGACCTTCGCATCAAGAAAACCTACCGCGCCCTGTTCGATGCCTTTACCGAGCTTCTCGAGGAGCATCGTTTTGAGGACCTGACGGTTGCCATGCTGTGCGACCGCGCCATGATTCGCCGCACGACGTTCTACAAGCACTTTCGCGACAAGAACGATTACTTTGCCTTTTATATCGATGAGCTCATGTCGGGCTTGCCGCAAAAACAGCCCGATGAGGCCGGCGTGGTATCTGCCGAGGACGTGCGCGCGCTTCGGCACGCGATTTTGGACG
Source organism: Collinsella aerofaciens (assembly GCF_040920445.1). GTDB lineage: Bacteria > Actinomycetota > Coriobacteriia > Coriobacteriales > Coriobacteriaceae > Collinsella > Collinsella aerofaciens_BH. The sequence goes on along the minus strand of NZ_JBCOTQ010000009.1, from coordinate 2,103 downwards.
ATGCCATGGATTTGATTCTGGCGCACGAGCGGCTCATGGATAACATTTTGGCAAGCAGCATGTCGGGCATGTTGACCAACGTTATTTGCGACCGCATTGCCCGCTCCATCCGCGAGCGTGTGATGAACGTGCTTGCCGAGGATGCCCTGGCCCCCGTGTCACTCGAGACGACGTCTGAGTTTATCGCCGGTGGCATTATTCGGTTGTTCACAAATTGGTGGGAATCGGGCCACGATCTTGAGCGTCGACCCGAGATGGCCGACGTGGTCGATGCACTGTTTGAGCGGACCATGACGCCGGTGAATCACTAAGGTGGCGGAGAGAGGGGGATTCGAACCCCCGGAACGCTCTCGCGCTCAACGGTTTTCAAGACCGCCGCATTCAACCGCTCTGCCATCTCTCCGTGAGTCGTAATGATAGCATCGTTTTGAATTTGCAACAGGGAAGGCGAACGATGACGATCACCGAAATCGACGAGAAGTTCATGCGCGAGGCGCTGGCCGAGGCGCGAGCCGCCGCGGCGGTGGGCGAGGTGCCCATCGGGGCCGTAGTGGTGCGCGACGGCGAGATCGTCGCGAGGGCGCACAATCGGCGCGAGCTCGATCAGGATCCTTCGGCTCATGCAGAGTTTGCGGCCGTGCGCGCCGCTGCCCAGGCGCTTGGCCGCTGGCGCCTTTTCGACTGTACGGTTTATGTGACGTTGGAACCCTGCTGCATGTGCGCGGGCCTTATGGTCAACGCGCGCGTGGGGCGCTGCGTGTATGGCGCGAGTGATGCCAAGGCGGGCGCGCTGGGTTCGCTGTATGACCTGAATGCCGATTCGCGCTTGAATCATCGGTTTAACGTACATGCCGGCGTGCTGGCAGACGAGTGTCGTGAGGTGTTGAGTGACTATTTTAGTGGGCTGCGTGGCACCGATGGTGCTGGCTGCGGTTGTGGGGCCGATCTTGAGGCGCATACCGCTCATGCCGAGGCGCTCGCGTGTGCCGAAGATATCGCCGTTGAGGCGGTTGACTTTGGTCCTGCGTGCCGCCGGCCCCGCCGTGTGCTGCTGGCGATCGACTCCTTTAAGGGCAGCGTTTCGAGCGCGCAGGCGGAAGCGGCGGTTGCCGAAGGCGTGCGCCGCGTTTGGCCCGATGCCGAGGTGTGTACATTGCCGCTGGCAGATGGTGGCGAGGGAACGCTCGATGCCGTTGCCGCGTGCGGCGGTGAGATTGTGACCTGCGAGGTGGCAGGTCCCTTGGGCGACCGCGTGTCTGCCCGGATGCTGGTGGACGACGAGCGCGACTCGGCTGTAATTGAGATGGCCGAGGCGGCGGGTATTGGGTATTCGCCTTGCACGGAATCGGCGGCACTTGCGGCTTCGACCTATGGCGTGGGCGAGCTCATGCTTCGCGCGGTTCGCACGGGCGCAAAGACACTCTATATTGGTCTGGGCGGCAGCGCCACCAACGACGGTGGCGCCGGTATGCTGCAGGCGCTGGGCGCGCGTGTGGTCGATGACCAGGGCTGCGATGTCGCCCCCGGTCTTGCCGGCCTTGAGCAGGTTGCGAGCGTTGATTTGGCGCCAGCGCTTCGGGCGCTGAACGGCGCGCGTGTCGTGGTGCTTTCTGATGTCGAGAACCCACTCGTGGGGCGCCGCGGTGCGCTGGCAGTGTTCGGTGGACAGAAGGGTCTGCCGACGGGGGATGCCGAGGCCCTGGGCAAGTACGACAGCTGGATGGTCGGCTACGGCCGCCTGCTCGATGCGGCGATTATCGGGGTGCGGGCTCAGGGGTTGTTGCGCGTGCCCGAGGGTGCGCGGACATTTGGCTCGGTGCTCGGCGTGCCCGGCGCGGGCGCTGCCGGTGGCTTGGGCGCGGCGCTGCTGGCGCTCGGGGCGAAGCTGCGCTCGGGTGTGGAGACGGTGCTCGATCTCGTGGGGTTTGACGAGCGCGTGCGCGATGCCGATCTGGTCATAACGGGTGAGGGCAATATGGATGAGCAATCCGCCGCCGGTAAGGCACCGGTGGGTGTGGCTCGCCGCGCCAAGCGATATGGCAAACCGGTGGTTGCCGTCGTGGGTGGTCGCGCCGCCAACCTGGATGTGGTGTGTGTGCAGGG
>NZ_JBCOTQ010000008.1:53987-62800 GCF_040920445.1 Collinsella aerofaciens | reverse complement strand
TCCGCATCTGATGGTGTCGACGTCAATGGTATACGGGTGCATCATCGACGTCTTCAATACAGAAGATATCAGTGCGGGATGTTCTGAAAAGTAACGCCAGGGCGGGCCCTGCGGTAACTCGGCAGGGGAGTGCGATTCCTCGATCGCTCACTTTATCTAATAAGAAATTGAGTGAGGCCGGAGCTTTAGCTCCGGCCTCCTTATATAAGGGCTCGGCAAGGCCGAGCCACTAAATTTATATCAGCCCTCAGAACATGTTTGAGAACTGTGCCTGAAGTACGTATTTGCAGGCCCCGAATCGGTGTTGCCTCCCGGCGCATTCCGCAGGGGGAGCGATATTTTGCAGCACGAAGTGCGCAGCAAAATATCGCTCATGCCCGAGGACGCGCCGGGAGGCAACACCGATTCGGGGCCGGACATACGGATCTACCTGCTCATTTACAAATTCGTAAACTTTTTTGAAAAAAGTGCTTGCACAGTTCTCGAATCATAGGTTATTATCTTCCTCGTTGAACGCGCGGGTCCAACAAAACGAACCGTGAATCAACAACATAGCATGTCGGAGTGGCGGAATTGGCAGACGCGCTAGCTTGAGGTGCTAGTGACCGCTTTTTGGTCATGCGGGTTCAAGTCCCGCCTCCGACACCATCGCATTTGAGAAGCCTCTTCGGAGGCTTTTTTGTTACCGATAGACGGTGGGGTCCACGATGGAAACGCTTGAACGCAACGAGTGGGCAGACGTTGCCCAACTAGTCGAGATCACGAGCGATGCTGTCATCATCTGCGAGCTCGACGGAACAATTCTGCATGTGAATAATCGCTTACTTGGTTTGATGTGCGAGGAACGCGCCGACGTCATCGGTGGAGATGTTAAAGACGTCCTGTACTCATCCGCTTTTGAACGTGCGACGGAACATCGTCTGCCATTTGAAACTGATGGCTCCGAGAACGAACTGATGCTCAAGCTGAGTGACGGCTCCTTTATCCCCGTCTTGGTTCGTGCGGGCTCCGTAACGCCTCCACGCATCTTTGGGCGCCGCGCGCCACGTGTCCTGGTGGCGCTCCATAGCATCGAAGAACAGTATTCGCACGACCGTCAGCTCAAGCGTGCGCTTTCGGAGCTTAGAGTGGCGAACAAGCGCCTCTCTGGCACGCTCTCGGTCATTATGAGTACCGTGGGCTCCGATGAGCTGCCCAGCCTACTTGATACCGTTTTGAACCAGCTTGTAGGAACGCTCGATGCTTCGGGTGCTGCTATCTATTTTTCTGAGAGCGGCGGTTTTAAACTTCGCGGTGTTTCCAAGGAGCTGTACGACAGCTACCTGCCTGAGTTTTTGCCGTATGGCGCTGGCATTCCGACGTATGTTCTTCGTGAGTCGCGTGCCTGTCGCTTGTCGATTCAACAGGACCTTAAGGGTGGTAAGGCCGCCTCCGGTATGTTTATGGACCTGGACAATCGTTCTAAGCACCTGTTGCGTATGCAGGATATGCCTCCGTACCGCAGCGAGATCTGTCTTCCCGTTTTTTACGGTACGCAGATCCTTGGCGTGCTGGAAGTTGGTTGGAAACGCCCTCAGGCACCGCTCGCCTATGACGTTAATGTGCTCGAGGTCATTTGCGATTACCTGTCTATCCAGCTGGTCGGCATGGCATCGAGCCTTCGCTCCCGTCGCACGGCCGAGCTTGGCCGCTCGCTCAATGTCTTGCGTGATGAGTTGTTTACCTTTCTAGACGATTCCGCCGCGGCCACCCAGGCGGTATCGTCCGAGATCTGCAATATGCTTAACTGCCATTTTTGCCCTGTTGAGTATGATGCCAGTCTGGATTCCTACGTCATAGATTTTGAAGGCGGCAGTCGCGTTGCTTTGCCGGACGATCCCGAGAAGCTTTTCTTTTCCACGACGGCGCCAGCGGCACGTCTGGGGGCTGGCCCTGACGGCTTTGAGGCATCTGTTTTGGGCGGCACGAGTGCCGAGGACCTTAAACACGTCCGTATAACTCGCGTTGACGAATCGATGCCTATGGGAGGCTGGCTTAGGGCGCATGGTCTGCCTTGTCAAGGTCTCTACGTCGACTCCGGCATCGAGGCGGGGCGCCCGCGCTCTGAGGGTGATGGCAAACACAGTAACGACGCGATTGTTCCTGCTTCTGTTGCGAAGAGCCCGACGACGCGCGCGCTGCTGCTTCGTGATGGTAGCCAAGAGCCGATTGATGACCTTGAATATGACTACTTGGTGCACTTGGCGCATGACTTTGAACTGATCTACGAAGGCGAATCTCAAAAGCGCGAGGAGCGCCATATCGCTCAGACCCTTCAGATTGGCATGAGAAATTCGCTTGGTGACGTTCCGGGCATTGCAACCGATTCGGTGTACCTGTCGGCCACGAACTCGGCGTTGGTCGGCGGCGATTTCTATACGCTCATCCGTCTTCCCGACGACTGCGCCGTCATGATTCTGGGCGATGTGTCTGGCAAAGGCATTGAGGCTGCATCGATGTCCGCGCTCGTCAAGACGGCCCTGACGGCATATGCCTGGGAGGGCGCTGGACCGGCCCGCATGGCACGCTCCCTTAACAGCATGCTCATGGGCTTTTCGAGGGTCGAGACGTTCGTGACGGCCTTTATCGCCAAGATTGACCTTAAAGCCGGACGCGCAACGTATTGTTCGGCGGGCCATCCTCCGACCATGGTCATCAGGCCAGAGTCGATGCCGCTGGGTGGCGGCGAGGCCCGTGGGGGAGAGGTCGAGCTGCTTGGATGCCAATCGGGCGTAATCGGTGCTTTTGAGAGCATGGTGTACGAGACAGGCGTGTTTACGTTCGCTCCTGGTGACATGCTCTTCATGTATACGGATGGAACGATTGAGGCCCGCGACCGCACCGGAGCGTTCTTTGGCGAGCAGCGCCTTCGTGACCTTCTGCTCTCTGTCTCGGGTGAGGGCGTATCGGGAATCTGCGGTAAGGTCTTGGGCGAGCTTGACCGATTTACCGAATCGGCGCTGGACGATGACATTGCATTGGTGTCCCTTGAGTTTTTACGGGGTCGTTCATAGACGACGCTGGGCGGGCTGAATCCGCACGGTTGGGGAAACGAATGCATCGAGTGGGCTTTTTTGGGGAACCATGGTCGTATGAATGAGTGGAATGACATAGCGGTTTTGACGCCACCAGGCGATATCGACATCGCCACGGTGCCTGCGCTGCGTCGGCGGTTGGATGCTTTGATTGGCCGCGGCGTGCGTCGTGTCGTCATCAACTGTCAGGCTGTTAGCTTTATCGATTCGACGGGCTTGGCATTCCTGCTTACGCGCGCTCGTGAACTCATGAGGCGAGAAGGCCTGCTTTCGCTCGTCAATGCATCAGGTGAAGTTGTTCGCTTTTTGGAGATTGCTCGTCTTGTCGATATCCTTCATGTCGCGGGGCCGGCACGGGAGTCTATTCCCGCCATTCCGGTGGGGGAGCTGCCTCGTTGGAGTAAGAGCGTCGAGGTCCGTCAGGGTATCGAGAATCTTCCATACTACCGACATCGTATCGCCGAACTCCTTGAATCGCTTCCGTTGCGCCGTGACGAGCGCTACGATGTCGCATTGGCGTCGGGGGAGGCGCTGGGTAATGCCTATGACCATGCGGGCGGTATCGGGTGCGTCCTGACGATTCAGGCCTATGGTGATCGCGTTGTGGTTGAGGTGCTTGATCGAGGTGCCGGCTATGCTATCGATAAAACGAACGAACCGGTCGCATCTGAGGAGCGCGGCCGTGGTATCAAGCTTATGCGTATGCTCGTCGATAACGTGGAGGTTGCTCGTCGTACAGACGGCGCCGGCACGCGCGTGCAGATGGTGAAGCTGTTTAGCGGAGCGCTGGAACCGTGTGCCTAGCCAATCGCTTTGGCGCGTTTAGCTACCAAGAACATGCGGCAGGCAACTTTTTTGAAAAAAGTACTTGCGTCTTTTGGACAACTCGCGTAAATTAATAACCCGCAAGCGGACATGGCTCAGTTGGTAGAGCACAACCTTGCCAAGGTTGGGGTCGCGGGTTCGAGCCCCGTTGTCCGCTCCATTGCATTTCCGGACCGTTTAGGCGGTCCTTTTTCGGCGAAGTGGCCAAGTGGTAAGGCAGAGGCCTGCAAAGCCTTTACCCCCGGTTCGAATCCGGGCTTCGCCTCCAGGCAACATCCGGGCGCTCCGGCGCCCGTTTTGTTTTACATATGCGGACATGGCTCAGTTGGTAGAGCACAACCTTGCCAAGGTTGGGGTCGCGGGTTCGAGCCCCGTTGTCCGCTCCAACTATCTTACGCGGTTCTAACGAACCGCGTTTTTTGTTGACGCTGCGCGGGCCCCGGACACCCCATCTTGCCCCTCAATCGTCGGTCGCGTACATAAAGTACGCTTCCCTCCTCTTTCGCGGCAACCTGGGGCACCCGGAGCCCGCTCGCTGTCGTGGCCGGGAAAGTGGGTCTTCCGTTCTTTTCACTAATCGGTCGATTCGTCCCGGGAGGTTCGAACCCGAGAGGGAGCGAGCGTTTTGGGGCGTGGCTGTGGCGTTGTTTGCTGCGAATGTGCGCTTTGGGCGTATCATCGTGGGCATCTCGCATAACCTCGTTGCAAGGGAGATACGCCCCATGGCTACAGAAAAGTCTTCTTCGCGCTCATGGATGTCCGACGCCGCGATTTATCAGATCTACCCGCGCTCGTTTAAGGATTCGACTGGTTCGGGTCTGGGCGATATCGCGGGCATTACCCAGCAGATGGACTATCTTGAGCAGCTGGGTATCGAGGCCATCTGGCTGAGCCCGTTTTACCCATCGCCTCTTGTCGATGGCGGCTATGATGTGGCGGACTACTGCGATGTCGACCCACGTCTCGGCTCGCTTGACGACTTCGATGACATGATCGCTGCGGCTCACGCGCGCGGCATCAAGGTCATCGTCGACATCGTGCCCAACCATTCATCCAACCAGCACCCCTGGTTCAAAGCCGCTCTTGCCGCCGGCCCCGGATCGCCCGAGCGCGCCCGTTATATCTTCCGCGATGGTCGCGGCGAGCATGGCGAGCTGCCTCCCACCAATTGGAATGCCAACTTTGGCGGCCCCGCCTGGACGCGTGTTGCGGACGGTCAGTGGTATCTGCACATGTTTACGCCCGAGCAGCCGGACTTTGACTGGTCATGCCCCGAGGTTCACGCGTTCTTTTGCGACGTCCTGGCGTTTTGGAGCGATCGAGGCGTCGACGGCTTTCGCATTGATGTGGCGCAGGGTCTCGCCAAGGATCTCGACCGCGATGACCTCGACCGGTGGCATCTCGCCGAGGGCGATGACATGGTTGACGACGGTACCCATCCACTGTGGGACCGCAACGAGGTCCATGAGATCTATCGCGAGTGGCGTCGCGTGTTCGACCGCTATGATCCGCCGCGCAGCGCCGTTGCCGAGGCGTGGGTGCTGCCCGAGCGCCAGTATCTCTACGCGCGCCCCAGCGAGCTTGGCCAGACATTCAATTTTGAGTTTGCCAAGGCCACTTGGACCTATGATGACATGCACACTGCAATCGAGAAGGGCTTGAAGGCAGCCGTCGAATCCGATTCCGCCTCGACCTGGGTACTCTCCAACCACGACGTGCCGCGCGTGGCGACACGCTATGCCCTGCCGCAAATCAAGGCGACGCGCTACCACCAGATTGCGCTCGACTGGCTCTTACGCGACGGGTCGTCTTATGACGAGGACCGTGAACTCGGCGAGCGCCGCGCGCGGGCGGCCCTTTTGCTTGAGCTGGCGCTTCCGGGCTCGGCATACGTGTACCAGGGTGAGGAGCTCGGCCTTTTTGAGGTGGCTGACATCCCGTGGGCTGCACTCGAAGATCCTACTGCGACCAATACGCACGGACCGAAGCGCGAGAAGGGGCGCGACGGCTGTCGCGTGCCCCTGCCGTGGGTGGCGGCGGACGATCCCGCGCAAGGCGGATCGTTTGGGTTTTCACCGGCGGACGCCGATGCGGTGCCCCATCTGCCGCAGCCTGCATGGTTTTCCGATTACGCTGCCGATAGGGAAGAAGCGGACCCGACATCGATGCTTGCGCTCTATCGTGACGCCCTCTGGCTGCGGCGCAAGCTGCGCGGGTGCGCCAACGATCTTGCGTGGCTCGATCTTGACGGGCGCACCGGTCTTGCGGATGGTGCCGAGGGCGCTGAGGGCGGCGTCATCGCCTATCGCCGCGATAACGGCTGGACGTGTGTGACGAACTTCGGTGCAGCACCCGTGGAGCTGCCGGCGGGCAGGGTCCTGCTCACCTCATCACCGCTTGCAGACGGCAGGCTCACGCAGGACAGCTCTGCCTGGATCATGCTCGGTGAGATGTAGGGGCCTCTTGCGGCGAGTTTGCGTTTGCCTGCGCCTTCCGTGGTGGCTGATGTCCTCGCGAGGTTCGCGAGGGCGTCGCAAAACTTTTTTAAAAAAGTTCTTGCATTTGGGTGGATCATCCCGTATATTAAATCCTCGCAGGCGGACATGGCTCAGTTGGTAGAGCACAACCTTGCCAAGGTTGGGGTCGCGGGTTCGAGCCCCGTTGTCCGCTCCATTTGGGCGTTTAGCTCAGGGGGAGAGCGCTTCCCTGACACGGAAGAGGTCAGAAGTTCAAATCTTCTAACGCCCACCAAATGTTCGCAGCTCAGAGGCTATGTCTCTGGGCTGTTTTGTTTTATGCCGCCAAGCACGCCGCCAAATAACCACCAAATATTGATCCAAGGTCTGTACGCGATGGTCTTCGCATCCCGTAGGGGTGCCGGCAGATTGCATACGTCCTGGCCGATCGTGACCGCAACATGTTGGTCAAGCACAATCTTTTGGATTCTTTTGGCGTGAGCGGCTTGGTTTTGGTAGGATTTGTCAGCGGCTTGACTAAGGGGGTTTTATAACTGCCATGCAGGTAGCCGTGTTGGTAACGTTTTACCGACTTGCCAAGAACCCCTCATAATTAATGCGTCTGCAAAATGACTAATTGCTTTGACCTGCTGAAACACTATATGTTGTGTTTGAACTAAAAAAAGAATACAGGATATAGATGCGTCTTTGTCGTATGATAGATGGCGGACAGAGAACGAAGACCTTATTCGTCCCATTTGGACACGCCTTTGAGCCGCTTGATCGGCCGCGAGGATTGTCCGCATGAGGACTTATGGTTTATCGAGAACACAGATTGCGCGACGGCGCCGCAAGACAGGGGCAAGCCCTGCCGGGCATCGTTTGGCTCTGAAGCGCAATGAGGTTACGACGCGAAAGAGGCAAGAGGATGAAGATCATCAAGCGCAGCGGCACCGAGGTTGTCTTTGACATCGATAAGATCGTCAATGCCATCCGCGCCGCCAACTTGGAGGTCGAGGAGAGCTCTCGTCTAACCGACCGCCAGGTGGTTTATGCGGCGCAAAACGTCGCCGAGGCATGCGAGAACGCGGGCCACACCGTTTCGGTCGAGGAGATCCAGGATTTGGTCGAGGACGAGATCATGCGTCTCGACTGCTACGAGGTTGCCCGCCACTACATCATCTATCGCTATGTTCAGAGCCTGAAGCGCCAGAAGAACACGACCGATGACAAGATCCTGTCGCTGATCGAGTGCAACAACGAAGAGGTCAAGCAGGAGAACTCCAACAAGAACCCGACCGTCAACTCCGTTCAGCGCGACTATATGGCCGGCGAGATTTCCAAGGACCTGACCCAGCGCGTGCTGCTGCCCCAGGAGATCGTGGACGCCCATAATGAGGGCCTGATCCACTTCCACGATTCGGATTACTTTGCTCAGCACATGCACAACTGCGACCTGGTGAACCTGGAGGACATGCTCCAGAACGGCACCGTTATCTCGGGCACGCTGATCGAGAAGCCGCACAGCTTCTCGACCGCCTGCAACATCGCGACGCAGATCATCGCTCAGGTTGCTTCCTCCCAGTACGGCGGCCAGTCGATTTCGCTGACCCATCTTGCTCCGTTTGTTGAGGTGAGCCGTCAAAAGATTCGCGGCGAGGTCGCCCGCGAGCTCGAGGAGCTCGGCGTTTCCGCATCTCCCGAAAAGGTCCGCGAGGTTGTTGAGGATCGCCTGCGCGATGAGATTCGTCGCGGCGTCCAGACGATTCAGTATCAGGTCGTGACCCTTATGACCACCAATGGCCAGGCGCCGTTCGTGACGGTCTTTATGTATCTTAACGAGGCCCGTACGCCTCAGGAGAAGCACGACCTTGCCATGATCGTGGAGGAGACGCTTCGCCAGCGCTACGAGGGCGTTAAGAACGAGGCCGGCGTTTGGATTACCCCGGCATTCCCCAAGCTCATCTATGTACTCGAGGACGATAACGTTCACGAGGATTCCCCGTACTTCTACCTGACCCAGCTGGCTGCCAAGTGCACCGCCAAGCGCATGGTTCCCGACTACATCTCCGAGAAGAAGATGCGCGAGCTCAAGCTGTCGAAGGGCGAGACCGCCGGCAACGGCGATTGCTATACCTGCATGGGCTGCCGCAGCTTCTTGACGCCCGACCGCTCGGGCAACGGTTTTAACAACGTTGCCAACGCGCTGAACTACGACCCGAACAAGCCCAAGTACTATGGTCGCTTTAACCAGGGCGTCGTGACCATCAACCTGCCTGATGTCGCACTGAGCTCGCATCAGGATATGGACAAGTTCTGGAAGATCTTCGATGAGCGCCTTGAGCTGTGCCACCGTGCCCTGCTGTGCCGTCATGAGCGCCTGATGGGTACGCTTTCTGACGCCGCACCGATTCTGTGGCAGTACGGTGCCCTCGCCCGTCTGAAGAAGGGCGAGACG
>NZ_JBCOTQ010000008.1:52041-53835 GCF_040920445.1 Collinsella aerofaciens | reverse complement strand
AACGACAAGTGCGCCGAGTGGAAGGCCGAAAGCGATATTGACTTCTCGCTGTACGGTACCCCGCTTGAGTCGACGACCTACAAGTTCGCCAAGTGCCTGCAGCGTCGTTTTGGCATCATCCCGGGCGTGACGGACAAGGGCTACATCACCAACAGCTACCACGTCCACGTGTCCGAGGAGATCGACGCATTCGACAAGCTCAAGTTCGAGGGTATGTTCCAGCAGCTTTCGCCGGGCGGTGCCATCTCCTACGTCGAGGTTCCCAACATGCAGGACAACCTCAAGGCTGTCATTCGCGTGATGCAGTACATCTACGACAACATCATGTACGCCGAGCTCAACACCAAGAGCGACTACTGCCAGGTGTGCGGCTACGACGGTGAGATCAAGATTGTCGAGGATGACGGCAAGCTGGTGTGGGAGTGCCCCAACTGCGGCAACCGCGATCAGGAGAAGATGAACGTCGCCCGTCGTACGTGCGGCTACATCGGTACCCAATTCTGGAATCAGGGCCGAACCGAGGAGATCCGCGACCGCGTGCTGCATCTCTAATACCGCTCCGGGGCTGAGCCGGGAGGGCCGCTTGGGCATTTGCTCGCTATTTCGGACAGTCCTGCGCAAGACGAAGGCCACATTAAGTGGCCTTCTTTGCGTGCGGAACTCATATCGAGCAAAAGCCCAAGCGGCCCTCTCGGCTCAGCCAAGTTGACGTAGCTGAGATGCGGCATGCGGTCTGCTCACTCCTCGAAGTTCTAAGCGGAAATGAGTTGACTTGCAACAACGCTTTGCTTGCGATGGCGGTTGAGTTGCAACAAGGTTTTTATTGGACCTCGAACCCTATACTCGATGTTCTCTTCGTTCATTGAGTTACCCTTTGCATGAGGCCGGGACATATCGTCCCGCCCGCAGTTTCGCAGGCCGAAGGCCGAGAATGTTTGAGGACGGGATGATATGTCCCGGCCTCCCGGGAGAGTTACTTATGAACTACGCGAACATTAAGTATTTCGACATTGCTGATGGGGAGGGCGTTCGTACTTCTCTGTTTGTGAGCGGGTGCCGTCGCGGGTGCAAGAATTGCTTTAATTCTGTCGCGTGGGACTTTGCCGCGGGCGAGCCGTTCGATCGTGCCGTCGAGGACAAGATTATCGAGAGCCTCGATCATCCCTTTATTGACGGCCTGACGATTCTGGGCGGCGAGCCTATGGAGCCCGAGAATCAGGCGGGGCTTGTTGACTTTATCGAACGCGTGCGTGCGGCCTATCCTGCGGGGTCGGGCAAGACCATTTGGTGCTTTACCGGTGACGTGCTCGAGGAGCTTATGCCGGGTGGCCGTCATCATACCGAGGTGACGGACCGTATCCTGGCCTGCCTCGACATGTTGGTGGACGGCCCGTTCGTTCAGGATCTGTACGATATCTCGTTGCGCTTTAGGGGCTCGAGCAATCAGCGCGTGATCGACATGAACGCCACGCGCGCTCGTGCTGCACGTGAGAACGTTGCGCTTTGCGACGCCGTGGAGCTTTGGCGGGACGATCCGGTCTATTCGACCCATACTATGTAGCTTGTGGCCGATGCCGGAGGGCGTGGTACCATAGCGCGAACGCAAAATCGGAAAAGTGAGGCCCAGATGGTCGATCAGGAAAAAGTCGAGGCCGCCATTAAGCTGTTGCTTGAGGGCATAGGCGAGGACCCAACTCGTGAGGGCCTGCTGGAGACCCCGGCGCGCGTTGCCCGTATGTATGGTGAGATCGCCGGCGGTATGGACCAGAGTGCCGAGGAGCACCTGTCCAAAAC
>NZ_JBCOTQ010000008.1:0-51889 GCF_040920445.1 Collinsella aerofaciens | reverse complement strand
GTTGAGGTTTATGCCCGCCGTCTGCAGCTGCAGGAGCAGCTGTGTGCGCAGGTTGCCGACGCTCTCATGGATTATCTCGCTCCCCAGGGAGCGATTGTGCTCATGGAAGCCGAGCATATGTGCATGACCATGCGCGGCGTGCAAAAGCCCGGCACCAAGACCGTGACGCTCGCTCGCCGCGGCGTCTTTGAGACTGATCCCGCGCTCGAGGAGCGGTTCTTTAGGATGCTGGGCCGTTAGCATGAGGGTCGTCAACGACTTTACATCGAAGACCGATGAGGGGACGTCGCGTCGCGGCTTTATGGCTACGGGCTTGGCTCCCTTTGGTGCCATGCCTCGCATTGATTACATTTGCGCCAACGGGCTGTTCCGGCGGCACCTGGGTAACATTGCACAGTTGGAATCGGGGCGCATCTTCTGCCGCCACGGTATTGACCATCTTCTCGATGTCGCTCGCATTATGTGGATCAAGAATCTCGAGGAACAGCTCGAATTTGACCGTGAGGTCATCTACGCCACGGCACTTCTTCACGATATCGGCAAAGATGAACAGTATGAATCGGGTATATCCCATGATGTTGCAAGCGAACGCGTCGCTGATGCGATTCTCGGCGGCATGCCCGATGACGTGGCGTTTGAGCCGGCCGATGCCGCAGCCATTAAGACGGCCATTCTGGGCCATCGAAAGCTGCGCGTGAACAGCCAACCGCTTGAGCGTCTGCTCTATGCGGCCGACAAGGCCTCGCGCGCCTGCTTCGCATGCCCCGCGCGCAATGCTTGCAACTGGAGCGATGATAAAAAGAACCTGTCGATTCGCGTGTAGTTAGTTTGCGCGGTCGGGGTTCTAAACGAAGGAGACGATCGCGATGAGTAACAAAAAGCTGCCCGAGAATGCAACCAAGACTGAAGGCGCCGAGCTCGCCCGCCGTGGAAGGGGCGAAATATCCACCGCAACGGCGGTGCCCCACGTGAGCTATGACGATCTGCGCCATGCCGACCGTATTGTCATTGACGGGCTTGAGGTTTTTGCCAACCATGGTGTGTATCCCGAGGAGAACGCGCTGGGCCAGAAGTTCATCGTGTCCTTGGTGCTCTATGCCGACCTGCGCGCTGCGGGGGAGCACGATAACCTGGACGCCTCGATTGACTACGGCTCGGTGTGCCACGATGTCGATGGCTATCTGCGCGAGCATACGTTTAGGCTCATCGAGGCGGCAGCTGAGGGTACGGCCCAGATGCTGCTGCGCCGTTATCCCTCGCTGCTTGGTGTGCGCATCAAGCTCGATAAGCCTTGGGCGCCCGTCGGTCTTCCCCTGGCAAGCTGCGGTGTCGAGATCGAGCGCGTGCGCTAACCGGTACTAATATGTCTCTATGGGTGGCTGCTTGAGCCGCTGGGACAGTGCTCTATTGTTGGGGCAGTATGTGTCGAGCAGGACGTGGAACCGCTGGTTGTGGCTTGGCTCGAGCAAGTGGACGAGCTCGTGGGCGACAACCATGTCGAGGCATTCGATGGGATAGGCGGCAAGTTCGCGTGCGATGCGAATGGCGCCGGATTTGGGAGTGCATGAGCCCCAACGCGTTTTCATGCTGCGTACGGAAACGCGAGAAACGGCGACACCCATTGCGATTTCGTATGCGTGCACCATATCGCGCAGCGCCGATGTGACTTCGGACGTATAGAGCTGGTCGATGTGGGCTTGGAGCTCATCGGACGTTAGGCCGTCGAGGATTGCGTGCCGCTTGGTCTGTGGGCTTTCATCCGATTTATCGGTACCCATAAAACTTGCGAAGGTGGCCTGTTTGGGTCGCGGTGCGGGTGATGCAAAGTTGTGATCGAGCGCATCCTGTACCGTGATGGGCTTGCCCCAAAGTGCAATGATGGACGAGGGACTGAGCGGCTCTCGCGCCGTCGCCTGACGTCGCTCACGCTGGGCAAGTCGGTTGACAATCCAGGCACTGTTGCGCTTTACAAACGCTTCGATGCGCTCGCGGCTGGCGCCGAGCGGTGCACTGGCGTGGACCTCACCACTCGATGTGACGCGTAGGTTGAAGTTCTTGACGCGCTTTTTGGTAACTACGACGGGGATGGGCGTCCCATCCGGTCGGGATACGGAAATCGTAAACTGCTGCGTCAAAAGCGGTCCTTCAGATTGGGGACGGGCCGGCATGTCGACCGTTCGGCATGCCGGCCCGCTCAAGGGATGTGAAATTAATAACGCTCGAAGAAGGCAAGCGCGTTGTCGCTGCAGAGCTTTTGCATCACGGTCTTGCCAAAATGCTTGGAAAGCATGTTCTGGAACTCGGGCATCTTGCTGGCATCGGAGAGGAAAGCGGGCACAGTGGCGCCGTCCCAGTCGCCGCCGAGCGCGATGACGTCCTCGCCGCCCAGGTCGAGCCAGTGCTCGATATGTGCCGCCAGCTGGTCGAAGGTGACGTCTGCGGCGGTCTTGTCGGTTGCGTCGTTGGAAAGGAACTCGCTGCAGTAGTTGAGGCCGACGATGCCACCCATGTCGCGAATGGTGCGGAACTGGTCGTCGGTAAGGTTGCGTTTGGCGCCGCAAACCGCACGGGAGTTGGAGTGGCTGGCGACGAAGGGACGCGTGGCGCGGGCGGCGACCTCGTCAAAGCACTCATCGTTGAGGTGGGAGACGTCAAGTACCATGCCGGCGTGCTCCATCTGCGTAAGCGCCTCGATGCCGGCGGCGGTGAGGCCGGCGTGGGTGTCGTGGCCGCTCGCGAGCGGTCCCTGCGCGTTCCAGCTGAGTGATGACATGAGTACGCCCAGGCTCTTGAGCACCTCGATCAGCGCGGGGTCTTCGGCAAAGAACGTCGCGTTTTCGATGGTGTGGATGCAAGCGACCTTGCCGTCCTTGAGCGCAGGGCGAATGTCTGCCGCGCTGCGTACGTTGACCATGCGGTCGTGGTTGAGCATTGCCTGGCCGCTCATGTGCGCCATGATCTGCGCCTGGAAGCGCGCAGCGTGGGCGGTGGGAATCTCATCGGGGACAAACGTGGCGAAGCACTGTGCCCACGGCGTGTTGCCGATCTTTGCGAGCGAGATGGCGCAGGCGTTGCCCTCGATGAGGTCGAAATCTTGCGGATGCGTTTCGTCGCCGGGGAAATAACCGTCGGTGCCGGCGGTAAAGCGCAGGTCGAGATCGAGCGTGGCCCAGCCGATGCGGTCGGCGGTGTCGCAGTGTAGGTCAAATACGGGATATGCCATGGTTCCTCCGGTTGCAGCGTTTCTTTGCAAACTGTCTTTGAATTGTATGACTAGGGTATAGTTAGCGCCATATGTTCACGGCGGCCCGCGTTGTGCGCCGCCCTTATCACGGAGGTTACCATGTCCAACCAGGGCAAGAAGGTCAAGACTCATTATCGCGGCACGCTCGACGACGGCACGCAGTTCGATAGCTCCTACGATCGCGGCGAGCCGCTGGAGTTCACCTGCGGCGCCGGTCAGATGATCAAGGGCTTCGACGCCGCTGTTGTCGACATGCAGGTGGGCGAGAAGAAGACCGTGCACATTCCTGCTGCCGATGCCTACGGCGAGCACAACCCCGAGATGGTTATTACCTTCCCGGCCGAACAGGTTCCCAACATCGAGCAGATCGAGAAGGGCATGAAGCTTTTCCTGTCCACGCCGAGCGGCATGCCCGTCCCCGCCGTGGTCATAGACGTAACGCCCGAGGCCGTGACGCTCGACGCCAACCACGAGCTGGCCGGCAAGGACCTCAACTTTGATATCGAGCTCGTTGAGGTCGAGGGTTAGAGTATGCCTGAACGCTTGGTTTCGACGACATGCTTGGGAAATCTCAACGATCCGTCCTATGAACTCCTGCTTCGCCGGAAGTTGGGCGGCGTCTTTGAAGTTGACGAGCTGCTGCTCGATTGGGACCAGGCTGATGTATGCGCGCTTGTGGGCGTGACGGAGCTGGGGCGCACGGTCGATGTTCGGCTGGATGCTGCCGACGGCGGTCGTTTTACCGACGGCGACGTGCTCGCCATCGACCGTTCGGGCATGGTGCCCGTGGCGGTTGTCGTGCGCCTGCGCAGTGCCGAGGTTTATTTGGTCGAAGTTGACCGCATGGACCCGATTGCGCTCGCGCATGCGTGCTGGGAGATCGGCAATATGCACGCGCCGCTTTTCCGAGGCGATTCGGACGAGTATACCGTGCGCATGTATACGCCGGTGCAGCCTGTTTTGGGCCGCATGCTCCGGGGCGTCGAGGGCGTTCGGCTCTCGGTGGTTACCCGTGAACTCGATGCGGACCGGCGCTTTGCGTCGAGTGCGGCGGATGCCGTCGTGAGCATGGCTCCCGACTTTACCATCGTAAAAAAGACGCGCGGCTAAGCGCGTGTATACGCAAGGCGGGCTTTGAGGGGCGACCAATCAAGGTCCGTCTTGCTGTTGATAGGAGGCTTTGGGGAAGCATATGGGTCTTGAGGGAATCAAGCTGATTGCATGCGATTTGGACGGCACGTTGCTGCATCCGGGGGAGCACGAGCCGCGTTCCGAGGCCTTTGAGCTCATCGATGAACTGCATCGTCGCGGCATCGTGTTTATGCCGGCGAGCGGTCGTCAATATGCGAGCTTGCGCTACCTGTTTGCCCCGGTGGCCGATGAGCTCGCCTATGTATGCGAAAACGGAGCCCTAGTGATGAACGAGGGGCGTGCCGTTGTCAAGCGTTCCATGGAGCGTAGCCTTGCTATGGATATCGCGAATGCCGTGGTTGCGTATCCCCATGCCGACGTGACCCTTTCGTGTGAGGGACACCTCTACACCATGAGCGGCAACGATGCGTTCGTCGACCATTTGCGCTATGAGGTCCACTGCGATGTGGCGGTGGTCGACCGTCCTGAGGACATCGACGAGGACGTCATTAAGATTGCCTTCCAGACGCCCGAGGTGGATCAGCCGGCGGCCCTGGAGTATTTTGAGCGCCTCTTTAGCGACCGTGTCGACGTGATGACGTCGGGAACCGAGTGGACGGACTTTATCGGCTTTGGTTCGGGCAAGGGTTCCGCGCTTGCCGATTACGGTCGTGCCCTGGGAATTTCGCCCGACGAGATGATGGCGTTTGGCGATAACGAAAACGACCGCGACATGCTCAACGTCGTGGGCCATCCTTATCTAATGGAGAGCTGCAATCCCTCTATGCGTGGCATCAACGACCGCGTCTGCTACGTGCGCACGGTCGAAGAAGAACTGCGCCGCCTGCTCGCCGAGTAGATATATGTGGCATGCCTAGGAATCTCTTTTTGCTGCAGAGTGCAGAAAGGTGGATTTTAAGGCATGTCCCGAACATCTACCGGCAGTCGGGGCAGAGACCCTCGAAGATGGTGTAGTGCGACGTGACGTGCCAGCCGATTTGCTCGGATGCCTTGGCGTCGAGTTGGGCATCGAAGGGGAGCGGTACGTCGATGACGCGGCTGCACGAGGTGCAGATGATATGCGCATGCGGCTCGATCGTGCGATCGAAGCGGCTGCCGCCCGGCGTCTTGATGGAGAGAATCTCGCCGGCGTCGGCCAAGAGATTGAGGTTGCGGTAGACCGTGCCGCGGCTGATTTTGTCATCCTGCGCGCGCACGACGTTGTAGATTTCGTCGGCGGTGGGATGGTTATAGCTTTGGCGCACGGCGTCAAGAACCAGCTTTCGCTGCCTGGTATTCCTTCTTTGCACCGCCATGCGCCTCGCCTCTTTTCTATCAACGGTCGTAGGTAAATGATACCGTATTTAGCACACAATACTAATAACGAGGCGTGAAACCGTCTTCATTGGCAAGTGGGGCTCGGGCCTGGGCGTCTACGAGGCGAAAACGCGTTCCCATACGCTCGTAGGAGGCATGAAGCGCCTCGAGATGAGATAGGATATTTGCCGGAGCCCCCTGTATCTCCATCTCGACTGAGCCGTCTTCCATGTTACGCACCCAGCCGGTGAGCGCGCGTGCCTGCGCGAGGTTGGTGTTGGTAAAGCGAAAGCCAACGCCCTGGACTTGCCCCGCCCAGCGCAGGAAATAGCGCAGGGGAGTGTCTTGAGTGGCCTCGTCGCTTGCGAGCACAGTAAGCCTGCGGCGCAGCTCGAGCTCGACGTTTGATGGTTTTTGAGGCTCTCGACTGCCGCCGGTGACGCTGGAGAAGAACGTATCGAAGAGACCCATAGCTATGCCTGCTTGCCTGCGTCGGCTGGGAAGGTTATGCCGGCCTGCTGGCGCACGGCATCCATGATGCGCAGTGAGACGAGTGTGACATCGCGGTAGTGGCCAAGCTCGTGGCGTCCCGCCGGGGTCTCCCAAATCTCTTCCTTACCGTTATCGATGCCGCCGATGGCGGTGATAAAGTCTGTGAGTTCGTATTCCATAGTGTTGCTCGATTTGGGCAGGTCGAGCACGCGGCCGTTGTCTCCCTGTTCGCGCGGTGCCTCGGTCGCCGAGCCGCGTACGACGTCGCCGCGATAGTCGATGCGGACGTTGCGGGGCGTGGACAGATGGTCGATCTGGATAGTGCCACGCTCGCCTTCGATCTGCGAGGGCAACAGGTCGTTCGTAATTTTGGAGTGCGCGAGCTCGACGGAGATACGGCCACCGCCGTAGCTGGCGAGGATGGAACCGCAGCCATCGATGGGGCCGTGCGTGAGCTGTCGCGTGGTGGGATCGAGCAGAGTGGTCATGCTCGTAAGGCCGGAGGGCATGCCAAAGATCTCGACCATGGGCTCGACGGTATAGACGCCAATGTCCATGAGGGAACCCGATGCCATATTGCAGTCGAAGATATTGGTGGCGCGTCCCGCGAGAATCTCGTTGTAGCGCGAGGAATACTTGCCAAAGCGCAATGAGGCGCGGCGGATGGGGGCGATCTCGCCCAGGGCGTCCTCGATGGCGTGGAAGGCGGGATCGTGGAGGGGACGCATGGCCTCGAGGGCCACGACACCTGCTGCCTCGGCAGCGCGGAAGACTTCCAGCGCCTGCGCTTCGGTGGCGCAGAAGGGTTTCTCGACGATGACGTGCTTGCCACCGGCGATGCAGGCAAGGGCCTGCTCGTAGTGGAGCGCATTGGGGCTGCCGATGTAGACGGCGTCGACGTCGTCGGCGGACGCAAGCTCGTCAAGTGCGGTGAAGTTACGCTCGCCGCCGTGTTCGGCGGTAAAGGCGGCGCCGCGCTCGGCATCGCGCGAGAGCGTGCCCACAAACGCGGCTTGGTCGTTGGCGTTGACGACCTGGATAAAGTCGTCGGTAATCATGGATGTGCCGATGGTCGCTATACGCAGCATGTATCCCCCTCGTGCCGTTCGGTTTACAGGATGAGTGTAGCGCGAGGGGGCAGGAAATAGCGTGCGAAAACGCCGTTACAGGTCGCTCTCGTTAAAGCCGGTATCGATATCGAGGTTGCTGCCGTCGGCCGCCGTGGTGGCGAGCTCATCGCAGCGCTCGTTGAGCTCGTGGCCGGCGTGACCCTTAACCCAGATGAACTCAACCTTGTGCTTGCTTTTGGCGGTGAGTAGGCGCTCCCACAGGTCGCGGTTCTTGACGGGCTGCTTGTTGGCGGTTTTCCATCCGCGCTTTTTCCAGCCGTCGATCCAGTGCTTGTTAAAGGCGTTGACGACGTACTGCGAATCGGAATGGACCTCGACCTCGCAGGGGCGGTTAAGTGCCTCGAGCGCCACGATGACCGCCATGAGCTCCATGCGGTTGTTGGTGGTCTTGGCGTAGCCGCGCGAAAGCTCGGAGGTGAAGGTCTTGCCGGCGGGGTTGGTGTATTTGAGCACGGCGCCGTAGCCGCCGCGTCCCGGATTTGATCGGGCCGAGCCGTCGGTATAGATGATGACCTTCACGGGCTTCCTTTCGTTGGGTACGTTTCGTGTGAGTGACCATTGTAGCGCCATGCCCGCCGGGGGCTAGCAATCTACGATTTCTACCCCGTCTTCCGACAGTTAGTTGGCATGGATGATGCGGTTGAGCTCGTCGAGGTATTGCTGCAAGAGGGGAGAGGGCTTGCGCTCGTCGTGCATGATATAGCCTACGTGCATCGTTGGGGCGTCTGCTAACGGGATCGATGCCATACCCCATTGCATTTCATTGGAGAGGACACCGGTCGACAGGGTGTAGCCGTTCGACGTGATAAGTAAGTTAGTAAGTGTTCCGCGGTCCGAGATTCGTATGTTGCGGTCGCAAGGGATATAGCTAAAAGGTTCCTCGGCGTAATAGAAGGAGTTTGAGGTTCCCTGCTCAAAGCTGTAGCGCGTATATGGTGTGAGGTCGGCAAGGGACAGCTGCGGGCGGCGGGCAAGCGGGTGGCGCTCGCTAACGAAGACGTGGACCGTCGCGTTGAATAGGGGATGGAAGCTCGCGCGCGCATCGGCAAAAGCCTTCTGCAGAACGCGGGCGTTAAAGTCGTCCAGATAGAGGATGCCGATGTCGCTGCGAAATGCGCGGACGTCATCGATGATCTGCGATGTGGTGGTCTCGCGCATGATGAACTCGAACTTGCTGTCGCGGCAGCGCTCGACTACGTTGACAAAGGCCTCGACCGAAAAGGCGTAGTGCTGGGCGGAAATGGCGAGGCGGGCTTGCGGGGTACCGCCGTCCTCGTAGCGGGCCTCGAGCATGTCGGCCTGCTCTACGACCTGGCGTGCATAACCCAAAAGCTCGGTGCCGTCGTTGGTGAGCGTGACGCCGCGGCTGGAGCGCGTAAAGATCTCCAGATTGAGTTCCTGTTCCAGGCTTTTGACGGCGTTTGAGATGTTGGACTGAGCGGTATAGAGGCGCTGAGCTGCGGCGTTAATTGAGCCGGATTCTGCCACGGCGATAAGAAAGCGAAGCTGCTGGAGGGTCATCGGCGCCCGTCCTTTCGATAGCTATCTAAAAAACCGATAACAGGTTAGCGCTTTTAAGTGATTGACCGAGGGAAACAATGCTCGTACTATTCAAAACACACAAAGGCGGTAGGTAATTAAGCCAACCACGGAACCGGGATGCGAAAGGAGGCCCGCATATGAATTGCTTACCAAGACGAATGCCGGGCTCCTGTTTGCGCCCGTCGGCGTGATCAGGAGACAGCGACTTACTTCTCTCTTTTTATTTACTTTTGTTCGATCAAGGAGATCATCATGAGCCTGTTCATCAACAACCCCGAGCACACCTTTGGTTTCGATACCCTGCAGCTTCACGTTGGCCAGGAGAGCGCCGATCCCGCATCCGACTCCCGCGCCGTGCCTATCTACCAGACCACGAGCTATGTGTTCCGCAATTCCCAGCACGCCGCCGACCGCTTTGGTCTTGCCGACGCCGGCAACATCTACGGCCGTCTGACCAACTCCACCCAGGGCGTCTTCGAGGACCGTATCGCCGCACTCGAGGGTGGCGTGGCAGGTCTTGCCGTCGCCTCCGGTGCCGCTGCCATCACCTATACCCTGCAGGCTCTCGCCCAGGCCGGTGACCACGTGGTCGCCCAGAAGACCATCTACGGCGGTTCCTACAACCTGCTGGAGCATACGCTCTCCCAGTTTGGCGTCGAGACCACGTTTGTCGATGCCCATAACCTGGAAGAGGTTGAGGGTGCCATCAGGGACAACACCACGGTCATCTATCTCGAGACGCTCGGCAACCCCAACTCCGACATCCCCAACATCGACGCCATCTCCGAGATCGCCAAGAAGCACGGTCTGCCGGTTGTCGTCGACAACACCTTCGGCACCCCGTATCTGTTCCGTCCGCTGGAGCATGGTGCCAACATCGTCGTTCACTCCGCAACCAAGTTCATCGGCGGCCACGGCACCTCGCTGGGCGGTGTGATCGTCGACGGCGGTAACTTCGATTGGAAGGCGAGCGGCAAGTATGCGCAGATCGCCGAGCCCAACCCCTCCTACCATGGCGTCTCGTTTGCCGAGGCTGCCGGTCCCGCCGCCTTCGCAACCTATGTCCGCGCTATCTTGCTGCGTGACGAGGGCGCCTGCATCAGCCCGTTCAACGCCTGGATCCTGCTCCAGGGCACCGAGACTCTGTCGCTGCGCGTTGACCGTCATGTCGAGAACACCAAGAAGGTCGTTGAGTTCCTGGCTGGTGACAGCCATGTCGCCAAGGTGAACCACCCGAGCCTGTCTGAGCACCCCGATCACGAGCTCTATCAGAAGTACTTCCCCAACGGCGGTGCCTCGATCTTTACCTTTGAGATTAAGGGTGGCCAGGAGGCCGCCTGGAAGTTCATCGATCATCTGCAGGTGTTCTCGCTGCTCGCCAACGTGGCCGACGTCAAGTCGCTCGTCGTGCACCCGGCTACCACCACGCACTCCCAGCTCTCTGCCGAGGAGCTCGCCGAGCAGAACATCACGCCCTCCACGATCCGTCTTTCCATCGGTACCGAGAACGCCGAGGATATCATTTGGGATCTGAAGCAGGCCTTCGCCGCGCTGGACGAGTAAGGCGACTTGTGCAAGGACCCCTTGCGACTCGATAGGTATAACTGCATAAAATGCCTGCTCAAGGCGCCTGTGCGAACAATGGTTGCACAGGCGCCTTTTTTGCATAGAGCGGGTGCAAAAACAGGGTTTTTGACACGCTTTATGCATTTGAGTTGTGGAAAACTCCTGTTGAGAGGATGTGAGTTTTACGCAATTGACGTGCGCCTTTTGAGTAAAACCGCAGGTCGCGATTTGCTCGGGGTACTATGCAGCGCGATCGAATCACACGCAGCTCAAACGCAGCAAAAACGCACTACGGAGGTTTCCAGCTACATGAGGATCGATTCACGAAAACCGAAAGCCGCCGCCCTTTCCGCCGCTCTGACCGTGGCACTTTTGGCGGGCGCCGGTGCAACTGATGCCCACGCCGCAACACTGTCCGATACGGTTGGATCTACTCCGTCCGAGACGACGCTGGTACAGCCCGTTGACTATCGCGGCGATGGTTATGGTTCCATGCAGGAGTGGAACGCCTCGATGGAGGCCAAGCGCGATTCCCTGGAGATGCGCGCTCAGATCATCATGAACATGTACGGTGACTATGCCACCGATGACGAGCGCGCTGTGCTGCAGGGTTGCATCGACGGCGCGGGTAGCCTGTTGACGATGGGGGAGGTTGACGCCAGGTCGACCGAGCTCGATGAGCTGCGCATTGCGCTTGAGGATGCCAAGCGCAATGCGCTCGAGGCTGCCGCCGAGGCGGAGGCTGCCGAGGTCGCCCAGGCTTCGTACTACAACGCCGGTTACACTCCGTCCTACGCGTCTGCCGCGTCCTACGCGAACGGATCGGGCCTGACGCGCTCTGCGGGTGTCAATAACTACAACGGGCGCCGCGAGACCTATTACAGCAGCAATGTGCTTTATCACTATCGCACGGGCGAATGGACTCAGGATTCTGAGGGCTTCTGGCGCGATTCCGACGGCTATTACGTTGTTGCCGCGGGCGATATGGCCCAGGGCTCGACCTTTACGGGCTCCAAGGGTGATTGCAAGGTCTATGACTCCGGTTGCGCTGCCGGAACCACCGACTACTACACCGGTTGGTAATTTTTCTGCATCACGGATATTTGGCGGACGGGCGTCTTTACCGAGCTTTAGGGCAACGTAAGGACGTCCGTTCTATGTATGCGTTTGAGTTAACAGAGCCCTTACCGTGGCGGTACGCTGGGCGTATGGATGCGGGGCACACTGGTTCTTGAGAAATAAGGTCTTTCTCTTGGAGGAAGTGGTCTTGTGAATGCTCGAGATATTGCCGTTGCCGCCGTCGCGTTGATGCTTGGTTGCCTTGGTCCTACGGCCGCGCTCGTCGCGGGTATGCAGGGGTCTTGTGGGGCTGCCTCTATCGTGGTTGGCGTGTTGATCGCGGCCGCGCTGCTGGGAAGTGCGGGTGTAGCCCTTTGTCGCGACGATGAGGGCCAGGCGTCGGAGTCGCAGCTCTAACCGTTGTGAAGCTGATTTTTGGTCAAAGATGAAAAAGGAAGCCGCCGCGAGGGGAGTGCCCCTTGCGGCGGCTTTACCATTGGATCTGTTGGCTGCAGTATGCCGAGCACTACCAGCTGCCTTCTATTTCGCGAATCCTCTGGTAGAGCCAATCGTTTTGCGGCACTTGGATATCGTGTTTGGCGGCCAGGCGGCAAATGGTGCCCGCGAACTCCTCGACTTCGGTTTTTCGTTGTGCGATGCGGTCCTGCGCCATCGAGGGCATACCGGTGGGGTCGATTCCCTCGATGAGGTGCACCATTTGCGTCAGGTCTGCCTCGGTCAGCTCAACGCCCTCGGCGTTGGCAACCGCAAGCGCCTCGCGCATGGCGGAGACAAAACAGCGGCGCTGCTCGGAGCCCGGCTCCGTGGCGCTTCCGTAGGTCCCGCCGTAGGCCATGCAGGTCTGGTTGATGCCGTCGTTGAGCATGAGTTTGGCCCACATGCGGTGGGCGATGTCGTCCTCGACGGTATGGGCGATGCCGCAGCGCGTATAGAGCTCGTCGATAGCGGCGACAGTCGCGGGGTCGGTGCCCGCTGCCGCGCCAAAGCGAATCTCGCCCGCATTGGTAAAGGTGAGCGCGCCGTTGAGGAACACGGCGTCCATGCCCTGGCAGATACCAAGAACGGTATGCTCCCAGCCAAAGCGTTCGGCAATCTTTTGCTCGCTCGTAATGCCGTTGCACAGCGAGGCGATGAGCGTGTTGGGTCCCACGACACGCTCCATAGTCTTGAGTGCTTGGTCGAGACCGGTGGTCTTGACCGTCAGGATGACCAGATCGGCGGGTGTCGCCTCGCTGGCGCGGACGGACGTGAGATCGCAGGGCTTGCCGTTGACGGTGAGCGCGTCGTTCGCATGGCGCTCAAAGCGAGCGTCGTCCATGACGTATTCGACGGCGTCGTTGCCGAGGGCCTTGGCAATCATGCTGCCGTAGAGCAGGCCGACGCCGCCCTTGCCGATAAAGGCGACCTTGTTGATCTGCATATGAATCATCTCCCCATATAAAAGGCGCCCGCATATGGGGCGCCTGATGGATTGTATGTCGTCGGGGCGTTTGGTGGGCGCGCGGGGCTGCTGTTGTGAAAAAGAAACTATTGCGCAGTGCGCTTATGCCGCGGGGCAGACCGCAAAAACGCGCGCGGGGTATCCGACACCATCACGGACCTTAGGGAAGGTGCAGAAGATGACGGCGCCCGTGGCGGGAAGCTCGTCTAGATGGTCCATGACCTCGATCTGATAGCGGTCGACCGAGAGGATGTATTGTTCGCCGGGGTAGGGGTAGGCGTCCTCGCGTGTGGTCACGCTCGTCTCCTTTCATCGGGCTTTTTGCTGATGTTAAAGCGGTGCCGTGACGGCCTGATTTCTGCTGCGTTACGATACGTTCTCAATTGCGATTCCGATGTGTTTCGATGACGTGACGGGTTTGTTTCGCCTTGTCAGGGCTTCGATGGGAGGGGAGGGGCCGTGCAATATCGCGTTGACCCCAAAAGCGGCAACCGTATCTCGGCGTTGGGGCTGGGCTGCATGAGGTTTCCCGGTGCGCCGGGACGCCCGGATGCGAAGACTGCCGACGCCATCATCTCCCGTGCGGTGGAGCAGGGGATTAACTACCTGGACACGGCCTATCTCTATCCCGGCAACGAGGCTTGTGTGGGTGCGTCGCTTGAGCGCCTGGGCTTGCGCGACCAGGTTTTGCTCGCAACCAAGCTGCCGCATGCTTCGTGCAAATGCGCGGAGGATTTCGACCGGTTCTTCGACGAGCAACTGCGCCGCCTGCGGACCGACCATATCGACTATTACCTCATGCACAACATTACCTCGCCCGCCCAGTGGGAACGTGTGGTGGCGTTGGGCATCGAGGACTGGATCGCGCGTCAAAAGGCGGCGGGGCGCATTCGCCAGATTGGTTTTTCGTACCACGGCAGCGCGGCGGATTTCCTGACGATGCTCGATGCATATGAGTGGGACTTTTGCCAGATCCAGTACAATTACGCTGGAGAGCGATATCAGGCGGGAACAGCGGGGCTCATGGCCGCCGCCGAGCGAGGCCTCGCGGTGTTTGTGATGGAGCCACTGCTGGGCGGGCGTTTAGCGGGCAAGCTGCCGCCACGGGCCCGCGCTGTGCTCGATAGTGCCCGTGACCCGCATTTGCGCACTCCTGCCGCCTGGGGTCTTTCGTGGGTCTGGAATCATCCTCAGGTGACGATGCTGCTTTCGGGTATGACCGATATCGCGCAGGTGGATGAGAACGCGGTGTTGGCCGATCGGGCCCTGCCGGATTCGATGACTGCCAACCAGCTCGACACGATCGCGCACGTGCTGGATGAGTTTGAAAAATCGAATCGCGTGCCCTGCACGGGATGCGGCTATTGCATGCCGTGCCCTAAAGGCATCAATATCCCTGGATGTTTTGCCGCCTACAACGCAAGCTATGCGCACAGCTGGTTTACGGGTCTATCGCAGT
Source organism: Collinsella aerofaciens (assembly GCF_040920445.1). Classification (GTDB taxonomy): domain Bacteria; phylum Actinomycetota; class Coriobacteriia; order Coriobacteriales; family Coriobacteriaceae; genus Collinsella; species Collinsella aerofaciens_BH. The sequence continues at coordinate 37,487 of NZ_JBCOTQ010000008.1, read as the reverse complement.
ACTTTACGGCGAGCGCGGTGCGCACAAGCGAGGCCAAGCTGGTGAGCAATTGCGTCAAGTGCGGCAAATGCGCGCGCCACTGCCCACAGCATATCGATATCCCCGAGCGTCTCGATGACGTGCGCCGACGTTTCCAGCCTGGCCCCGTGACGGCAGTGCTTAAGGCCTTCGGCAAAACGCGCTCCTCGTGACCCTTTTATAACTTGCGCTGGAATAGTTCCTGCTTGCGGCAGAATAGGGCTTAAACAGGGACTATTCCACCGCAACTGAAGGGGGCTGTCGTGGGCCATCGGGATTCATGGGATGATTCGCGTGAGGTTCGTTGGGGCATTTTGGGCGCTGGGCACATTTCTCATCGATTTGCATCGTCGCTCAAGAAGGTCGACGGGGCACGGCTGGTGGCTGCGGCCGGCCGCACTCCTGCACATGTCGAGGAATTTTGCCGAGCGTTTTCGATTGATGCTGCGCATGGCCATGCCTCGGTCGACGATAACGGCGATGCGGCTTATGACGCGCTGATTGCCGACCCCGATGTCGACGCAATTTACTTGGCTCTTCCGCATGGCATGCATACGCGTTGGGCCTGTCGCGCGCTGTGCGCCGGAAAGGCCGTGCTGTGCGAAAAGCCGGCCGTTTTGAGTGAGGAAGAGGCTCTCTCGATTGCCTCCACCTCTCGCGAGCGCGGCGTGCTGTTTATGGAGGCGATGAAGAATCGGTTTTGCCCGATGCGCACTCGCGTGAAGGACTTGCTTGCGTCGGGTGAGCTTGGCCGTATTGTCTCGATTGAAAGCGTGCAAAAGCTCGATTACGGCGAGTCTCCTTCGGGCTATCTGCTTGATTCATTGCAGGGCGGCTGTCTATATGACATGGGCTGCTATGCAGTCGGTTGGTTTGAGGATTTGCTCGCGGGCGCTTGCGAGGTTTCGTCTCGTGAAGTTCGCTGGCGTGACGTATCGGGCGGCCGCGTCGATTGGGCCGACGAGATCCATATGAGCGTCGGCGGTATACCCATTCATATGGTGTGCGACGGCAAAGCAACATATGAAAGCCGCTTAACGATTGCCTGTGAGCGGGGCTCGTTGGAAATCGAGCGTCTCCATCGCCCCGAGCTCGCTCATGTGAAGTATTCCGACGGTCGGATACTCGAAATCGATGCACCATTTGAGGTCGATGATTTTTACGGTGAGGTGTCGCATGCGGCGCGGCTCATTCAGGCGGGGAAACTCGAAAGCCCCATCATGTCCCTAGCCGCCACACAGCGCTGTGCGCACATCATCGATGCGATTCGCTTGAAACTTTAGGGCGTGGGGGCTCGGCGGACCGTGCCCCTGATGCCCCTTTTATAACTTGCGGTGGAATACGGTCTGTTTGCGCCAAAATAAGGCACCAATAGACCGTATTTCACCGCAACTGATGAGGAGGGAGCTGGAGATGCTGACGATCGGGTGTCATCTTTCGACGACGAAGGGCTATCGGGCAATGGGGGAGACAGCGTTGTCCATTGGCGCCAATACCTTTGCATTCTTTACGCGCAACCCGCGCGGCGGCAAGGCGAAAGACCTTGACATGGATGACGTGGCGGCCCTGCGCGAGCTTATGGAGCAAAACGACTTTGGCCCGCTCGTGGCTCATGCCCCGTATACCTATAACCCCTGCTCAGCCAAAGAGCGGGCGCGCGAGTTTGCCCTGGAGGCCATGGCAGAGGACCTGCGGCGCATGGAGGCGCTGCCCGGCAACTACTACAACTTCCATCCCGGTGCGCATGTGGGGCAGGGCTCCGACGCCGGCATTCAGATGATTGTCGACACCCTGTGCCAGGTGATGTTTGAGGGCCAGCAGACGACGGTGCTGCTCGAGACCATGGCCGGCAAGGGTACCGAGGTGGGCCGCAGCTTTGAGGAGCTGGCGTGCATTATCGAGGGCGTTGCCGCCAAGTGCCCAGAGCTGTCCGATAAGCTGGGCGTTTGTTTGGACACCTGCCATGTGAGCGATGCCGGCTACGACATCATCCATGATCTGGACGGCGTACTCGACGAGTTCGACCGCGTGGTGGGTATCGATCGCTTGCATGCCGTACACATCAACGATTCGAAGAACCCTTGTGGCGCCCATAAAGATCGTCACGAGTGCATCGGCAAGGGATACCTTGGCAGCGAGGAATTTGGTGGCGGTATGCAGGCTATGCAGAATATTGTATCGAATGGCCACTTGCGTTCGCTGCCGTTTATTTTGGAGACTCCGAACGAACTTGCAGGTTATGCAGCTGAAATTAGACTATTAAGGTCATTGCAGCAGTAATGACTGTCACAAAGTAGAGTATTCCATTCACGTTATGGGTTTGTTTCAATCAGTTTTCTCATTGCAGATTCGTAATTCCGGGTGCATAATAGCCAACAGTTTTTGCAGACCTCTGAATCAAACGAGGTCACCGGAAGGAGACTGATTATGAAGCTGAAGAAGCTTGGCGCATTTGCCGCCACGGGTGCTATGGCACTCGCCCTTGCTCTGACGGGCTGCGGTTCGTCCAACGCCACCTCTGGTTCTGATGCCGGTTCCAGCAGCTCTGACGACGCTAAGGTCGAGAAGGTCGACGGCTCCAAGGAGTACGCGCTCGTCAAGGACGGCACGCTGACCGTCGGCACCTCTGCCGAGTACGCGCCGTTTGAGTACAAGGATGACAACGGCGACTACCAGGGCTTTGACCTTGAGCTCATCAAGGCTATCGGTGACAAGCTGGGTCTGGATGTCGAGTACGTCAACAATGACTTTGACACGCTGGTTCCGGGCGTCGCTTCGGGCGCCAAGTATGACGTTTCCATCGCGGCTATCACCGACACGCCCGAGCGTGAGAAGGAAGTCACTTTCTCTGATTCCTACTACATGGACGATCAGGCTATCGTGACCAAGGTCGATAACACCGACATCACGGCCGACAACTACAGCGAGAAGCTCAACAACGCCGACGCTACCATCATCGTCCAGTCTGGCTCGACCGCCGAGGCCTTTGCCCAGGAGAACTTCCCCAAGGCCAAGATCGTCCCCTACAAGGACGCCACCGAGTGCTTCAGCGCCCTGCAGTCCGATAAGGGCGACGCCGTAGTCACCAACCGCTCCGTTGCGAGCCAGCTGACCGCCGAGCAGTTCAACACCTGCCAGACCATCAAGCAGATCAGCACCGGCGAGGAGTACGCCATCGCCATCAACCAGGGCAACACCAAGCTCAAGGACGACATCAACCAGGCTATCAAGGACCTGACCGACGACGGTACCGTCGACGCCCTCATGGCTAAGTACAATATCAAGTAAAATAACTACTTGATTGCGCGCGGGCCCTTTCCGTTTTGGCGGAAAGGGCCTTTGCGCTTCTCTTGACGGAGAGCGTTTCCGTCTCGTTTTGCCGGCAACTTCTACGATAGGAGCCACCTTGTCTCGACTGAACAAAGGGGCCGCGGAGCAGCGTTTTCCACTGCCCTCGATGCTCCAAAAGCTGGCCTGTGCCCTGGCTGTGGCGCTCGCCCTGGTATGCGCGGGGGCCTGCGTGCCCACGACCGCCCAGGCGCTTGAGACCGCAAAGATTACCGCCCGACCCAATACCGGTTCGGGTAGCGATGTGGTCGGCGGCACCGAGACGCGCATCACTTGGGAAGTTCAGGCCGATGCCGACGAGGAGCTGAGCGGTCTTTCGCTGACGTTTGTCGACGGCACGACGTTTGGTACCGATGACACGCGATTGACGATGCTCTCGGGCGAGGACCTCATGGATCGTACGCCCATGAAGCCCACGTGCAAGGCTGACGGCCAGACGCTCAAGATTGACTTTGGCGAGACGGCGCCTGCCGGCGGCTATTTCCGCGTCGAGGTTTACGGCGTGACCTTCCCCGTCGAGGGCGGCGATGAGGCCTTTAGCGGCACCTATACGCTCGCCGACGGTTCGACCAAGAAGATCTCCAAGATTCCGTCGGTGGAGATCAAGGGCGTGACGGCCTTCGATAACTTCCTGGCCGACCTTAAGGAGCAGCCGTGGGTCGAGGCGTGGAACTCCAATATGTTCCTGCGCCTGTTCCTGAACCCGGTCATTTTGGTCCAGAGCCTGCCGATCGTCTTCAAGGGCTTCCTTATGTCGCTTTCGATCGTGCTCGTGGCGTTTCCGCTGGCAATTCCCTTTGGCTTTGCCCTGTCGCTTATGCGCATCTCCAAGTCGCGCATCCTGCGCTGCCTCGCCGGCATCTACGTGAATATCATTCGCGGTACGCCGGCGTTCCTGCAGATCTATATCGCGTTCTTCGGTCTGCCGTTGGCCGGCGTCAAGGTGGACGACTATGTTTTGGGCGTTATCGTCATGGCCATGAACTCGTCTGCGTACCTGTGCGAGATCTTCCGTGCCGGTATTCAATCGATCCCCAAGGGCCAAAACGAGGCTGCTCGCTCTCTGGGCATGAATGCCTTCCAGACGCTGCTCTACGTTATGATTCCGCAGACGTTCCGCAATGTTTTGCCTACGCTGACCAGCGAGTTTATCTTGCTTTACAAGGATACGTCGCTGCTTGCCGCCGTGGGTGTGGTCGAAATCGTCATGAACGCCCGTACCATCGTGGCCACGACGGGCTCCATCACGCCGTATGTGGTTGCCGCCCTGTTCTATCTGGTCATCACCCTGCCGCTCGCTCGCTTGGTGAGCGGTCTTGAGGCGAGGCTTTTGGGTACGACCGAGACCAAGAAGAAGCGTCCCGCCAAGAGCGCCGGACAGGTTGTCGCGACGCCTGCCGATCACATCGCCGGTCTGTAAGGAGGTCCTATCATGAGCGAAACCAATAACTCGAACGAGGTCGTCGTCAGCATTAAGAACCTCCAGAAGGCCTTTGGCGATAACGTGGTCCTGCGCGATATCGATCTGGATGTGCATAAGGGCGAGGTCGTCGTAGTTCTGGGTCCTTCGGGCTCGGGCAAGTCGACGATGCTTCGCTGCATCAATCGTCTGGAGCATCCTACGAGTGGTTCGATTGTCGTCGAGGGCGTGGATGTGTGCGCCAAGGGCGTTGACCTCAATAAGGTGCGTACGCACTTGGGCATGGTGTTTCAGCAGTTCAACCTGTTCCCGCACCTGTCGGTCAAAAAGAACGTCATGCTTGCGCAGCAAAAGGTGCTCAAGCGCAGCAAGGAAGAGGCCGAGAAGATCGCCGTCGAGGAGCTGACCAAGGTCGGTCTTGCCGAGCGTATCGACTTTATGCCGAGCCAGCTCTCGGGCGGCCAGCAGCAGCGCGTTGCCATCGCCCGCGCCCTGTCGATGAACCCTCACGTTATGCTCTTTGACGAGGCCACGTCGGCGCTCGATCCCGAGCTGGTTCGCGACGTTCTGGGTGTCATGCGCGACCTGGCACGCGATGGCATGACCATGATCGTCGTGACGCACGAGATGGGCTTTGCCCGCGACGTCGCCGACCGCGTCGTCTTTATGGACGGCGGCGTCATTGTGGAAGAGGGTACGCCGAGCGAGGTCTTCGACCACCCCAAGAGCGAGCGCACCAAGGCGTTCTTGGGCAATATCTCGTAGCCGGTTGATGTAACTGCCGTTATAAAAGAGCGGGGGCTGGACTTGAATCCAGCCCCCGCTCTTTTGTAGGGATGGGGATGCGCTTTGATGCAGGCTCTCTTGGAGGCCCTGGGTTCGTTACGCGAGCTCGGCTCCGAGGGCCTTGCAAGCGGTCTCGCCCTCGTCGTCGGGCGCGTCGTAGCAGATGGTGGAGTCCACGACGTTGACGCCCGCCTCGTCGGCGTCCGCCTTCCAGTTGTCCATCCATTCGCCCTCGGCCCACGAATAAGAGCCAAAGAGGACGACCTTCTTGTCGCCGAGGGTCTCCTTGACCTCATCCCACATGGGCTGGAACTCATCGTATTCAAGCTCCTCGGAACCCATGGCGGGGCAGCCGAAGGCGAAGGCATCATATTCGGCGACCTTGTCGGCAGAGAAGTCGGCGCAGGAGATGACCTCTGCCTCGGCGCCGGCACCGGTTGCGCCCTCGGCAACGAAGTTTGCCATGGCCTCGGTGTTGCCTGTACCGCTCCAGTAGACGACTGCGATCTTGCTCATATGTCTTCCTTTCGGTTGTGCGGCGTGCGGCCGCGTTTTGTATGCTCTATCGGGTTGCCTGGACAAGTTGTCCCAGAGTGCAGCCCTGTTGATAGATGTAGGTAAGGTATTGCGTGCATGCGCGATAGGAATCGAAGGTCGTGAGCGCCTGCTCAACGTTTGTGTATACCTTCCATGCGCCAAAGACCTTATAGTTTTCGCCGTGCTGGACGATAAACTGATGGACATCTTCGTAGGGATAGCCCAAAAAATAGCCAATTTCGTGGGGGAACTCGCACATGCACCCCGTATCGCAGTGCCTATTTCGCGCGAGCGCGCAGACGCTGCCGTCATAGGCGCTCTCTGCGGCATTGCTGCTTGCCAGCGTGATGCGCGCGGCGAGATGCACCAGGGACGCGGGCAGGTTGTGGACATCGTAACCTTCGGCGGCAAGCGCCGTCGTGGCGCGGGGGTCGGAGAGGTATCGCATGAGGTCTGCAGGGCGGTACACATAGATGAGCGCTCCGCAGGGGCGCCAGACCAAAACGCTCATATGGATCCCGAGTGGCTGGAGCTCGCGGTTGCATTGGGCTATGACGGCGAGCAGGCGAGAGCGTCGCTCTTCGATATGGGCGGCGCTGGGTTTTCCGTTTTGGTTGGCGTAAACGCCGGGATAGGTAAAGAGCGAAGCCGGCTTGATACCTGCGAGCGTAGGGGAGCAGTTGCGCACGACAGCCGTTTGGTATGTTGGGATGTCAATGGTTCGAGTCACGATGCCCCTTTCGGGTCCTCAGTTGTTAGCCTAGGAAAACTTATACACGAAAGTAAGCCATGGTCAACAAAAAAGTTTGAAGAGGGAAACTAATTGACCGAACAGACATGATTTTGGGTTAAGATGGGGACACCCCATGGGGGTATCTAGATAGGGCTACTTGAAAGGGGAACGCATGAGTGACTTGCTCAGCCCTGCGAATTTCATCGTGCTGGCCGTCATTGCCGTCGGCATGTTTTTTGGACTGCGTCGCATTGCCGCTTCGACACACGGGAAGAGTTGTTGCAGCGATGGTGCGAGCGGCAAGAAGGCCAAAAAGGTTGTTGTGGTGGATACCGATGCGTCACACTATCCCTATAGCGATGAGCTGCTCATCGGCGGCATGAGCTGTGACGGCTGCGCTCAGAACGTGGCCAATGCCCTCAATGCACTGGATGGCGTGTGGGCAACGGTGACGTATGCGGACCACACGGCACGCGTGCGCTCTAAGCAGCCGGTGGATCGTGATGTCCTCGAGACGGCCGTGAAAGACGCGGGCTACTACGTCATGACGCTGTAAGCGTCGCTCTGGATGCGCTTCCTTGGCTAGGCTCGTCCGCGCAGTTCGATGTCTTGGATGTCGTCGAAGTCGATGGCGATGTCTCGGAGCTTGAGGAGCTTGAAGGCGGGGAGCGCCTCGTCGAGGATGCCGGTGCGGCTGCGATAGCCGTATGTATCGTAATAGGTGACACGAACCAAGTCGCCACGTTTGAGACCCTCGAGTTTTTTAGAAAGCACGAGGGCTTTTTCTTCCGCGAGCTCACGTTTTGGCTCGACGGTGATTTCCTGCTTGCGCACGAGTTCGTAGTATCCCGTGAGGGCGGCAAAGGGCATAAACTGTGCGGCGCGGTTGGCGCGCACGGCACCGTTGGCAGTGAGGTTGGGGTCGGCGGCGCGGCGTCTGCCCTCGGGGTCCGCCAGGCGCTCGAAGGCGGTCGGCGGGCGCACGGGCTGTTGTTTGGGTTTAGGCACGGTGTCCTCCAACTTGTTCGTTGCGTTCGCGCGCGGTGGCGCCGGCGGTAAAGCTTAATCCCTTGACGAGCGCGTTCTTGCCGTACTTGCCTTTCACGGCCAGGACGGCGCGCGCCAGGTCGCGCTCGCGCTCATCGGCCTCGATATCGCTGAACAGATCGATGGTGGCAAATTCCTCGGGCATGAGGTTGCCAAATCCCAGGTTGATGCGCTTGACCGGTCGTTTGGGATCGACAGTCTGCGCCCAGAGCTCATCGAAATAGCCCATGATCTTCTTAAACGAATTGGTACGCTCGCTCAGCTTTCGCGAGGCGTTAGAGTGCGCAAAGAGTGCGGCATAGCCACCGCGCGGTTTGCCGCCATGCTCTCCCACAAAGATGCCATCGATTGCCTGCGCTTCGCGCACCAGGCGACGCCGTTCGTCATCGCGCTGGACGGGCTTGGGCGCACGGGGCGCGAGCTCGGGGCCGGCGGTTGCGGTGGGTTCGATACTCGATGTGCTCGAGCGCAGGTGCCCGCATCCGTCCACATACTGCGCTGTACCGCTGGCGTCGAGGCGGCGTATGTCGGCGCGTTCGCTCGCGTAGCCCACAAAGAGCGAGATGCTGTCGCAGACCACGTGCTTATCGACCAAGTCTAAAACGGCGTTGTCGACCATCTCGCGCAAGACGGTATAGGCCTGTTCGTAGGCATAACCCTTCGAGAGCACCTGTCCTGTGGTGGTCGAAGTTGCTTGCGGGCGATAGGCTTGAATATCGGCGATGGTTGTCGGCTCGCGCCCGAAGGCATGGTCGATGAGATATTCGGCATTGACGCCGAGCTCGTCGTAAAGCAGGTTTTCGTCGAGCGCCGCGACGCCCATCAGATCGTAGACGCCGTATTTCTCGAGGCGGGCTGCCACGCCGGGACCGATGCCCCAGATATCGGTGATGGGACGATGGGGCCAGATCTCCTTGCGAAAGGTCTCGTCGTCGAGTATGCCGATGCGGCTGGGTACGTGCTTGGCGGTAATGTCGAGCGCTACCTTGGCCTGGAATAGGTTGGGGCCGATGCCGACCGTCGCCGTGATGCCGGTGCGCGCGAGGACCTCGTCGCGCAGCGTGCAGGCGAACCCTTCCGCATCTGTGTGATAGAGGTCCAGATAGGGCGTCACGTCGATAAAGCATTCATCGATTGAATAGACGTGAATGTCTTGCGGACTTACGTATTCCAGATAGATGCCGTAGATTTGCGCCGACACCTCCATATAGTGCTGCATGCGCGGTACGGCCGTGATGTAGTCGATGCCATCGGGAATCTCGAATAGGCGGCAGCGATTGTGAATCCCTAAGTCCTTCATAGCCTGCGTGATGGCGAGGCAGATGGTCGTGCGCCCGCGCGATTCGTCGGCAACGACCAGGTTGGTGGTGAGCGGATCGAGCCCACGGTCGACGCACTCGACGCTGGCATAAAACGTCTTGAGGTCGATGCAGATATAGGTGTGCTGCTCGTGCGCCATCCGTGTCCCTTCATCAAACACATGTTCTTATCGAATACCTGTTCGATAATACCCGCTCGTCCGGACGTCGTCAAAACCTGTCAAAAAGGGACTGGTTTGTTTTGGTAGGTATGGTCGTGCGGTTGGATCGGGTTTTAACGCAGCTCTAAAGAGTGCGAAACAGCTCGGAAAACCTCGCTTCGTAGCATGAGCCTAACGATTGATACCGCCTATACGCACGGAAGGGTTGTGGAAAAGATGGTCAATTATGGGTTTGGTATGCCGACGCGCCTTGTTGCGGATGGAGACGTGGCTCGCTGGTGCGGACGATTGGTCGCTCACTACGGTGGCACCAAGGCGCTGGTCGTGTTGGGCGGTGACAAACATACGCACGATGAGCTCGTCTCGGCGGCGCTCGGCTCGCTTGATCGAGCTCTGCTCGAACGCGTGCTTTTTCGCTGCGGCTTGGTCGGGGGCGATGGGGGAGACGATTTGGTCGATGAGGCCGTGGCCCTGGCGACCGACGAAGGCGTGGACTTTGTCCTGGCGATTGGCGATGCCGATACTGCTGGCTTTGCGCGCGAGCTCGCGCGTCGCATGGCGGCGCTCGATGCCGGCGAAGACGGCTTTGTGCCTTATGGATGCATTGTCTCGGAGGGCAAGGTGCCTGCTGTCGTGGGCACCGGCGAGGTTCCCGTTTTTGCCATTATCGCGCCCGAACTGCTGGAGGGCATCGGGTCTCCTCTGCGTGAGTTACTCGGTAGCGTCTGCGCCGCGGCCTAATATTTGCCATAAAAGGACGGGTTATTTTTGGTTGGTAAAGCGTTTGACCTGCCAAAATAAGCCTGTCCCTTTTTGATCGGTTGCCGTTTGGGGGCCGATTGGCAACGCTCGCTGATTGTAGTCTTGACCTGCGCTAGAATAGTGGCATCTGAATGTCCGGGCGCATGGAGGCGTGCGCCCGTATGCTGAGGAGGACTCTATGGCAACTGTTGCCGCACCTATCGATGCTACGTCGACTGCCGCTTGGAAGGCACTCGAGGCTCATCAGGAGAAGCTCGAGGCCGAGGGTATCGACCTCAAGGCCTGGTTCGCTGCCGATGCCGAGCGCGTGAACAAGCTGAGCTTTGACGCCGGTGACCTGCACTTCGATCTGTCGAAGAACCTGGTGACCGATGAGACCGTCAAGCTGCTGTGCGATCTTGCCCGCGAGGTGAAGCTCGAGGAGCGCCGCGACGCCATGTTCTCCGGCGAGCACATTAACACCACCGAGGACCGCGCCGTCCTGCACACCGCGCTTCGCCGCCCCGCAACCGAGAGGGGCCAGCTCATCGTCGACGGCCAGGATGTCGTCGCCGACGTGCACGAGGTCCTCGATCGCATGTATGCCTTCGCCGAGCGCGTGCGCTCCGGTGAGTGGAAGGGCGTTACCGGCAAGAAGATCGAGCACCTGGTGTCCATCGGCATCGGCGGCTCCGATCTGGGCCCGGTCATGGCTTACGAGGCCCTGCGTCCCTATGCCGACGCCGGTATCGACTGCCGCTATATCTCCAACATCGACCCCAACGACCAGGCCGAGAAGCTTAAGGGCCTGGATCCCGAGACCACGCTCGTGATCATCGTCTCCAAGACCTTCACCACGCTCGAGACCCTTACCAACGCCCGCGAGGTCAAGACCTGGATGCTCGAGCAGCTCAAGGCTCAGGGCGCCATCGACGGCTCCGATGAGCAGAACGCCGAGGCCGTGGCAAAGCACTTCGTCGCCGTTTCCACCGCACTCGAGAAGGTTGAGGCCTTCGGCATCGACCCTGCCAACGCCTTCGGTTTCTGGAACTGGGTTGGCGGCCGCTATTCTGTTGACTCCGCCGTGGGCCTGTCGCTGATCGTCGTGCTCGGCCCCGAGCGCTTCCAGCAGTTCCTCGAGGGCTTCCACGCCATCGACGAGTACTTCTGCAACACCCCGCTCGAGAACAACGCCGTCGCGCTGATGGGCCTGCTCAACGTCTGGTACGTCAACTTCTTCGGTTCCAAGAGCCACGCCGTACTGCCGTACTGCCAGTACCTGCACCGCTTCCCGGCCTACCTGCAGCAGCTCACCATGGAGTCCAACGGCAAGCACGTCCGCTGGGACGGCAGCGCCGTGACCTCCGATACCGGTGAGATCTTCTGGGGCGAGCCCGGCACCAACGGTCAGCATGCCTTCTACCAGCTGCTGCACCAGGGCACTGTGGTGGTTCCGGCCGATTTCATCGCTTTCGCCAACACTGCCAATCCCGCAACCGACAGCGGCCAGGATGTCCACGAGCTGTTCCTGGGCAACTTCCTGGCCCAGACCAAGGCGCTCGCCTTTGGTAAGACGGCCGATGAGGTGCGCGCCGAGGGTACGCCCGAGCAGATCGTCCCGGCCCGCTGCTTTGAGGGCAACCGTCCGACGACCTCGATCTTCGGTGACACGCTGACCCCGTTTGCGCTCGGCGAGCTCATCGCCCTGTACGAGCACATCACGTTTGTCGAGGGCACGGTCTGGGGCATCGACTCCTACGACCAGTGGGGCGTTGAGCTGGGCAAGCAGCTTGCCAAGCAGATCACCCCGGCCTTCCACGATGACGCCGCCAAGGCCGAGCAGGACGCTTCGACCCAGGCGCTCATCGAGTTCTACCGCGCTCACCGCAAGTAGTCGCTGCTGTTAACGCATCGCGCCTTATAGTCAGGGGCCTGTATCCTATCGGATGCGGGCCCCTTTGCTTTGCCGTGGTCCCGGGGCGCACGGTCTTTGTGGAACATCGCCGGGGCGCCGCGCGCTGCGAGAACCCTGCGCCTAGATCTCGGCCTCCGCATGGCCTCGCTGCGCCTCGGGCAGCTCCCCGTAGAGCGGATGGTCTTCGAGCCTAAAGCGCTCGACCTGTTCGGGAGCGCGGCCGCGGACGAACAGCCAGGAGCGGTCGACGGGTGTCGCCATGAGCGTACTGGGCAGCGCGTCGGCGCGGTCGGAAAACACCCGGGCACTCTCGGGATCCTGGAACGCCAGCACCAGATGCGTGTCGCAGTTGCCCATGATGGAGCGTGCGCGTGCCTCGCCATAGAGCGCATCGAGCTGGTTGGTCGACTGCAGCAGCAGCGTTGCCCAGATGTTGCGGCTTCGGATAATCGAGAGCACGTTGTCGATCTGGGGGATCTGCAGATTTGCGAAGTCATCGAGCATAAAGCGCACGGGCACGGGCAGGCTGCCGTCGGGCTGCCTATCGGCCTCACGAATGAGGCCCATAAACGCCTGCGAAATAAAGAGGCCGGTCAGCGGATCGAGATTGCGGTCAATATCGCTCACGGTTACAAACAGGACGCAGGGGGTGTGTCCCATGGAAGCGAAGTCCACCTGATGGCACTCACGATAGAGCTGTGCCGCACCGTCGAATCCCAGACACATGACCTTTTCGGCAAGGATGCCGACGATGCTCGCGTGCATGCGCTCGGCATTTTGCGTAATGGCGTAGCGCCGCCATAGCGAGAGGGCATAGCTTTGGGGGTCGGTCGTGATCAGGTCGTCAAACAATCGACCCGTGGCACCGTCCTGCAGGTGCTCGATCAGCTTGATGACCGAGCTGATCGTCTGCTCGTCGGCGGGTAGCTGTTCGGTGACGTAGGCGATAAGACACGACAGCAGGTTTGCCGCCGCATGATCCCAAAAAGGCTGGTTGTTGTCCTCGATGGGGCAGATGGCCTTTGCCACCGAGAGGATGTCCTGCTGGTTGGGCCTGCCGTCCGCCTTGCGGCGAATGTGCCTCAGGGGGTTGTAGCCGCAGCGCTCGATGCCGGGCGCAAGGGCCGGGACGGTGTTGAGGTCGGCGAAGTTGAGACATTGCACGCGGTAGCCGTGGGCTGCCAGCACGGGTCCCACTTCGCGACAGAGCGTGCCTTTGGTGTCGAGCACGATGTAGCTTGCGTTCATTTGCAGCAGGTTGGGCTTGAGGACGTTTCGGGTCTTGCCGGCTCCCGAGGGGCCGATCACAAGTGCGTTGTTGTTGAGTCCCGTTTGGCGGGTGTCGCAGGAAAGCGTTCGATCCTTGGCGAGGATGGTGGACGATGCGGACTCAGATGCGGCGAGGCGGCTGGTGAGGTTAGACATGGGCGACCTCCTTGGTGGTCGAGAGGATTTCGTGGGCAAAGCCGAGCTCGACGGCGCGCTCGGCCGAAAGGTAGGTGTCTTTTGCAGTGAGGGACTGGATGCGCTTGGGCGTGAGACCGCTGCGGTCCGAGAGGATTTGCGTGAGGGTCTTGCGGGTCTGCATAAGACGCCGGCTGGTTTCCTGCAGCGCAAGTGCCGAGCCGCCTGCCCCCTGGGGGATCAGCGGGTCGTGAATCATGAGCTCTGCATGGGGCGCCATACGGCGATTGTCGCCGCCCATAAAGATCACGGCGCCCATGGACGCGGCGAATTCCAGGCAGACGGTGCGGATGGGGCACGATGCGAGGCGCATGGCGTCATAGATCGCAAGACCCGATCGCACGCTTCCGCCAGCGCTGGCGACAAATATGGTGATGGGGCGGCTGGGGTCGGTGGCATCTAGCAGGCGGATCTGCTGGCATAGGTCGTGGGCCATCGGGGTTTCGATGTTTCCCATGACGGAGAGCTCGCGACGGGCGAGCATCTCATCGTAAATGCTGGTGAGCGTGATACCTCGGGCGGATTCACGCATGGTGAGGGGGCTGATGATGGGGGAATGATTGGTGTCCATGAGGACTCCTTTCTGTTGGTTGTGTTGTGGAATAGGATTGTTGCCCGCGGAGGGGCTGGCGGGCTACAGGGTTCGTCCGAGCCTGAGATCGAGCTCGGTTGTGGGGCAGGCTGCCTGTTCGTGCGGCTCGCAAGCGCCAAGGGCTCCAAAGCGATGGAGCGTTGCGACGGGCGTGGTGTAGGCGAGCCGCAGCTGATGCTCGACAGGGGCACGTCCGTCATTTTTGTAATGAGCCGCGTAGTACTGCGCGATGCTGGCGTTCATCTCGCTGCCATTGCGATGGCGCTCAAACTGGCGTCTGCAGGTTTCGATGATCTTTGCTACCGACTTGGGTGCCGTCGCGGGAACAAGGGCGAGATAGCCCTCAAATAGCTCGTTGATGCTCAGGAGGCACAGCAGGTCGATCAGCGTCCTTATGGCTACTCCCTCGGCAGAAAAGTGCGCGGTCATGCGGTTATATCGGTTGCGGTCGACGATGGCCGCATGGGGTCTTGGAGTTTTCTGCCCCGTGGTCCCGGGCTTTTGCCGCGCCTGTGTATTGAGCTCGACGTTGCAGCGCTTGAGGCCGTCCAACGGAAGGAACAGTGCGGTGCGCAGGGTGTTCCGCTTGCTTTCGAGTTCATGACGCTCGTCGGGTTCCCATTCGAGCTTGAGTTTCGTGTCGAGCGCCGTAAGCATATGGGCAAGGCAGCCTACGGTAAGAACGTACGAATCGTTGTCGCGTTTTGGGGCATAGGGGTCTGTCAGCTTGCGAATGTCGGGGTCGCCCATGATCTTTGTACAGCGCTTCAGCAGTTGAGGGTGGTCGGCCAAGATCGTCGCGAGCGGTAGCGACGCGTAGTTCTTGATGGTCGCGGCGGCAAAGGCGGCGTCATATTCGTTTGCATATGCTCGCTCAATGCGGGCATCCAGAATGCTTTTCTTATCGCCGTCTTCAGCGCGGTGGTTTGTCATAGCTTCTCCAATCGGTTGATGTTCGTGCTGTTTGTTGATGTGTTGGTTGTCGTGAGTGATGTGCTTGCCGTGGGTGATGTGCTGACGTTGGGGTGCTATGCGGTTTTCAATGAGCCCGTGAGGCAGTTGCTGCAGGGGCGGGATGGAACGGCCCATGCAAGGCGGAAGGCATCGTGCTCAAAATCGAGACAGCAATGCCCTGGGTGCCTCACATGTGGCAGTTACCTCATTAAGTTGTCATTGCGTTTGGGGTTGTACTTTGCCGATCTTCTTTCTCTTACACGCTAAAAACTGAAATTTCATATGCTCGATCTACTTAAAACCGCAACGGCGGTCTTTTATCAACTTATATGTCGGAACGCGTCTTTGCAAGTACTTTTTTGCGTTTGTTTCAAATGGGGTGGTTTTGCAACCGTCACGCGCCACGCTATGCGAACGTGCCCCTTTTCTGTTGTCGGTCGGATACGATGAGTCGCGTGACGTCGTCAGAGGTCGAATTCGACCGCTAACGACGTTGTGCAGCTCATCATTTCTGGCCGCAAACAGTAAAGGGGCATGAGGGTGTATTGAGGGGGGATGTCTTGCTGTCGGCATCCGCGTGCGGTGCCATTCGCTGTCTGTAAATATACGTTTACGGCTAATTTCATACCACTTGTCGGAATGCGGACGCTGTCCTTGCATGCCGGGCGTACATTGAACGTGGTTTTTCGCGTGAAGCCACGAATCGGTTGCCAGCCCTGAACAAGGAGGCCCAGCATGACGCTTGCCAAACCCATCAATAAATACATCGACTATATCGATGCCCCCGAGGACACGTTTGAGCAGTATGTCGAGAAGGCGTTAAAGTACAACTTTCGCTGCGTATTTGCGAACCTGCAGGAGTACGAGACAGGCCGCGCCATGCTCGAGGGCTCTGACATCATCCTTGCCGGCGCTATCGACTTTCCCCAGGGCACTATGACGCTTGAGGAGAAGCTTGCGAGGTTTGAGGAATACGCTGCGTGTGGCTTTACCGAGATTGACTACGTTTTGAATCAGGGGTCGATCGAGAACCGCGATTTTGATGCCATCGAGCGCGAGATGACTACCATTGCTGATTTTTGTCGCGCGCATGGCATCACTGACAAGGTAATCGTCGAGATGTGCAAGCTGGACGGCGACGACGCCGCCAAGCGCCGTGTATGCGAGATCGCGCTGGAGGCCAAGCCGGGATTCCTTAAGACATCGACCGGCAGAAGCTTTGGCGGTGCTAAGCTCGAGGACGTGCGGCTGATGCACGAGGTCCTCGGCGATGCCGTGGCAATCAAGGCGGCGGGCGGTATCCATAATTACGAAGAGGCTTGCGCATTCATCGAGGCCGGCGCCAGCGCGTTAGGTGCATCGGCGGGCATCGCGATCGTCGAGGGCGCACCGACGGATGAGCGTCGCTAGCAGACGTATTTGACCTGAGCGATAAAGCTTCACGACCACACGCCGTTCATGTTCGAGACAATATGACTTTTTGCCCGTTGTAAACGGAGTCGCGATGGGTGTTCTGTATGATGGCTCAGACAAGGTTGTTCAATGACAGGGAGGCATATATGGCAATCAAAGCCATCGCGATGGATATCGACGGTACGCTCACCAACGATCAGAAAGTGATTAGCCCGCGTACGCGCGAGAAGCTGCTCGCGGCGCAGGAGTCGGGCATTAAGCTCATTTTGGCTTCGGGCCGTCCCGCATGGGGGCTCCACGCCTTGGCGCAGGAGCTCGACCTCCAAAACCATGACGGTCTGCTAGTTGCCTTTAACGGCGCACACGTCGTCGATGCCCAGACCGACGAGGTGCTGTTCGATCAGGCTATGCCTGCCGACGAATTGCATCGCCTGATTGATCACCTGCGTAATTTTGACGTGATCCCTATGATTTCGCTCGGTCGCGATTTGCACGTCGAGGACTCGTACCATTGCATGATCACGCTGCCTGACGGCTCGCAGAAGAATATCGTCAAGTATGAGCGCGACGCGTGCGATCTTAAGATTCGCGAGGTGGAGAGCCTGCATGAGGTCGCTGATGCTTATCCCGTGGACAAGCTGCTGACGGCGGGCGATCCGGCCTACCTGCAGGCGCATTACGAGGAGATGTATGCGCCCTTTAAGCAGACGCTTTCGGGCATGTTTACGGCCGACTGGTACTTTGAGTACACGGCGCCCGGTATCGACAAGGCCCGCGCACTCGAGGGTGCCCTGCCCAAGCTCGGCATCGATGCCAGTGAGGTCGTATCGTTTGGCGACGGCCAGAACGACAAGTCCATGATTGAGTGGGCCGGCACCGGTGTTGCCATGGGTAACGCCGTCGAAGAGGTTAAGGCTGTAGCCCAGATGGTGACCGCCGATAACAACGAAGATGGCATTGCGGTGGCGCTGGATAAGCTGCTGGGTTAGAATCGCCGATTAATGCATGGCTCGGGCGCCTGCTTGCGGGCGTCCTTTTGTTAGGGAGGGTGCCGTGTCCGCATTTCCGTTCGACGCCGTTATCTTTGACATGGACGGCGTCATTGTCGATACCGAGTATTACTACTTGGGCGAGACTGCCGCGTTTGCCAAGGAGCTTGGACTTAATCTGACTCAAGAGGAGTTGAATGGGCAGGTCGGTACCTCGCATCAGTTCTTCCTGCATATGCTGGTCGATTGGTTTGAGCGCGCCGGTAAGGGACACTTCACTGGCGAGGAGGCGTTGGCCCGTTGGGACGAGTGGGCGCATAAGCGTCCGCGTGACTATCAGGCTTTGATTAACCCAGGCGCCGTGGATACGATTCGAGAGCTGCCGCGCCGTGGCGTTCGCGTGGCGCTTGCCAGCTCGTCTCCCATGGTTAGCATCGAGGAAGTGCTCAACGCATGCGGGCTGTCTGATGCCTTTGAGTATGTGGTGAGCGGCGAGCAGTTTAAGGAGAGCAAACCCGAGCCCGACATCTACCTGCATGCGCTGGACCTGCTGGGGCTGCCCGCGAATCGTTGCTGCTGCGTTGAGGATTCCGTTCCGGGCATTACCGCGGGTAAGCGAGCCGGCCTGACGGTCATTGCCAAGCGCGAGGAACGCTTTGGCTTTAGCCAGGATGCCGCGGACAAGATTATCGACCAGCTGCCGGAGCTGCTCACGCTTTCTTAGGAGCGCGGTAGTTGCGCGTTTTTCGGGTCAGATGAGTAAATACCCGACATTTTGGTGCGGCACCTAGCATACTTTAAGCTAATGCGGGCTAAGGACTTGCTGAATGCCCTTAAGCCCGTTTTAGACTTAATTGTGCTGGGAGAGGGTATATGCCACCGACTGAAGGGCTAACTGACGGTAAAGCAGCGATACCGCTGTACCAACAGGTTATCGATATCATTAAAAACGAAATCAATTCCGGTGCCTACAAGGCGGGCGCGCGGATACCCAACGAATTCGAATTGGCTGAGAACTATAAAGTTGGCCGCGTTACCGTGCGACGCGCTATTGAGGAGCTCGTCCAGCAGGGCTATCTAACGAAGCGGCAGGGGAAAGGCACGTTTGTCAATGCCCCCAAGCTTAAGCGCAAGATTCGCCAGAAGGATGACGTCCAGAGTTTTTCGGACGCATGCCGCGTTAACGGAATGGAGCCGGGGGCGTGCGTCATTTCGAGAAAGATACTGCCGGCAGATTCTACCGAAGCGCAGTTCTTTGGTGTTCCCGTTGGAACTGATTTGATTTGCGTTGAGCGTGTACGTACTGCCGATGGAGTCCCCGTCATGCTCGAGAACAACATATACGTTTACGAGGACAACGCCTATCTATCAACGGCACCTCTATCTAACCAATCCATTTTTGAGTCCGTGCGCAACCGAACGGGCCGCACGCCCGCGTTTACCGACCCGTGCACGCTCGAGATCGCGTGCGCGTCGCCCGAGGTCGCTCGGCTGTTGGCAGTTCCCGTTGGCGAACCCTTGTTTTATATGGAAGCCTTCTTTTTCGATGAGCAGCGGCGGCCGTTTATCATCGGTCGTCAGCGGATCGTTGGGTCTCGCTACGTTTTTGACATTTAGGACATTGCGAATGGAAACGCCCGGTGGATCATCTCACCGGGCGTTTCCATACCGTTCACGGCGCGAACACAACCGTTCAACCGCGTTGCGGCAACCAGTTTGAAATTATCTTGATGAAGGAAAAAGCTGCTGGTAATCTATGGGACGTCATAGAACGTTTGCCTTATGCAAGCGTTGAAGCGAGATGCGATGCAGTCTCGAGTTCTTTGGAGGTATCTATGTCAGATACGAAGGCGAAGAAGACAAACAGACGTTTTAAGTTCAAATTACCGCATGTCTATACGATCATGTTCTTGCTGATCGTTGCCTTTGCGGTCCTGACTTGGATCGTTCCCTCGGGTCAGTATCAGCGCAAGACGATTTCGACAGCGGCGGGCGAGCGCGAAGTCGCCGTTGCTGGAACCTATGAGCAGGTCGATAAGAACTACACCGATTCCGAGACCGGCGAGACCATCAATCTGGGTCAGGATATCTTCGCGGTCCTGCAAGCGCCCACTAAGGGCATCCAGGAGGCTGCCGACGTCGTTGCGTTCGTCTTATTGATTGGCGGATCGTTCGCAATCATCACCAAGACCAACGCTTTGAATGCCGGCATGAGCCGTGTGATTAAAAAGCTCAAGAACAAGGACATCCTCATCATTCCCATTACGATGACGTTGCTGTCCATTTGCGGCACTACGTTTGGCATGTCTGAGGAAGCCCTGCCGTTCTATGCCATCTTCATTCCCATCATGATGGGTATCGGTTATGACTCGATGACGGCATTCATCATCTGCTTCCTTGGTCCTAACCTGGGATATTGTGCTTCGACCATCGACCCGTTTAATGTTTTGATCGCCCAGGGCATCATTGGCATCGAGGGCAATCCTCAGCTGTGGCTGCGCGCCGTTTCTTGGGTCATCTTTACTGCCGTCGGTATCGCATGGGCCATGCGCTACGCTATGCGCGTCAAGAAAAACCCCGAGTCGTCCATTACGTACGAGGACGACAAGCTCAAGCGTGTTGAGTTTTCCGTGACCGATGCCTCCATCGAGGAAGAGTTCACTACCCGTCAGAAGCTCGTACTTATCGATTTTGCCTGCGGTATGGGCATTATCGTCTGGGGTCTTGTTACCCAGGGCTGGTACATGAATGAGATTTCCGCCGTGTTCCTTGGCATGGGCTTGCTTGCCGGTATCCTGGGCGGTCTTGACCAGCAGACGATCGCTGAGGAGTTCGTTAAGGGTCTCGCCGATTTTGCGTACGCTGCTATCGTTATCGGTATCGCTCGCGGTATTCTGGTCATCGCCGAGGGCGGCATGATCATCGACACCATCCTCCAGGCGCTCGCTACTGCGCTCGCCGGTGCACCCGCTGCCGTCTACACCACGTTTATGTATATCGTCCTTGGCCTGCTCTCTTTGCTGGTTCCCTCGAGTTCTGGACTTGCGGCGCTCACCATGCCCGTCATGGGTCCGCTGACCGAGCTTATGGGCCTCAATCCCGAAGCTGCCGTTACCGCGCTCCAGTTTGCTAATCAGACCATCAACACCATCAGTCCCGTGGCGGGCATGACGGTCGCCGGCCTTGCCGTGGCTAAGATTTCGTTTGGCCAATGGTGGAAGACCATTTGGAAGTTCTTCATTTTCATGGTTGTCTTTGGCCTGATCGTAACGGCAATCTCTGGCATGCTTCCGGTGTAGGTGGTTGTGATGTCTGATCGTTTAACGGTCCTGACGTCTAAGAGCGTCTTTACCGGTACGGGGGACCTGCCGTTCGAAGGTTTCGTAGCGGTCCGTGGCAATCGAATTGAGGCGGTTGGCACCAAGTGTGAGGTAGCTTCGTATTTGACCCAGGCGGACGAGGTAGTTGATCTGGGCGACCGTACCGTCATGCCTGGCCTGATCGATGTGCATACCTTCTATACAGGCTGGGCGCTGCGGACGTTGGGGTCTGATCTGTCCGGCATCGCTGATGCCAAAGAGGCCGTGTCGCTCTTGCGTGCATGGAAAGAAGATCATCCGGATTGCGCGGCGGCTTTTGGCCACAGCCTACCCGAAACGTTGGCATCGGATGCCGAGAACGCAAATACGGCAGCTGTGTTTGACGATTGTTTTGGCGATATCCCTGTCGTCTGCTTTACACCGGGTGCGGAGACCTGCGTTCTCAATGCTGCCGCCAGTGCACGATACGGCTTTACACCCCAGGCGTGCTATGCCGAGAAGATCTGGCGCATGATGAGCGATTTCCTCGCGCTGCCCGAGGTACGTGCGGGGTATTCGGACTACATGAGCATGCTTAACGAGCGCGGCGTTACCGCCATCAAGGAGATGGCGTTTGATGACTACTACGGTTTTGCCGACGAAATGGCTCGCCGTGAGGAATCTGGTGAGCTGACGGTTCGCGTCTCTATGATGTCGCAGCCGGTGGGTGCCGGTGCAAATCTGGCATATGCCCGCGAGGCACGAGAGCGCTTCCGGGGACCGTTCGTTCGTTTTTCTGGCTTCAACCGTATGACCGATCGCGGCGTATGGGCGGGGCTTGCCGAGATGATTGACCCCTATGAGGACACGGCCGATGCGGGCGCTGCCGGCAAGACGGTTGTCGAGGAGCCCGAGTGGGATCTGATTGAGAACGAGCTGCGCGCAATTGATGCTGACGGCTTCCGATATTCCTTGCATTGCCAGGGCGATGGCGCCGTTCGTCGCACCGTGGCGCTCTATGCCTCGCTGCCTCGAGACGAGCATGGACGGTTGCTTCGCCGCCATGCGATTACCGATCTCGAGAACTCTGATCCGACCGATCTTGTCAAGTTTGGCAAGTTAGGTGGAATTTGCGAGGTCTATCCGCAGATTCTGACGCTGGACCGGCGCGAGGATTGCCTGTCGATGATGCGTCGACAAATTGGCAAGACGCGACTTTTGCACAGCTGGAATCGCCGCGGCATGGAAGATTCCGGATGCACGGTGTGCTGTGGTACGGATTTGCCGCTGCTGATTCCGAGCCTGGGCGAGTCAATCTACAGTGCGTGCGGCGGATACTTCGACGATGGACTGCCCGTGAATGAGGCCAACGCGCTGACGCTTGTCGAGCTCTTGCGTGCTTGGACTGCCGGGGGCGCGTACGATCTGATGCGCGAAGACGAGCTGGGTACGCTCGAGGTCGGCAAGCTTGCTGATATCTGCGTGCTCGATCGGGATGTGTTCGACCTCGATTATCGCGACGCACGCGATCTTTCGGTTGATATGACGATGTCGGACGGACAAATCGTGTTCGATCGAAATAAGGAGGCATAAGATGTCTGAATCCAAGCCGACGCTGCGCCGCGAACAGATTGCGGGCATGAATATCCACTACATCATGTGGTCGCTCGATTACTTCCTTGATGTGCAGCAGCGTTTGGGCTTTGAGTCCATTGAGCTGTGGTGTGCGGAGCCGCATGTGACACTCGACCATACGGGCTACTTTGAGGCTGAGGTCCTGGCGAAAAAAGCTGCAGACCGTGGGCTTAGGTATCGTACTCTGTGCCCCGAGAATGTTGTCTATCCTTGGCAATACTGCGCACGCAAACCGCTGCATGAACAGCGCAGCCTGGCGTACTTTAAGCACGGCATTGAGCTTGCCGAGGTACTTGGGTGCGACCGTATGTCCGTCAACTCGGGCTGGGGCGACTGGGACGAGGACCGCGAGGAAGCCTGGAAGCGCAGCCGCGAGCACATGTCCATTCTGGCGGAGTATGCCGGCGAGCACGGTCTGGTGCTTACGATGGAAAGCCTGCGTCCCGAGGAGAGCAACCTTGTGACGACGGTTTCCGATGCGAAGCGCATGATTGACGAGGTCGCGAGCCCGTACTTACAGCCCATGGTTGATACAACCGCGATGGGCGTTGCAGGCGAGACGCTCGAGGACTGGTTTGCCGCCTTTGGTGATGGGGCAATTCACGAGATGCACTTTATCGACGGTGATCCGTATGGCCATCTGGTGTGGGGCGATGGCAAGCACGATATGGACGCCTTCGTTGCCACGCTCAACGCCCATGGTTTCGACGGCATGCTGGGCCAGGAAATCACGGACGGTCGTTACTATGATGACCCGGCGGCGGCAGATGCCAAGAACATGGCCGCATTCGAGAAATATCTGATTGACTAAAACAACTATCGGCCACGCAACCAACGTCATTGATTGTGGACCAAACAAGAAAGGAACTGGATATGAACGCACACGACCTGATCAAAGAGGCAATTGCCGAGAAGGGCAAGTTCGACAGCGTCTACTGGATTGCTTGCGGTGGCTCCATGATCGATTTGATCCCGGCTCATGAGCTTCTGCAGCGCGAGGCAACCACCTTCACTTCGTATATCTATACGGCTCGCGAGTTTGATATCATGCGCCCGCGCCGCTTGGGTGAGAAATCCCTGGTCATTGCTTGCAGCCACAGTGGCAACACCCCCGAGGTCGTCGAGGGCTGTGAGATTGCCCTTGCTGCCGGCGCTACGGTGATCGCCCAGACCGACAACGCTGGATCCAAGATTGACTCCGGCAAGTGGACCACGTGGGTCTACCCGTGGGGCGAGGGCGTGCCGCAGGCCGAGGTCCCCGCTGGCATTTCGCTGTCGCTTGCGGCCGAGCTGCTCGATCAGCAGGAGGGCTACGCCGATCTTGCCGATATGTATGCCGGTATTGCTGAGATGGATAAGATTCTTCCTCCGGCACGCGAGAAGGTAAATGCCGAGCTGGGCGATCGCTTTGCCAAGCTTTGCCAGGAGCACGAGTTCTTCTATATTCTGGGCAGCGGTCCCAACTTTAGCCAGACCTACGGTTTCGCTATCTGCTCTCTTATGGAGATGCAGTGGCAGCACTGCAGCTACATCCACTCTGCCGAGTACTTCCACGGCCCCTTCGAGGCTACTCAGGATGGCGTTTTTTACTTCCTGCAGATGGGCTCCAGCGAGTGCCGTGCTATGGACGAGCGCGCCCTGGCGTTCCTTAAGACGCATACCGATACGCTGATGGTGCTCGATGCCAAGGAGTACGGTATGGAAGCCGTGCCGGCGAGCGTCCGTGCCTATCTGGACCCGGTGCTGTTCTACGCCATGAACTGCGAGCTGCGTGCCGCACGCGGCAAGGTGTTTGATCACGATCCCGATTTCCGTCGCTATATGGGTGTTGTCGAGTACTAGAAGGAGCAAAGGCCATGGCATTTAACGTTAACGCGCTCGGATTTGGCGACAACGTCGTCGATCGCTACGAGCATATCCACACCATGTATCCCGGCGGCAATGCGGTGAACTTCGCCGTTTATGCCAAGAAATGCGGTGCCGCACGCTCCGCATACATGGGCATTTTTGGCAATGATGCCGCTGCCGAGCATGTCATTGCAAGCCTCGAGGATGAGGGTATCGAGCTTGACAAGTGCGAGCAGATGATTGGCGAGAACGGAGCGGCTCGCGTGACCGTCGTTGACGGTGACCGTGTCTTCCTCGGCTCCAACGAGGGCGGTATCCGTGGCGATGCGCGTTATGTCCTCGATCGCTTTGACCTTTCGTACATGAAGCAGTTCGATGTGGTTCATTCGGGCAACTATTGCTTTACCGAGCGCGAGCTGCCCAAGCTGAAGGCTGCGGGCGTCACGGTCTCTTTTGACTTTTCGGACGACTCCACCGACGAGTACTACGAGCAGATTGCGCCCTACGTCGATTTCGCTTTCTTTAGTGCGGCGGATGCCGCGAGTGAGGACGAGATTCGCGAGCGTCTGGCATGGGTGAAGGGCCTGGGTCCGCGTTTTGTGTCGGCTACGGCGGGCGCCGAGGGCTGCATTGCTTACGACGGCGAGCGTTATTACCGCCAGCTGGCTAAACCGGTAACGGACATGAAGGACACCATGGGGGCGGGCGACTCGTTCCTCACCTCGTTTTTGATGTGCTATCTCGATTCCGCCAAGCGTGGTGAGGATGGCGCCGAGGCCATCGAGCGCGCGCTCGACTTTGCTGCCGGGTTTGCCTCGACCGTGTGCGGCATGGAAGGTTCTTGGGGCCACGGAGCACCAATCGTCGAATAGCCGAGCTGTCCCGGGGAGCTGTATTGGTGCCTTCCCGTGACTCGGTGGTTAAAAAAGCCAAATATGAGTACTGTGACTAATTTAGTCGCAGCAAAATCGACCCCTTCAGACGTGATTTGAGCGTTTGGAGGGGTTTAAGATTGCGAAAATGCAGGATGAGTGACTGTAAAAGTGTTAGTTAATGGACAATCGTAGATTATTCTGGTGGTCGGAAAGCTCAGAGTAATGTATCCATTTCGCTAGCAGTACTCATATTTGACGTTTTTTGACCACAGGGGTTAGCGAAGGCTAAAAACAGAGTGTGCATTCGCTAAAACCGCCGACTCAATATGCTTTGCGTCGCATTTTTTGAGCGAGGCGACGTGTTCTGAGGCGCTTTCGAGCGATCTGATGAGTGACTGTGCGCTTATTTCTGCGTTTGCCTCCGCTGGTGCATCGGTCTCGAGCAGTAAACGATCGAGTGGAATTTGTCGTACGTATTCGCGTCCTCGTTTAGATGCGAGCATGCGTTCGTTGACGGAAAAATAACAGCCCGCATTACGCGCGCGGACGAGTTCGTCCGAAGTACCGCTAAACCAGTGGAAGATGATAACGGGGGAGTCGGGGTTTGGGATGAGTAGTCCATGCGATTCGAGGACGTCCAGTACGGCTCCTGCCGAACGAACGGCGTGAATTGATATCACGCGCCCGGTAAGAGGATGCTGCACGAGCGCATCGCAGAGCCGGTTAAGTGCCTGTATTTGTAGCGGCTCACTTCCAGCAAAGCGCGCGGAAAAGTCGAGTCCGACTTCGCCGATGTAGCGCTCTTGGGCAGCAACTTCGCAAAGCAGATCGACTTCGGCAGGACCGCAGCGGCCGTCGGCGAGCCACCAGGGGTGGAGCCCAACGCCAGCGATGACGCCTGGTAGGCGACGGGCGCGCTCGTTTGCGGCCGAAAAGTCGCGTGGGTCGACCCCGCAGTCAAAGAGCCCCAGACCCGACGCCGCCGACTCACTGGCTGCAGCATCGGGGCCGAGCATCAAATCAAGATGACAATGCGTGTCAAAGAATTGCGGTTCCATCGCAGGACATCCTGCTAGTCCAGGCGTTGGCCGTCGGCGCGTACGCGCTCGGTGCCGCGCCCGCTGATCTGGCGGATAACCTCGCCGGCGATCATCTGACCCATGATGGGCGGCATAAAACTGGCGGTGCCCAACTCGGTGCGCTCGTGGATATTGGAAGGGTCGCGGGGCTGTGTCTTAACCGATTCCTCGCAGCTAAACAGTACATGTAGGCTCTTGATGCCGCGCTTCTTACATTCTTTGCGCATGATGCGGCTCATGGGGTCACGTACCGTATCGAAAATGTCGGCAAAGCGGAGGCACTCGGGATGGAGCTTGTTGGCCCCGCCCATGGAGCTAACCAAACGAATGCCGTGGTCCTGAGCATATTTGGCAATGGTAAGCTTGGCCGAGATGGTGTCGATGGCGTCGACGACGTAGTCGAGCTTGCCACCCGTCTGCTCCAAAACGCTCGCGAAGAACTCGTCGATGTTGTCGCTCAGCAGGTATTCGGTGCGCTTGATAACGGTGGCGGCGGGATTGATATCGCGAATCATGGCATCCATCACGTCCACTTTGCGCTTGCCGATGGTGCTGTGAAAGGCGATGGCCTGGCGATTGATATTGCTGGGCGCGATGATGTCCTTGTCCAGAATGACGAAATGACCGATGCCGCCGCGGGCGAGTGCCTCGCAGCAGTTGGAGCCCACGCCTCCGCAGCCGAGCACCAGCACCGTAGCATCGGCGAGCTTATCGAGTGCCTCGCGGCCCATGATGATCTCGAGCTTGGTGTCGCGTGTCTCGACGAGAGCGGCAGCGGTTTCGGTCATAGACATCCTCCGATGGGGAAGCGAATCGTGTTTTAGCTATCGCCATTATAGGTGTTATCGCGATTCCATTTGAGCCCTTGGGCTTGTTGAAATGGGATCGGGGTTCGCATAAGATTGAAGCAGATGGCACCCGTTGCAGCGGGTTGGCCAACTCCAAAACACGTTTGTAGCGTGAGAAGTGGCCGTCTTCGCATTACGCGGAGGCGGCTATTTTTTTTGAGTACAAGATTAGATAGTTAGACAAACATCTAAATATCGAGTATAGTGTGCGCGTCATGAGAGATGATGAGAGGAGGTCTTATGCCGGGAGAGGGTTTTAAGGCGCTTGCCGATCCAACGCGACGGCGCATTTTGGAGTTGCTGCGCGAGGGCAATTGCACGGCGGGGGAGCTTGCCGAGCATTTCGATATCAGTAAGCCGTCGCTGAGCCATCATTTGGCGACGCTCAAAAACGCCGGGTTGGTGACCGACGAGCGCCATGGCCAAAACATCGTATACAGCTTAAACACCACCGTCATGCAGGATTTGATTGGCTGGTTTATGGGTTTTACAAACACGGAAGGTGATAAGGATGAATAACGAAAACAAGGGCATTCACCCCACGGGGGTATCGTCGCGCGTGTGGATTGCGCTGGTCGCTCTGTGCGTCGCCAATGTCGTAGCGCACCTCATGGTGATGCCGAGCTTGCCTGCGCAGATTCCCACGCACTGGGGCGCGAACGGCGCCGTCGACGGTTGGGGTCCTAGCTGGATGGCCTCCGCGCTCGGCGTGCTGCCTCTGGCGCTTCTCGCAATGTTCTGCGTGGTGCCGCGCATCGACCCCAAAGGTGAGGCATATCGAACCTCGGGCAAGTTCTACCAGGGCTTCGTAATCGCCTTCACCTTGTTCATGTGCGCCATAAGTTGGCTGGGAGAGCTCACGGTCTGGGGCGTGGTGCCGGCGGTCGGTTCGGTTAACGTGCTGATTTCCGGTGCTGTCGGTTTGCTGTTCATCGGCGTAGGCAACTACTTGCTGCGTGTGAAGCAGAACTATACGCTCGGTATCAAGACGCCTTGGGCGCTTGCCGATCCCGAGAACTGGCGCCGTACGCAGCGTTTTGGCGGCGCCTGCTTTATGGTGCTGGGTGTTGGCCTGATTGTGATGGGCGTGGCGGGCAGCATGCTTTCGAGCGAAGTCGTCGCCGCGGTGATTGCGGTTCTGGCGTTTGGTTCGGTTGGAGCCGTCTACGTCTACTCGTATCTGCTGTGGCGCAAATCGCAGCGAGCCGCTCGTTAAGGTTGCGGAAAACTAGCGTACGCAGTTCATAGTATGTTCCGGGGGACTTTTCCCAGGTAGTATTAGGGGGTGTGGGCAACCATGCCCCTTTTTCGTTACGTTTCAGAGCTGGTTTTTCCATTTCGTTTCCACTAAAGCGAAACAAGAATAGGGAAACAGCAGGTAGAAAGGATAAAACAGGCATATGGCGGAGTTTATCTACCAGATGTATCAGGCTCGCAAGGCCCATGGCGACAAGGTAATCCTTGACGACGTGACCCTGAGCTTCTACCCCGGTGCCAAGATCGGCGTCGTGGGTCCCAACGGCATGGGTAAGTCGACCCTGCTCAAGATCATGGCCGGCATCGAGGAGGTCTCCAACGGCGATGCCAGGCTCACCCCCGGCTACACCGTGGGCATCCTGCAGCAGGAGCCGCCGCTCGACGACGACAAGACCGTTATCGAGAACGTGCGCATGGCGTTTGGCGATATGATCGCCAAGGTCGATCGCTTCAATAAGATCGGCGAGGAGATGTGCGACCCGGATTGCGACATGGACGCCCTCATGGCCGAGATGGGCAAGCTCCAGGACGAGATTGATGCCGCCGACGGCTGGGATATCGATTCCAAGCTCGGCCAGGCCATGGACGCCCTGCAGCTGCCCGATTCCGACATGCCGGTCAATGTGCTTTCCGGCGGCGAGCGTCGTCGCGTGGCCCTGTGCAAGCTGCTGCTCGAAGCTCCCGACCTGCTGCTGCTCGACGAGCCCACGAATCACCTGGATGCCGAGTCGATCCTGTGGCTCGAGCACTTCCTGCACAACTATCAGGGCGCGGTGCTTGCCGTCACGCACGATCGCTACTTCCTGGATAACGTTGCCGAGTGGATCTGCGAGGTCGACCGCGGCCACCTTTATCCCTACAAGGGCAACTACTCCACGTATCTGGAGACCAAGGCCGCCCGTATCGAGGCGCAGGGCAACCGCGATGCCAAGCTCGCCAAGCGCATGGAGGCCGAGCTCGAGTGGGTACGCTCCAGCCCTAAGGCCCGTCAGGCCAAGAACAAGGCCCGCCTGGCTCGCTACGAGGAGATGGAGGCCGAGGCCCGCGCAAGCCAGAAGCTCGACTGGACCGATATCCGCATTCCCGTT
Source organism: Collinsella aerofaciens (assembly GCF_040920445.1). Taxonomy (GTDB): domain Bacteria; phylum Actinomycetota; class Coriobacteriia; order Coriobacteriales; family Coriobacteriaceae; genus Collinsella; species Collinsella aerofaciens_BH. Next base: position 8,121 of record NZ_JBCOTQ010000008.1, on the reverse strand, counting down.
GGACCGCGTTTGGGTAACAAGGTGCTCGAGGCCCATCACCTGCACAAGGAATTCGACGGTCGCGTGCTCATCGACGACCTTTCGTTCACCCTGCCGCGTAACGGCATCGTGGGCGTCGTCGGCCCCAACGGTGTGGGCAAGACTACGCTCTTCAAGACCATCGTGGGCCTGGAGCCGCTGACTTCGGGCGAGCTCGAGGTGGGCGAGACCGTCAAGATCTCCTATGTCGATCAGAACCGTTCTGGCATCGACCCCGACAAGAACCTGTGGGAGGTCGTCTCGGATGGCCTGGACCACATGATGGTCGGCGAGACCGAGGTCCCCAGCCGCGCGTACGTGGCGAGCTTTGGCTTTAAGGGCCAGGACCAGCAGAAGCGCGCTGGCGTACTCTCCGGTGGCGAGCGCAACCGTCTGAACCTGGCGCTCACGCTCAAGCAGGGCGGCAACCTGCTGCTCCTCGACGAGCCCACGAACGACCTCGACGTCGAGACACTGTCCTCGCTCGAAGCGGCGCTGCTCGAGTTCCCGGGCTGCTCGGTGGTCATTAGCCACGACCGTATGTTCCTGGACCGTGTCGCCACGCACATTCTGGCGTGGGAGGGCACCGACGAGAACCCGGGCAACTGGTATTGGTTCGAGGGCAACTTCGAGGCCTATCAGGCCAATCGCATCGAGCGCCTGGGCGAGGACGCGGCCCAGCCGCATCGTATCCACCGTAAGCTGACGCGCGACTAGTAGCAAGTAGAAAGGCCGCCAGCAAGGGCGGCCTTTCTTGTAGCAATTGCTCTGCAGCTATGCCCTGGCTGCTGGTTTGATTCATAATCAAAGTCATCTCTTTGGGATTAAAGCCCGTTTTTGCTATGAGTGATTTTCTAATTCCGTTTAAAACGTAAAGATGTATTGGGTTACAAGGACATAAGCGAATCGAATTGAAATATAACCAGTGCTGTAACGTTACAAAAAAGGTTATAGAATAGGAGTATCTTATAAGTCGCTCCTCTAGAAAGAAGAACATATGCTTTCGCGTCGTCGTTTTCTGCAACTTGTCGCGTCTTCAATTGTCGCCTTAGCCGCACGTCCGAAAGAGGTTTTTGCTTCGACGGGCAATATTGATGGTGAGCAGATACAATTTACTTCTGAAATTGCGCAAGAGCTTGCCGATAAATATATAAAGGGACTCCTCGGCTCTTCGTATACGCCTTCTGACCCTATTCCTTTTGTAGACGTTGATGGGTCCCCGCTTGGTTACATTGTTCCGGTTGTGACATCCAATAGAGCCGCGGGCTATTTGGTTTTAGATGCTTCAGATGATGAAATACTTACGGGATATCGTTTTGGAGACGGCTTAGTCAGCCCTATGGATCGGGGAGGAGATCTTGGTGTCGAGCCTTATTCTTTCAATAACCCAGTCGTAATGATCAATCCATTCGAATTCGGCGTGCAATCTTTGGACGGTTCAATAACAACAAATTGCGGAAGAACAATCCCGGCTGTTTCCATAGAAGGACGGCCTGTCGTTTTATCGAATAAACCTTCAAGCTGGAACGATGTTGTAATTTACGCAACTCAAATGCAGGATTACACAGTATCTGGATTTCGTTCCATTTCTCAGTTTATGTCATATGATGAAAGCGAGATTAAGAGGCTTACCGCCCACTATGCTTGTATGGTGACGGCTTTTTCGAACGTTGCGGAACTGTATGGCATTGCCAATTTATATAGCGACCCTTCGCAATATATGCAGATATGGAATTACACCAATACCCATGCTCTTTCCGATGAAGAACAGACTGTTCCCGGTGTTGTTTTGGGCGGAACGCCGATTTCAACCTGTGCAACGGGGTTTACAAATTACTGCGCAAGCAGAGGGAGTAATCTTATCGCTCGCACTGTCTCCTCCCCGGCTATCGTGAACATTCAAAATGAGATTAACTCTAATAGACCGAATGTTTTACATGCGAGTTTGTACAACGGATCAGCCCATTCTGTAACAGCGGAGGCTTACGCCACACTTACTGGTAAGAAAACTGGAGAGACAAGGCAGATGATTGGCATAGCGGACGGCTGGAATTCATCCTTATCCTTCCTGAAGTATGATCAGAGTTATTATGCGTGGACTTATGGAACGACTTTTTCGAAGTAGGACGATTCGTTTAGTCCTGTCTTTGGTGTTGATGGCTTTATTGGTGAGCTGTTCAACAAAAGAAGAGATGCCGCGCGGAGATTCCGGAGAAATGTCTGTGACAAACTCAGATTCATTGGAAATAGCTGGTGGGCATGCCGATGTGATGTTGCAAGGTAAAGGCATGCTTAGGTCGATTGATGCTGAAGACGCTGTCTGCTCAATAGAGGAATTAAAGACAGGTGAAACTGCATCGTACCGTGTTTCAGATAATGCTGCGAATATGATTGAGTCGATACCGATTGGAGCACAAGTTTCTTTTAGGTATTTTGCTCCGCAACTTGAGGAGGAGCTTGCTTCTCTGGTGTCTATATGCGCCGATGGCAACTAAAAGGCCTGAATTCAAACGGCCTCGGATGGTCAATTGGCTATCCGAGGCCGTTTTTTACTCGACCGGGGCGTTGACCTTGTCGATGGTCCAGGCGGCTCCGAGGCCGCCGGTGGTGTTGCGGCGGATGCGCACGGTGACTTCGTGGCGCTCGCCTGCCTGCGTGTAACGCAGGGGGAAGCTTGCGCGGTTTCGCGCGGCCTCGATGGTTCCGCGCTCGCGGGCGATCCAGTAGTACTCGCCGACGATGCCGAGCGTGTCGGCGCCGTAGGGGAGATAGGTCGACAACTGGTGCAGAAGCGGGCCGGGGCAGAAGACCTCGGTTGCGAAATCGACGGGGAAGTCCTCGGGGATGGCGGGCGCTACGGGTGCGGGGGCCGGTACCATCGTCGGTGCGAAGGCCTGCTCATTGACGGGCGTCACCTCGATGACGGGCGCGGGTTCGGCGCCGAGTACTGATTCGGTGTCCGCTTTCGGCATCGCCGCGGAATCTGCGGGCTCGACGATGGCGGGTGCGTCTGCGGTCGCGGTGTCGAACTCGACTTGCGGAGCGCTCTGATTCTCGACGCTCGACTTTGCCTCGATGGGCGTGGAGGCCATGGTGGTGATGCCGGCGTTGGCGTTCTCGGGGTCATAGACGACCGTAAGCGAGATGGCAGGCTGCGGTGCCTCGGGCTCCGATGCCACCTCGGTAGCGTCCTGTTCTGCGGGCTCGCAAGGCTGATCGTCCTCGGCCTCGTCGCCAAAGACATCGCTGTTTTGGAACGCAGACGTCTCGGGCTGGTCGGCGGCTTCTTCGGTTGTCGACTTGGGAGCTTCGTTGAGCTCCGCAGTGGCTTCCTGCTCGGATATGACTTTGGGATCGGCCGTGGTGGCGATTTCGGTTTCGGCTTGTGCCGTTACCTCAATAGCGACTTCGATCTCGGGCTCGGGCTCGGGCACAGCTTCAACTACGGGCTCGGGACGCTTAACGTGCTTGGGGCGCACGGCCTTCAGGTCCTTCTCGCCGCGCTTCTTCTTTTTGTAGGACTGCTTGGCGCCCTTGGTGGCCTTGGGCTTGTCCTCGCCCTTGGCAAGGGCGGCATCCCAGGCCTCGTTGGCGATGACGGTGGCATACAGGCGGCCGCCCTTAAAGACGGTCAGCTTAATGCAGTCGTTGAGCTCCTCGAGCAGCTCGCGCGTGGACTCGAAGCCCAGGTCATAAGCGGTCATGTCGCCGGCGGCGAGCGCCTCCTCGACCTGTGTCATAAACGTTTGCTTGCCGCATCCGATTGCATCGCGTAGCAGGCGATACAGATAGATGTGGTTGCCCAGCGATAGCGTGGGCCTAACTATTGTCTTGCTCATGGCAAATCTCCTCTTTACACATGTAAAGCATCTTACCATCGCATAGCGTTCGCCATGGCGGCGCCCAAGGCAAACGGGCGCGAACCGCTTTCGATTCGCGCCCGTTGTATAGGTCGGTTATCTATGAGAGGCAAATGTGCTTAGTTGCCCGATGCCGTGCCTTGGCTCGAGTTGTCAGATGCCGTGCCGGACGCGGTTCCGCTCGAGCTGTTGGTGTTGCTACTGTCTGCTGCACCCGTTCCCGACGTGGTGTCGCTCGTCTGGCCTCCCGTGTTCGGCTGTGAACCGTCAGTTGTTTGGCTTGAGTCGGTCGTGCCGGACGGCGTGCTGCTGTTGGCCGTAGAGGAATCGGTGCCCTGCGGTTGGTTTTGGGTGTTCGAGGACGAATTGGCAGAGGTAGAACCGTCTTGCGTATCGTCCGTCTGTGCCTGCTGATCCTGCGACTGGGTGTTGCCATTTGCATCGCTCTCGGTCGTGCGCGACGACAGGATTGGCTCGGGACGCTCGCCCAGACCCTCACCGGCAGTGGTGATAAGGATGGCGCCGGCGCAGGCGATGACCGCGACGATGGCGATAGCGATCGAGAAGACGATGACCTTCTTTTGCGTCTGGCTACGCTCGGCCGCCGCCTTGGCGCGCAGACTGTTGGGGGCAACGCGCGCCGTGGTCGCGCGCCCCGCAATCTGGCGCATCTCTTGCGTAGTCGCGGCGCCGCCCAGGTGCTCCTCGGCATTAAATTCAACGGGCTCATAGGCGCCGGCGGGGTAGTCGACGTCGGCGTGCGTACCTTTGAGGGCTTCGGCGCTGGCAGAGATAAAGTGGCGGTAGACCTGCGAGGACACAACGGTGATGACCGAGCTCACGGCGGCACCAATTACTGAGCCAGCGATACCAATCTTGGAGGCAAGCGCGACGCTCGTGGCGGCAGCTGCGGCGCCGGCGATGATCTGGGGAATGGAAATGTCGTCGAACAGGCCCTTTTTGGGCGCGATGGCCATGGTCTGTCCGATGGAATGGTTCTCGTGCACGCCGTTGTTGAGCGATGCCGGAGTCATGACGCGTGTACGCGGCGCGTCGGTGTACTTGGTTGTCATACGGGGTCCTCCCGGTGTAAATCTGCTTCGTTTCGTGTAGCCATCAGGGTACCCACCAGATGTGAATCGTACGTGACATTTAACAGATACCATCAACTCATCAAGGGGGGCTTGCTGTCTTTGGCGAAATAGCTTGATGCTAAACTGGACTTACGATTGCGAGGTGGTTTACGTGATGTACCCGTATATGACATTCGAAGACGGTACCGAGGTCATTCATTCTGACCTGATTACAGATGTCGATGTCGAAAAGGTTATCGTGCATTTTGAACGACCGACGGCAGAGGGCTTCGACTCCGCTCGTTGTGAGTTGCCTTCCTGTTCGTGGACTGACTGGGAAGGGCATTTTACTCAGAGTGAAAAACGAGCTTTCGAAGAGTGTTTGAGCAAATTATTTAGATTAGTTCTAATAAAGAAGCTGAATGCGATGACCTAAAGCGTATGCATTTTTAGTATTAGATGCGTATGAAATGGAGGATGTGAATGGATGAGCTAATAGACTTTAAAAAACGATTTCTCAAGAATGGCGAGCTGGTTTCAATTCCAAAAAAGGAAAGCTATAAAAGAATCATGCTGCTATGGGCCGTCTCTTTCTTTGAATTAAATACAAGTTATACGGAGCTTCAGGTTAATCGTGTGCTTTCACAGCTCTATCCTGATTATGCCGTGTTGAGGCGGTATTTGGTTGATTATGGATTCCTATTAAGGGATGAACGAGGCCTGAAATACGAGGTTAATCGTGATGTTCACGGTATTGAGAGCTAGCCGTCCGGTTCGGGTCCTATATATTGCTAGAGGGATAAGCGAAATAGGCAATTGGTGTGCGAATATTGCTTTGCCAATGCTGATTTACGAGGTAACTCACGATGTTTCTGCAACTGCTTTGATGGTCTGCTGCAGATTTGCCCCCTCTCTGTTTTCAGTTGCGCTCGCGCAGCTGCCTCAGAAGATGGGTATCGGGACACTGCAGGCCATGAGATTGGCAGACTTAATTCGCGCGGGATTATTCGTTTGCTATATTTTTGTTGATAGTAAATGGAGTATGTTTGCTATTACGTGCGCGGTATCGCTTTGCCGAACGGTTGAAATGCCCTGCTTTTACTCGTTGTTAAGAGCCAATACGAATAGTATCAATCGCGACGTAATTAATAATTCGTTTGGGTTTCTGCAGAATTTGATGATGGTTCTGGGGCCAGTTGCCGGCGGTTTTGTTGTCGCTCAATTTGGGGCGGAGGCTGTTCTTGCATTAGACGCGCTATCTTTTGCCGCGTCGTTCTGGTTGCTGCGAGATGTTCCGTCGGTTATCGAGGTTAATGATAAAGAGGGGATAAGCAAAAATGAAAAATACAGGACTGCATTTAGTGATCTTAGCGCGAAGCACTTGGCAATTGGTTTCCTATTAATCGATATTTCTAGTGGCGTGGCATTCGGCTCTCTGAATTCTCTTTTGCCAGCTATAGCGCAATTGCAATTTGACTCGTCATCGATACAATACGGATTCCTTCAGAGCAGTCTTACAATCGGACTGTTGTTCGGAAATACAATATATGGTCGTTTAATCAGTGGTTCCGATTGCGTTAAATCATATTGTTTTGTGACGTATCTTGCGCTCGGTGCGTATCTGGCGTTTGGCTATCGCTATGCGTCTGGGATATCGTTTATTTTCCTTTTTATCGTCGGTGCCGGAAACGCCATTCAAGATGTGCTTCTCATAACATCGCTGCAGGATTTGGCGAGAGACGGATCTGAATCGATAGGCCTGTTTTCAATTAGGGAGTCTTTGCAATCGGTTGCTGTTGTTATTTCAACACTCCTTGTTTCGCTGTTCACGAGCATCGCGATGTTCTCAATTCTCGTTACAGGACTTGGTGTATTTTCAATTATGATGGTAGTTGTGTTTCAATTGAATTATTTGCGAAAGATGTGACGTTGATATGCCTAAAACGCTTTTAGTATTTCCCCCAGGATGGAGTCCAGTGGGGCCGTATCTTGCCTTGCCTGTTTTGAAGTCATATCTTCAAGAGGTTGAACAATACAAAGTTGACATTGTTGACTTAAACGTGGAATTTTACGATGACCTCCTATCTTTTAGACATGTCGAAGAGTGCTGTAAAAGGTATCGGGAATCAAAGGATTCGTTTAGTTCGAATGTTCAATTAACAATCGAGTTGATACAAAAGTCAGCACTTAATGTTGACGAGGCAAAAGATATTTTCAGATCGAAGAGATACTTCGATCTGTAAGAAAGACAATATGCTGAAAACATTTTTAGAAATGCACTCTATATCATAAATCACGTCTCATATGGAGTTAAATACACGTTCAACTCCATAGATCTGCCCTATGATTATTATTCGACACCAGAAATAATGAAATCGCTTGCGGATACCCTGCATAATCCGTTTATTTCCTTCTATGAAACTGCCTTTCTTAAGCGTATTCAGAGGGAAAAAATCGAGTTTATTGGGATTTCGGTGAGCGGCTGTTTCCAATTGATTTCTGCAGTTACGTTAGCGAAACTGATTAAAGAAGAATGTCCATCTGTTAAACACGTCTCATTGGGCGGCAATTACATTACTCGTTTAGCAGATGACTGCATGAAAGAATGGCATCCCTTTTTTGAATACATTGATTCGATAATGATGTATGACGGCGAAGAGCCGCTTGCACGTCTTCTTGAGGCTCTTGACTCTGGTGATGACAATCTCGACTGTGTTCCAAACCTTTGCCATGCTAAAGGTGGAAAGATATATAAAAACCATCGGATTGAGCAAACATTTATCAACGATACAGTTCCCGATTTCGATGGCTTCGCCCTTTCTAAATACTTCATGCCTGAGTTAATATTGCCGGTTTATTCCTCTAGGCAGTGTTTTAATCATTGCGCCTTCTGCACCATTCCCGGTGCTACCGGTGGTTGTTACCGAAAGATGCCTATATCGAGAGTATTTGAAATAATGTGTCGGTTAAATGAAAAATACGGCACGAGAGTTTTCTCTTTTGTGGATGAAACATTCGAAGGCAAAAGAATGGAGCAACTCGCGGATGAAATAAACGCATCGGGAAAAACGTTTTTCTGGCATGGAGAAACGATGTTAGCGTCGGATTATTTTAGCCAAATATAGTCGGCCGAGATTGACCAATCCCGGCCGACCCATTTTAGCCAACAC
>NZ_JBCOTQ010000007.1:5063-65659 GCF_040920445.1 Collinsella aerofaciens | reverse complement strand
GCCCTGTACTCGGAGAGCAGGTCCGCCCGGGCCTCCGCCGCGGCCTCGACCTCGTTCCTCAGGGCGGCGAGCGCCCGAACCCCGCCATCGTCCTCAGGCCTGACCTTGTCGAGCCACCTCAGGAAGTCGTAGGTCCAGTACTTCCTCGGGTTGCCGGCGGGCGTGGTGCCGCCGTAGACGAACCCCCGCCTTGCGAGGAAGGCGAGCAGCCGCTGCTTGGCGGTCGCCAGGCGCGCGGTCGCCCCGTCGTAGGCGCCGGCGAGGTCCCTGATGCCCTCGACCTCGGGGGAGGGGACCCATGCGGGGGAGATGTCGTGGGCGAGTATCGCCTTGGCCATCCTGGCGGCGTCGTTCCTGTCGTTCTTGGAGGCCGAGTCGGCGGCCGACCTGGGGATCTTCGAGACCGCGGCGACGACGCACTCGACGCCGAGCCCGGCGAGCTCCCTCTGCGGGGCGAAGCCGAGGTAGCCGCTCTCGTAGGCCGCGAGCGACGGCCCGGGGAACCCATCCATCCACCCGGCGATCTCGCCCCAGGGGTTGCCGGGGAACCTCCTCGTCACGGCCTCGCCGGTGTCCGCGTCGAGGGCGCAGACGGTGGTCGACCTCAGGTGGACGTCCATCCCGAACGCGGTAGAATACTTTGGCATGGGAGCCTCCCAACCTCGTTGCGGCGCGGCTGCGCCTATGGCACTTCAACATCATTGTCGCAGCCCCGACCCGCGGTCACGAGCGGGGGCTCCTATCTTTTTAGTGCCCTCGGATTGGGTCATAGTGTCTGTCGTTGCCAAAACAACGTCGTTCCCTTGGCTGGCTTAAAGTGGCGCTTGTACCTGTGGCGTTGCCATCGCTGCCGAAGGCGGCAGCTGGGGACGTTCCTTTTCTGCCGGCAGTTGGGGACACTCCTTGTGCCAGCGTTGCATCGATTGCTTGGGAAACCGTGACCCGGTTTTTGGCCGAATAGTGGGTCGCATTTTCCGGATGGGGTGGGTTGCGGAAAGTGCGACCCGGAATATTACTCTGAAACGGGATGCGTTTTCCCTGATGCGCCTCAAACGGAAAGCGCATCCCATTCCGGAGCTCCAAAACGGGATGCGCTTTCTGCGCGGAAGAATTGTCGCAGCTGCGTTAAACAGTGTCGCTCGTTACTCGTCCAGGATCAGCGCTGCGAGCTCGTCCTGGGTGTCCACCACGTAGTCGGCGCCGGCGGCTTCCAGCTCTGCGCGGCCGCGGAAGCCCCAGCTGACGCCTGCACTCTTAAGGCCGGCGTTGTGGCCGGTCAGGATATCGACATTGGAATCGCCCACGTAGAGCGTGGTCGACGGATCGGCGCCTAGCTCTTCCATCACATGCAGCGTAACAGGCGCCTCGGGCTTGGGCGGAAACGCATCGACGCGGCCCTGCACCAGCGCAAAGCGCTCGGAACCAAAATACTTCTCGATAAGCGGAGCCGCCGAGACGTGGTCCTTGTTGGTGAGCACGGCAAGCTGAACGCCCGCGGCGCGTAGGCGGTCGAGCGTCTCGATCGTGCCGGCATAGGGGGCGGTGTGGTCCTCCTTGTGCTCGCCGTAGTAAGCCCTAAACTCGGCAAGCGCCTGCTCAAACATGCGGCCGTCGCCCGCATACTCGGCGGGCATAAAGCGCTCAACCAGCTTGAGCATGCCGTTTCCCACCTTGTAGCGGTACTCGTCTACGGCAAACGTGGGCCAGCCGTGCATCTCGCAGGTATGGTTGCCGGCGGCCGCCAGGTCCTCGAGTGTGTTGAGGATGGTGCCGTCCAGGTCAAAGATCACATGGGAAAAAGCTGCTGCCATAAAAACTCCCGTCATTGGGTTTAAAACGCACCCCATAATACTGGGCTTCCGCGTTGGGCGTGCTTGGAATCTGAACATCTCCAGGGGTATCAGGCCGCATCGCGCCGACCGTGTGGTTTCGCCCTAGCAAATCCTCGGCAGCTGTTCTCCCACGAGCATGTCGAGGATGCGGGTCGAGCCCCAGCCGGTGCGCACGCGCACGGCGGGGCGGGCGCCCTCGGCAAGTGGCAGCACTCGACCGATGATGGCGGCGTTCTCGCCGTAGTGGGCGGCGCGCATGGCGCTCAGTGCGGCATCGGCTTGCTCGGCCGGTACGACGGCGACCATCTTGCCCTCGTTTGCCACCTGCAACACATCGTAGCCGAGCATCTCGCAGGCGGCCTGCACGTCGGGACGCACGGGCACGGCATCCTCGTCGACCTCCATGGCGACATTGCTGGCCTGGGCAAACTCGTTGAGTGTGGACGCTAGGCCACCGCGCGTGGGGTCGCGAAAGCAACGCGTGCCGGGCGCTGCGGCCAGAACGTCGGCAATCAGGTGGTTGAGCGGCGCGGCATCGCTTTCGATCGTGCTCGAAAACGCCAGGCCCTCGCGTTGGCTCATGATGGCGATGCCGTGGTCGCCCAGCGTACCCGAGACCAGGATGACATCGCCGGGGCGGCAGTTGGCGCCGCTGAGCGCCACGCCCGTGGGAACCTCGCCCACGCCGGCGGTATTGATGTAGACGCCGTCGGCCCCGCCGCGCTCGACCACCTTGGTGTCGCCCGTGATTATGGACACGCCCGCCTCATGCGCCGTCTCGGCCATCGTCTGCACAATCTGGCGGAGCTTATCCATGGGATAGCCCTCTTCGAGGATAAATCCGCACGACAGGTAGCGCACGTTGGCGCCTGAGGTCGCGACGTCGTTGACGGTTCCGCACACGGCAAGGCGGCCGATGTTGCCACCGGGGAAGAACTGCGGCGAGACCACAAAGCTGTCGGTCGACATGGCGATGCGCCCGCTCGCGGGCAGCGCGGCGACGCCGGCATCGTTGCCCTCGAGCAGCTCGGGCGACCCAAAGGCATCCAAAAAGACCTCGTCGATGATGCGTTTCATCATCTGGCCGCCGGAGCCGTGACCCAGCAGGACGGTGCTATCGGTAACGCTATGGGACATATCGAAAACTCCAATCGTGGGTGGAATTATATGGGTGAGGCTCAGCGTCGACCGGTCCGCCGTCCGTTAGAACGGCGGAACCAATTAGCCTCGGTAGCGGAAATATGCTGCGCAGCTGCCCTCGGAGCTCACCATGCACGGGCCGACGGGGTGCTCGGGTGTACAAGCGTGGCCGAACAGAGGGCAGTCGCTCGGCGTAATGGCCCCGCGCAGCACGTCGCCGCAGCGGCACCCACGCGGCTCGACCGTCGCCTCAACGGGCACGTCAAAGCGAGCGCGGGCATCAAAGCGCGAGAACTCGGGGCGGATGGAAAGGCCCGAGTTGGCAATCGGCCCCAGCCCGCGCCACGTGGTGTCGCATGGCTCAAACACCTGCTCGACCAGCTGGCGCGCCACGGGGTTGCCGTCTGTGTTGACGCCACGGCGGTAGGCGTTGCCAATCGCGGGCTTGCCCTCGACAACCATCTGGACCAGCATGCAGATACCCTGCAGGATATCGACCGGTTCAAATCCTGTGACCACGCCCGGGGTATCGAACTCATCGACCAAAAAGCTAAAGGGCGTCAAGCCCGTGATGGTGGCGACGTGGCCCGGCAGGATAAAGCCGTCGATGGTGGTCTCGGGATCGTTGGCGATGGCACGCAACGCCGGCGGCGTGGTCTTGTGGGCGCAATAGACCGAAAAGTTCAAAAGCCCACGCGCCTCGGCCTCCAAGATGGCGGCGGCGATGGTGGGCGTCGTAGTCTCAAAGCCCACGCCCATAAAAATGACCGGGCGATCGGGGTTTTGCTCGGCAATGTCGAGCGCGTCGAGTGGGGAGTAGACGATGCGGATGTCGCGCCCTGCCGCCTTTTGCGCAGCGAGCGAGGTGGACGATCCGGGCACGCGCATCATGTCGCCAAAGGTGGTGATGATGGCGCCGTCGATGTTGGCGAGCGCGATTGCGTGGTCGATGTTGCGGTTGGCGGTAACGCAGACGGGGCAGCCCGGTCCGCTCAGCAGCTTGAGCCCGGCCGGCATAATGGAGCGAAAGCCATAGCGGCCGATGCTCACGGTGTGCGTGCCGCAGACTTCCATAAGGTTGATGGTGTGGTCGCCGACGAGTTCATGGATGCGTTCGATGAGCTCGCGGGCCAGCTTGGAATCGCGAAATGCCGAAAAGTCGATACCGGAGCGAGCCGGCTGTCCGGCCGCCACTAGTATGCCTCGGCCGGGTTGCTGGCCAGTTGGTCTTCTTCGACCAGTTCGGTCATGGCATTAACGAGCTCGAGCGTTTCTTGCGCTTCCTGCTCGTCGACGATCTGGATGCCAAAGCCGGCGTGTACGAGAATATAGTCGCCAACCTGCGCCGTCGGCACGAGTCTTAGCGAAACAGGGCGCTCGATGCCCATCATGTCGACGGTGGCCTTGAGGTCGTCGTCGCGTTTGACTACTTTACCGGGAACGGCAAGGCACATATTGTTCCCCTTTTATACGCTTTGCGCTGGACGGGCGCTCAATAATCCATCAGTTGATGGTAGCGCTCGCGGGGTTCGCGGGCAAACGCGTTACGCCTGTGAGACGGCGGCGTGCGAGGGCGAGCTACTGTGATGCAATCTGCGCAAGACGAGCGCTTGCGACCGCCGCCTGACCGTAGGCGATGCAGCCGTCATTGACGGGTACGGTGTGGGGGACAAGGACAGTAAGGCCCGCGCTTTTGAGCTCGCGGGCGAGGAGCTGAAGCAGAAGTCGGTTCATGAACACGCCGCCCGAGAGCGCGACGGTGTCGATGCCCTCGTGCACGCAGATATCGCTGGCGATGCGCGCCGAGGAGCGCGCGATGCCGACATGGAAGTCGAGTGCGAGCCTGTTGGCGGGCGCTCCGGCTTCAATTCCTCCCAAAAGTGCCTCAAAGAGTGCTTTCTGGTCCAGAACATAGGGGCCGTCCAGCCACGATGGGTTAGATGCGGAGTAGCCGGCGTTGTCGTCGGGAAAATGGGCGATTTCGCTGTCGAGCGCGCGCCAGGCGGCGGCTTCGAGCTCGATGGCGGGTTCGCCCTCGTAGGTTGCCTGGCCGCAAATGCCCAAAATCGCGGTTGCGGCATCAAACAGGCGACCCATGCTGCTAGTGCGCGGACTGTTGATGCCGCGCTCGATCATCGTTGCCGTTATGCTGCGCGTTTGCTCGTCAAGGCTGTTCAAGAGCCCCGCGGCTCCCGGGTGCTCGAGCAGGTCGAGCTCGCTGAGCAGGGCAAAGGCGTTGCGGCGGGCGTCGCGCACGGAGGCCGCGCCACCGGGAAGCGCCCAGGCGCGCAGATGCGCGACGCGCTCAAAATCGGTGAGACGGGCGACAAGAAACTCACCGCCCCATATGGTGCCATCGGTGCCGGCGCCCGTGCCGTCGAAGGCGATGCCGAGGACGCGTGCATCGGGCGCAAGCCGGCCTGCGACAATCGCCTCTGCCATTACGCTCGCGATGTGCGCATGGTGGTGCTGGACTTCGATAAGCGGCAGATCGTGCTCGCGCGCCTGCTCGCGCGCCCATTGGCTCGACAGATAGCTGGGATGCATGTCGCATGCCAAGGCGGCAGGCGCCAGGTCAAAGAGGTTTTCCAGACGCGAGCGCGCGGCGCTCCAAGCATCGAAAGTCGCGCCGTTTTCGACATCGCCGATATGCTGCGACACAAAACAGGTCGTATGACCGTCCGAGTCCGTGCGAGTGAGTGCAATCGTGGCTTTTTGCTGCGGCCCGCAGGCGAGTACGCAGGGCGTGGTGCCGTCGAGCGCCGGCAACGACAGCGGTTGCGGCGCATATCCGCGTGCACGACGTACGGGCATGACGTCGCCGTCGACCACGCGTACCACGGAGTCGTCGTAGCGCGACAGGATCGCGCGGTCGTTGCCGAGCAGCGCGTCGGCGATGCCGGCGGCAACGAGATGCTCCCATGCAAGGGCGTCGTCGGTCTCGATGGGCTCTTCGCTCAGGTTTCCGCTGGTCATGACCAGCGCATGCATGTCATGCGACGCGGCAGCTGCAAGCAACAGATGTTGAAGCGGCGTATAGGGGAGCATGACGCCGAGCTCGGGCAAGTCGTGCGCGACAGATGGCGCGAGGGCGAGGATGTCGGGGGAACCGCCGTTGCCCTCGCCAACAGTGCGCCGGCGCAGCAGCACAATGGGGCGGATACTGCCGGCGAGAAGCTCGCGCTCAGCGTCGTCGATATGGCACAGGCGCCCGGCATCGGCAAGACTGCGCACCATGACGGCAAGCGGCTTATTGCTGCGACGCTTGCGACGGCGCAGCTCGGCCACCGCCTGCTCGTTGGCAGCGTCACAGGATAGATGGAATCCGCCCAGGCCCTTGATGGCGACGATGCCACCGCTGGCCAGCAGCTCAACGCAGCGCTCGATGATAGCGTCGCTGGCCTCGCGTGTGGTGCCGACGGCCGGTGTCGCGGACGAATTCCCGCACGCATCGCCGTTCACAGCCTCACGCCACGTAATATGCGGCCCGCAATCAAAGCAGGCATCGGGCTGCGCGTGAAAACGCCGGTCGAGCGGATTGGCATACTCCGCGGCACACTCGGGGCACATGGGAAAACGGTCCATCGAGGTAGCCGCTCGATCGTAAGGCAGCGAGCGGATGATGGTAAAGCGCGGTCCGCAGTTAGTGCAGTTGATAAAGGGGCAGTGATAGCGTCGGTCGGCGGGATCGAACAACTCGCGCAGGCAATCGTCACAGGTGGCGATATCGGGCGAGACAAGTGTGGTGTGCGCGGTCTGGTCCTGCGACGCCACAATGTGAAAGCCCTGCTCATCGGCAGTGCTCCAACCGCCAGGCTCCAAATCCGCAATATCGACTCGCTCAACGCGAGCCGCCGCGGGCGCATGCTCAGAAAGCGCAGCGACAAATCCGTCAACCGCCTCGGCACAAGCGTGCGCCTCGATATGCACGCCGTCGCCCGCATTGAGCACCCATCCGCAAATGCCATGCGCCATGGCCTCGCGATACACAAACGGTCGCATGCCAACGCCCTGCACAATGCCCGTCACATGAATATGCACATGCCGCATGCGACACCCCTCATCAAAACCGACCAAAAAGGGACAGGTTTATTTTGGTAGGTAAAACGCTAAACCTGCCAAAACAAACCTGTCCCTTTTTGGCAGGTGCGCTGCGGGAAATTCCGCTACAGCCCCAGGCTCTGCTTAGTGGCGGCGCACGTGAGCTCGCCGTGCTTAACGCCGCGCAGGCCCAGCAGGCGGTCGGCTAGTTCGTAGACGCGCTCGCCGCGACCCTTGAGCGCCAGAATCTCCAAGCAGTTGTGGTGATCCAGATGCACGTGCATGGTCGATACGATCTCGTTGGTGTAGTCGTGCTGCACCTCGTCCAGGCGGCGTGTCAGATCGCCGGTGTGATGGTCGTAGATCATGGTGAGCGACCCGATAACATGCTCATCGGGCGTGCGCATCTGCTCCTTGGCGATCGAGGCGCGAATCAGGTCGCGCACGGCCTCGGAGCGGTTGGCCACGTCGCCGCGGCGCGCGATCTGTTCGTCAAAACGGCGCAGCAGGTCGTCGGGTGCGGTAACCGAAAAACGGACCAGCTCGGAGCCGGAGCCACTACAGTGGCAGCCCGCGTCACCGTCCGCCCCGTGCGGATGCTCGTGCTCGTGCCCGCAGCCGTGCTCGTGTTCGTGTTCGGACACCCTACACCAGCTTCACGGATCCGACGGAGTTGTGGTCGGCCTCGATGGCCTCTTCGTAGCCCTCGAGCGCGTCATGCGCCTCGTGCAGCGCGGCCATGGCTGCCTCGAGCTTGGCGCCGATGCGCTCCATGTCAAAAATCTCGGTCGCATGCAGCAACTGATGGCTCCATTCGTGAGCGAGCTCGATGGTGTCGTCGACCTGCTTGACGCTCATGGCAAGCTGGCTCATGTTCATTCCAACATCATGCATGGAAAATCTCCTTTTGTATGGGGCAGTTCAGTGGTTCAGATTTTACTACGCCCGCTCTGCGCGCAGCTGCATAAGAAAACGGGTACGAGTCTGTGCGACCCGCACCCGTTCACTGGGGGCTGTTTGTGACTACCATACTATCCGTGGTTGCACTCGGTGCATCCAGAAGTCCGGCGAGCGGTGCAAAACCGCTCATAGACGGCGAGTAAGTAACAAGCGTATTACAGATGCTTCTCCAGCAGCGCCTGCAGCCTCGCCTTGGGTAGAGCGCCAACTGAGCGGTCAATCTCCTCGCCGTTCTTAAACACAATCAGCGTGGGGATGCTCATGACGCCATACTTCATGGCCAGGTCCTGGTTGTCGTCGACGTTGCATTTGGCAACGGCAAGCTTGCCCGCCAGCTCATCGGCAACCTCGTCAACGATGGGCGAGAGGGATCGACAGGGCCCGCACCACGGTGCCCAAAAATCGACCAGCACGGGCAGGCTGTCGTTAACGATGGAATCGAAGTTCTCGGGGGTAATCTGATTAATGTCAGCCATGGTGACCTCCATAATGCGACGCGGCTCGGCCGCGTAAAACTCAGTACGACCGTGCTTATACCCAGCCGCCCGCAAAGCAACCACTCGCGGGCAGCTCTTTTATATAATGGTGGGCACGCAAACGATTGGAGAGCGCATGTCCACGTCACAAAGCCAGAAAAAAGAAGCCATCGCCCAGGCGGCCGAGCAGGAGCTCACATCGCTTGCGGTCCGTGGCGTGCGTATCGCGGGCAACGCGTGCTCGCCGATCGTGCTGGTCAAAGGCGATTTGGACGAGGCCGAGCGTTCGGGTGGCGAGCTTGCCGCCGGCCCGGATGGCGCGGCGTTGCGCAAGGCGCTTGGGGCCATCGGCTACGCGCCCGAGGATTTTTGCGTGCTGGCAAGCGTCGCCGGCGTGGGCGACGGAGCGGTCGCGGTGGGCGAGACTCTGCCGTGCGAGCTGTTCCGCGAGGCGCTTGAGGCCTTGGACCCCGAGGCGGTGCTACTGCTCGACAACAACGCGGCTGACGCCATGCGCGAGACCTACGCCGATATGCTTGTGGCGATCGATGACTTCGACACCGCCATGCTCAAGCCCGGCCTGGTCGCTCATGTGCAGGGCCGCCGCGTGCTCGCGCTCGACGGTTTTGAGGCGGCGCTCACTGACAAGGCCGCTAAGCAGCGCATGTGGGCCTACATCAAGCAGCTGACTCCGGCGGCCGCCCCGCTGTAGCGAGCCCGCGTCGACAAACGACCCCGAGCGGGCGAGCCGTACCCGCGGAACGCAAATCCGTCGCGCCCGCGCCCTTACATCACAGCGCGCAGCTCAAACCGATCGCCGTTAATGCGGAACTGGCAGTTGCCGTTCATGCGTTCGACGGCAAGCTTAATGCTCTTGGTTCCAAAGCCGTGTCCGGTGTACCCGGCTACGGGCATGCCGTCGACCATGCGCGGCGTGCGGTCAAACGTGTTGGAAACTAACAACAGCAGCTGGCCGTCCTCTAATCGCAGGTCAAAGTCGACGAATCGCTTTCCTTGGGGTGCGGCGCTTGCAGCGGTGATAGCGTTTTCCAAGGCATTTGAGAGCACGCTAAACAGGTCGGCGTCACCTACGTGGATGGTTTCGGGTACGGCGGCGCGCAGGTTGGCGGTAATGCCGTTTCTATTGATATCCGAGTTAAATGACGAAAGCGCGATGTTTACGGTCTCGTTGGCGCAGAAGCGGCGTACGGCGGTGCGATCGCCGACTTCGCAGAGTTCATCGATGCGTTTGAGCGCCTCGTCGGTGTGGCCCTCCTCAATTAAAGCGGCCAGGCCGCGTAGGAAGTGGCGCATATCGTGGCGAAGAATCGACAGCTCGCGCCCAGATTGACGCCAAGCCTCGAGCTCTTTGATGGCGGCGCTGTCGCGGGTTTCGAGCATCCAGCGCTCTCGCTCGGCGGTTTCCTTTTCTTCGTATTCGCGCAGGTAAACGGCAAGAAACATAAGATAGAAGGCACAGAGCGCAAATGCCAAAAACTCAACCGTCACCACCGAGCCCGAGTGGAACAGCGTGGTGTAGACGTTGGTGGCATAGTCAAAGACGTAATAGACGAGCGGCAGGATTAAAAGGATGCCCAGCTCGGTGGTACTTTTAATCGCCAAGCGCGGACCGATGTCACGGGCCCAATGCAACAGGACGGCAAAGACGGCGAGTGTGGTCGCGATGCGCGCCAGATAGTACGCGATCTGAGAATCGGTTGCGGCAAATGCGGCGATGCCCATCCAATTGCTGAACTGGCAGCTCAGATAGGCACTCGTAATGCCGAGCACGGCAAGCAGCGGGCTCAGGCGGTAGCGCGCGCACAAATAGATGACGAGCGGCAGATGCACGACGAGCGGATATACCTGGCGGGCAAAAAGCTCGCCGCCGACGGCATTGGCGAGGCCAAATGCGCATCCGGTTACGGCACCGACCAACACCAGTTCAAGCGCATGACGCCGGTTGATCTCGACACCGCACAGCGCCGCCGAGGCAAAGACGCCAAAGAGTAGCGTCGTGGCGTGGTGGATTGCCCAAAGGACCATTTCGACCGAGGAGACCATCAGTGTCTCCCACCCTCAAAGCGCGCCGCAAAGTAGGCGTCTTGGAATCCCTGCTTGCAGCTGCGCGAAAGCGGGATGCACGCGCCCGAGCGCATGACGATGTCCGTGCGGTCAAAGTGATCGATATTGCGCAGGTTGACCTGGTAGCTGCGGTGGCATTTAAAGAAGACCGCGTTTTGCTCCAAGCGGTCCTCGACGCTGCGGAACGACTCGAGTGCCTCGATATCGCGTCCGTCGCGCAGGTGGAAGACCACGTGCTTGTTGCGCGCCTCGGCATATTCGATGTCGGACAGGCGCAGGGCGTGGTAGCCAAAGGAAGTTTTGATCACGAGCTCGTCGGTTGCCGCCGGGCGCATGCTCGAAAGCTCGTCGAGTAACTGCGCCAGGCGTTCGTAAGTCACGGGCTTGAGCAGATAGTCGAAGGCGCGGACCTCGTAGGATTCAAGCGCGAACTCGGGCGACGAGGTGAGGAACACCAGGCGCACGGCGGTGTCGGCCTGGCGCAGTTCGCGTGCGGTGTCCATGCCGTTGACGAGCGGCATGATCATGTCGAGCAGAATGATGTCGGCGCGCGATGCGGCATGGCGGGCCAGCAGGTCCTCGCCGCGCGTGACGAGCGCAACATCGACCGTCGTGCCCGTCTCGGTCGACCAACGGTCGATCATCCGGTGCAGTCTATCTAGAAAAGCGACATCATCGTCGCAGGCAATAATCTTGAGCATTCTAAGCCCCCTTAGTAGTTCGATTTTGCCACATTGGGTGCGGACCGCTTGTGGGGGTGCGGACCGTTTGCGCCCCACGGCGTGCAACTCGCGCCAAGCGGTATTGCGGTGGCGAAAGATGCCTCCTGCGCCATCGAGAGCTCAGCTATCCTCAGCTTGCCAGTTCGAATATGGACCTGCCACATGATTGAATCTTTATTTCAACTTTACACCTAGGTTTACAGCTGTCTTGTCAGCTGTAAACCTAGGTGTCATACTAAAGCCCCAAGATTCGCCAAAAGAGAGGGGCCTTGATGGCACAGAGCGCGAACATGGATGCGTCGGAGCTTGCACGCGATATCGCGGCCGGCCTGGCATCGGCAACGACGGCAACGGAGCGTGCGGCACTGGTGCCCGCAGAGCTCGTCGAGGCCATTCAGCAACTAAAAACCCAACGTGACGCGGTGATCCTGGCGCACTATTACGTGGCGCCCGAGGTGCAGGCCGTGGCTGATTACGTCGGCGACAGCTTCTACCTGGCCAAGCTCGCCAAGAGCCTGCCGCAGCAGACCATCGTGTTGTGCGGCGTGGAGTTTATGGGCGAGAGCGCCAAGCTGCTCAACCCCACCAAGACCGTGCTGCTGCCCGAGCCGGGCGCGGACTGTCCCATGGCGCACATGGTCAAGCACGAGACGGTCGACGCGGCGCGCGCCGAGTACGGCGACGACCTGGCTGTCGTCTGCTACGTCAACTCCACGGTCGAGATCAAGAGCTGGAGCGACGTGTGCGTCACCAGCTCCAACGCCGTTAAGATCGTGTCCGAGCTGCCGCAGCAGCATGTCCTGTTCATTCCCGATCAAAACCTGGGACGCTTCGTAGCCGAGCAGGTGCCGCAAAAGCACGTCATTCTCAACAACGGCTACTGCCCGCGCCATCACATCATCACCGTCGAGCAGATCGTCGACGCGACGGAGGCCCACCCCGACGCGCTCGTGCTGGCGCATCCTGAGTGCAAGGCCGACGTCCTGGCCGAGGCCGACTACATCGGCTCCACCGCCGGCATTATCAAGTACGCCGAGGAGTCCGACGCGAGCGAGTTCATTATCGTGACGGTCCGCGGCGTGCTCTACGAGCTCGAGCGCCGCTGCCAGGGCACCGGCAAGAAGTTCTACTTCCCCGCGGTGCAGCCCACCTGCGTCAACATGGATCTTATCACGCTCGAAAAGCTCGTGCGCTGCCTGGAGACGGGCGAGGGCGAGGTGCAGATCGGCGTCTCGGACGAGGCAGCAGACCAGGCCAAGCTCACGCTCGACCGTATGCTCGAGTACGCAGCACGCTAGAACAATGTTGCATGAGGGACGGTCCCTTATGCCACATTACAAGGGAGAGGATTCCTGTGGAAACCAAGCAATACCCCGATATGGAGCGCGACGTCGTCATTGCCGGCTGCGGCGTGGCGGGTCTGTACGCGGCCCTCAATCTGCCGACGAGCACGCGCGTGATCATGCTCTCCAAGGGCGCGGTCGATGAGTGCGATTCGATGCTCGCGCAGGGCGGCATCTGCGTGCTGCCCGAGGGCTCGGACTATGATGCCTTCTTTGAGGACACCATGCACGCCGGCCATTACGAGAACCGCCGCGAGAGCGTCGACATCATGATCCGCTCGAGCCGCTCGGTCATCAACGACTTGCTAGCGATGGGCGTGGATTTTGAGCGCAAGGCCGACGGCAGCCTCGACTTTACCCGCGAGGGCGCGCACAGCCGTCCGCGCATTGCCTTCCATGCCGATATCACCGGCAAGGAGATTACGACCAAGCTGCTCCAGGCCGTTCGCAAGCTGGATAACGTGCAGATTTTGGAGCACGTAGCCATGACCGATATCCTGACGGGCGAGCGTGACGGCGCCACGGTGTGTGCCGGTGTCGTCGCCGTTTCCGTGGACGAGGACAACTCGGTTCGCCCCGCCGACGAGCTGGCAAATGCCGCCGAGGGCGTGCATGCCGGTAAGCCGTTTAAGATCCATGCCCGCCATACGCTGTGGGCGACGGGTGGCATCGGCGGCGTGTACGATCACTCCACCAACTACCCGCAGCTCACCGGTGACGCCTGCTACATCGCTCAGGGGCATGGCATTAAGATGGAGCACCTGGACTACGTGCAGATCCACCCCACGGGCCTGTTTTCGCCGCAGCCGGGCCGCACCTTCCTGATCAGCGAGAGCTGCCGCGGCGAGGGCGCGATTCTGCTCAATGCCGCCGGCGAGCGCTTTACCGACGAGCTTCAGCCGCGCGACGTTGTCGCCGCCGCTATTCGCGAGCAGATGAAGCAGGACGGTACCGAGCACGAGTGGCTGAGCTTCGCCCCCGTCGAGCGCGATGTGGTGACCGGGCACTTTGCCAATATCCGCGCGCGCTGCCTGGAGGACGGCCGCGACATCCTGGACGAGCCCATCCCCGTCACGCCCACGCAACACTACTTTATGGGCGGCGTATGGGTCGACAAGGACGGCCGCACCTCGATGCCCGAGCTCTACGCCGCGGGTGAGACGGCCTGCAACGGCGTTCACGGCAAAAACCGCCTTGCATCAAACAGCCTGCTCGAGGCGCTGGTCTGGGGTCGTCGCGCCGCGTGGTACATGCGTACCGGCGAGTCGCTGGCCGTGGAGCAGGCGGGCGATCCCGCGCTCGATGGCCGTCATCGCGCCCTGAGCGCCGACACCCTGGCAATCGATGATTTGGCCCGTGCCGCCGGCACGCAGGCCGTGGAGGAGTAGACCATGAATCCCATTACCATGAAGCTCGTCGTCGATGATCTGATTCTGCAGGCTCTGCGCGAGGACATTACCTTTGAGGACGTGAGCACGGTGAGCGTGTGCCCCACGGCGCGTCCCGCCACGGTGGAGCTTATCGCCAAGGCCGACGGCATCATCGCCGGCTTGGATGTGTTTGCCCGCACCTTTGAACTGCTGGATTCGCAGAGCTCGGTGCTGCTCGACGTTGCCGATGGCGACGAGGTGCACGCCGGCGACCATGTGGGTCAGGTGCGCGGCGACGCGCGCGTGCTGCTTTCGGGCGAGCGCGTGGCACTCAACTACCTGCAGCGCATGAGCGGTATCGCTACCTATACGCACCAGATGGCCGCGGCGCTCGAGGGCACCAAGACCGTGCTCGTCGATACGCGTAAGACCACGCCGGGCATGCGCGTCTTTGAGAAGGCCGCGGTCGAGATTGGCGGCGGCAGCAACCACCGTTACAACCTGTCGACGGCCGTCATGCTCAAGGACAACCACATCGATGCCGCCGGCGGCGTGACGCGTGCAATCGAGATGGCGCGCGCCCATGCATCGTTTACTGCGACGGTCGAGATCGAGTGTGAGAACCTGGACATGGTGCGCGAGGCCGTGGAAGCCGGTGCCGACATTATCATGCTCGACAATATGACCCATGACGACATGGCGGCCGCTATCGAGCTTATCGCCGGTCGTGCCAAGACCGAGTGTTCGGGCAACGTGGACGCCGACAACATTCGCGCCCTGGCCGATCTGGGTGTCGACTATATTAGCTCGGGCGCCCTGACGCACTCTGCGCCGATTCTCGACCTCTCGCTTAAGCACCTGCGTCTGCTGGACGGTAAATAATGGACGCCCGCGAGCGTCGCCGTGCCATCATGGGCGTGCTCGAGCGAGCCAAGGGCCCCGTCTCCGGCAGCGCACTTGCTCGTGAGGTGGGTGTGAGCCGCCAGATTGTCGTGCAAGACATCGCCCTGCTGCGCGCCGATGGGCACGATATCGTGGCGACCAATCGCGGCTACGTGCTGCAGGAGGCGGCGAGCAGTCCGGCTGTTCCCACGCGCTTGGTCAAGGTTCGCCACGGCGTGGAGCAGGCAGGCGATGAGCTCACGAGTATCGTCGACGCCGGTGGTGCCGTGCTCAACGTGATCGTCAATCACCGCGTGTACGGTAAGATCACGGCCGACCTGGACATCCGCAATCGTCGCGATGTTGAGCGCTACCTGCACGATATCGAGAGCGGCAAGAGCTTTCCACTACTAACGGTGACGAGCGGCTACCACTTCCATCGCATCGCGGCGGAAGACGAGCAGACCCTCGACGAGATCGAGGCCATGCTCAAGGAGAAAGGCTACTTGGCTGACCTCATGCCCTACGAAGACGACCTATCGTAGCCGATGCTGCAAACGCCCCTAAGCGGCAATCTGCAGCGGTGCCAAATTAGTTATCCGCACAAACAAAAAGGAGGCCTCCGCGGCGATGCGGAAGCCTCCTTTTTTGTGCACGGTGTACTTTTGAGTGTGCAAGTGGGGAGTTGTTACTCCTCGACGATCTCAGTGATCGCGCCAGCGGGGCAAGCGTCCTGGCAAGCGCCACAGGCGACGCAGGAGTCCTCGTCAGCGACGGTAGCGACGTCCTGGAGCTCCAGAACGCCAGCGGGGCAGGAGTCGACGCAAACGCCACAAGCGATGCACTCGTCGGCATCAATTACGGGATGAGCCATGGTAGTTTCCTCTCTGTTGACCGACGCTACAGGCGATGCGCGCCGGTTTGATTCGGGCAAAAACATACCACGGGAGCGACCGTTTGCAATACCCTCTGACCGGCATCTTCATACCGTTCGCCGAGTATGCCAAGGTTTACTAAAAAACGCGCAGGTGGGGCCGTTGAGCTGCGCAAATGTTAGCTAAAGGTGACTTGAAATATTGAGCTATTGAGCGCGCCTGCGGAAAGGGCATCCCGTTATTTGGCCGAAAAACGGGTCGTAGTTTCCGGTTGGGCCCGCTAGCGGAAACTGCGACCCGGTATCAGCTCTCAAAACGGGATACGGTTTCCGGTTGAGCCTTCAGACGGAAACTGCGACCCGGAATCCACGCTCAAACCGGGATGAGCTTTCCGCAAGACGGCCCCCAGGCACCCCCGGACGCAAACCTCAGCCATCTCTACATAGATCTCGATAGATTTGCCGAGAACTCAAACAGTGCGTCTACCTGCGCATTTAAGAACCTAAACTCTCAGCAATAAGAAATCTTATATGAATTGACTTAGATTTTGTATATTCCGGCCCATAAGGGGATACACTACATCCTGAAAGACAAGCCGAAGCGCCGCGCGACAGATCGTCGAGGCGGCGCGAACGCAAAAGAGAGAGGGAATTTCTAATGAGTAAGATTCTTGGTATCGACCTTGGTACTACTAACTCCGCTATGGCCGTCCTCGAGGGCGGTTCGCCGACCATTATCGTGAACGCCGAGGGCGACCGCACCACCCCGTCCGTCGTGGGCTTCCGTGCCGACGGCGACCGCGTCGTTGGTAAGGCCGCTAAGAACCAGGCTGTCACCAACCCCAAGAACACCGTGTTCTCCATCAAGCGCTTCATGGGCCGCAAGTACTCCGAGTGCACCTCCGAGATCAAGACCGTGCCGTATGAGGTCAAGGAGGGCCAGGGTGGCCGTGCCGTCGTCGACATCGAGGGCAAGGATTACACCGCTGAGCAGGTGAGCGCCATGACGCTCGCCAAGATGAAGGCCGACGCCGAGAAGTATCTGGGCGAGACCGTCACCGACGCCGTCATCACCGTCCCGGCCTACTTCAACGACGCCCAGCGTCAGGCCACCAAGGACGCCGGTAAGATCGCCGGCCTCAACGTCAAGCGTATCGTCAACGAGCCGACCGCTGCTGCTCTTGCCTATGGCCTGGACAAGCAGGGCACCGACCAGCGCATCCTGGTCTTCGACCTGGGCGGCGGCACCTTCGACGTCTCCATCCTCGACCTCGCCGACGGCGTGTTTGAGGTTCTGTCCACCTCGGGCGACAACCACCTGGGCGGCGACGACTGGGATCAGCGCGTCATCGACTGGATGGCCGATAAGTTCCAGCAGGAGAACGGTGTCGACCTGCGTCAGGATCCCATGGCCCTGCAGCGTCTGAAGGAGGCCGCCGAGAACGCCAAGAAGGAGCTCTCCGCCGCCCAGCAGACCACCATCAACCTGCCGTTCATTACCATGAACCAGTCCGGCCCGCTGCACCTCAATTACACGCTGACCCGCGCCGAGTTCGAGAAGATCACCCGCGACCTGCTCGAGCGCTGCAAGCAGCCTGTCACCAACGCCCTGCGCGACGCCAAGCTTAAGCTCTCCGATCTGACCGAGGTCATCCTCGTCGGCGGCTCCACCCGTATGCCCGCTGTCCAGGAGCTCGTCAAGACCATGACCGGCAAGCAGCCCAACATGTCCGTGAACCCCGACGAGGTCGTTGCCGACGGTGCTGCCGTCCAGGGCGGCGTGCTCACCGGCGACGTCGAGGGCATCCTGCTGCTCGACGTTACCCCGCTGTCGCTGGGCGTCGAGACCATGGGCGGCATCATGACCAAGATGATCGACCGCAACACCACGATCCCGACCTCCAAGACCGAGGTCTACTCCACCGCTGCCGACAACCAGACCAGCGTCGAGATCAACGTGCTCCAGGGCGAGCGCGAGCTTGCCCGCGACAACAAGTCGCTCGGTAAGTTCCAGCTGACCGGCATTCCGGCTGCCCGCCGCGGCGTGCCGCAGATCGAGGTCACTTTCGACATCGACGCCAACGGCATCGTCAAGGTCTCCGCTAAGGACAAGGGCACCGGCAAGGAGCAGCAGATCACCATTTCCGGCTCCACCGCTCTGTCCGACGACGAAGTCGATCGTATGGTCAAGGACGCCGAGGCTCATGCCGAGGAGGACAAGAAGCAGAAGGAAGAGGTCGAGGTCCGCAACCAGACCGACAGCCTGTGCTACTCCACCGAGCAGACCCTCAACGAGCTGGGCGACAAGGTTTCCGCCGACGTGAAGTCCAAGGCCGAGGCCGCTATCGCCGACGCCAAGAAGGCGCTCGAGGGCTCTGACGTCGAGGCCATCAAGGCCGCCGGCGAGTCCCTGCAGTCCGTGGCCTACGAGCTGGCCCAGGTTGTCTACGCCGACGCTCAGCAGCAGACCGACGGTGCCGCCGGCGCCCAGCCTGCCGACGATGACGTCGTCGACGCCGACTACGAGGTTGTGGACGACGAGGACAAATAATCATGTCCGCCCGTAAAGCTCGCACGGAGGCGGCCGCCGCTGGCGCCGCCCCCGTTGACTCTGAGGAGAAGGACGTGAAGATTCCCGTAGAGGCCGCAGACGTTACCGAGGCCAACGAGGCCTCGGCCGCCGAGGCTGCCGAGAACCAAGTAGAGGATTCCAACAAGGAGGCGACGATGACCGAGGACGAGATGGTGGAAGCCGCTATCCGCGCCGGTGAAGAAGCCGCCGACAACGACTTTAAGCTCAAGTTCGAGCAGGCTCAGAAAGAGCTTGCCGACGTGCGCAATGAGCTCGATGCTGCGGCAGAGGCTCAGAAGGCCGCCGAGGACAAGGCAAAGGACGCCACCGAGCGCACCGCCCGTCTGCAGGCCGACTGGGAGAACTTCCGTCGCCGCACCGCCAACGAGCGCATCGCCGAGCGCGAGCGCGCGACCGAGAAGCTTGTCACCGCGCTGTTGCCGGTGATCGACGATATCGAGCGCGCGATCGACCATGCCCGCAGCCAAGAGCTTTCTGACGACTTTAAGCAGTTCGTCGATGGCGTCGACGCGGTACATGCCAAGCTGCTCGACGTGTTTGCGCATGAGGGCGTTGAGCCCATCGACCCCAAGGGCGAGGCGTTCGATCCGCTCGAGCACCAGGCTGTGGGTCGCGTCGAGGACGCGTCGCAGTACGATGAGACCGTCAACGACGTGTACCAGAAGGGCTACCGCATGGCGGATCGCATCCTGCGTTCCGCGATGGTGACGGTGACCTACGGCGGCGAGAAACGCCCCGCACCGGAGCCCGAAGCGGCGCCCGAGGATGCTGCGGCCGATACGGCCGAGAGCACCGAGGAGTAATTGAGAGGGGCCCCGGGGCAACACCCGGGGCCCTTTCTGGCCTAGTGCCATATGAAAGCATGGGCCGTCGTCTGCATGGGCGGCGGACGTAACAGGAGAGGAGCTACGATGGCTGCAGGCAAAACCTTCTATGACATCCTGGGCGTATCCAAGAGCGCCTCCGACAAAGAGATCAAGAGCGCGTTTCGCAAGCTCGCGCAAAAATATCACCCCGATGCCGGCGGCGATGAGGCCAAGTTCAAGGAGATCAGCGAGGCCTACGAGACGCTTTCGGACGAGAAGAAGCGCAAAGAGTACGACCAGATGCTCATGTTTGGCGGCATGCCGGGCGCGGGCGGCGCGTATAGCGGTGGCTACGGAGCCAGTGCCGGCGCGAGCGGCTGGGGCGATATCTTTGACAGCATCTTTAGCGGCAACGGCGCCTGGGGCAGCGATTGGGGCTCGGGCTTTGCCGGGGCCGCGGGCGCTGCCGGTGCCGGTGCGGGCCGCAACCGCGCGCGCAAGGGCGGCGACCTGTCGCTGACTGTCGACGTGACGGCCGAGGACGCGTTTCGCGGCGTGACGCACAAGGTCACCTACCGCATTCCCTCGACGGGCGAGCAGCAGACCATTACGGTCTCGGTCCCTGCGGGCGCGGTCGATGGCGGCAAGCTGCGCTACAAGCGTCGCGGCGAGTATGGCGTTGCCGGCGGCGAGCGCGGCGACCTGGTCGTGACCACGCACGTGGAGGAGCATCCGCTGTTTAAGCGTAAAGGTGCCGACGTGACCATGGAGGTACCGGTCTCGGTCTATGAGGCGGCGCTCGGCTGCACGGTGGACGTGCCGACGCCCGGCGGTGCGACGGTTCGTTTGAAGGTGCCCGCGGGTACCCAGACGGGCAAGAAGTTCCGCTTTAAGGAAATGGGGGCGCCCGACGTTAAGCACCGTGGCCGCACGGGCGCGCTGCTCGTCGAGATCAAGGTGCAGGTCCCCACGAACCTATCCGATGACGAGCGCGATGCCATGACCAAGCTGCGCGAGGCCGACACGCGCGATTATCGCGAGAAGGTCAACCGTTACAAGGCGACGTACTAGGGCGGTCGTGGCGCACACCCGCGCCCGCGGGCTTATGATGGACGATAACGAGACGGAAAGGGGTCAGGTAGCATGGCCGAGGACAATAGGAATAAACCGCTGTACATGATCAGCGTGGCGGCCGAGTTGACCGGCATGCATCCGCAGACTCTGCGCGTCTACGAGTCCAAGGGCTTGGTGAACCCCCAGCGCTCGGGCGGCAACACGCGCCTGTATTCGCGTGCCGATATCGAGCGCCTAGAGCTCATCAACCAGCTGACCGACGAGGGTATCAACCTCGCCGGCGTGGTGCGCATTCTCGATATGAAGGAGCGTGCCGAGGAGCGCGAGCACGAGAACGAGAAGCTCCGCGCCCGCGTACGCCAGCTCGAAGATGAGCTGCACGAGTACAAGATGCAGAAGAAGATCACCGCCCTGGCCCCGCGCGACGGCTCAGTCAACCCCGAGCAAGTCATGCGCAAGCTGCTGGGCGCCGGCGGGGATTTGTAGTTACGCGGGTTTACCAACCCGCGTAACGGGCCGACGCTGCGCGCCGCCCAGAGCGACAATTTGTCATTCAAAAGGCAAGGCATGACCAGAAGGTCTATGCCTTGCCTTTTTCATGCCAACTTGTTCGCTCTGGACGCCGCTCGCTGTCCGTCCTCTACCTGCGGCGTTGCCTTGCTCCGGATGCGGTGGTCATTGGGGACGTTCTTAAATGACTAGTTAAAGGGGACATTCTTGCGGCACTTGGCACTTGGGGACGTTCCTTTTGTGCCGGCACTTTGGGACACTCCTTGTCCAGAGAGTGATGCAAGGGGCTCGTCCTTTGCTTTACCGAGATAAAGTGAACGTGTAGATTCGTAACCCACTCGCAACCGTTCTATGGCACGATATTGAACGAATGTATGCTATGCGCCCAAATCTTTTGGGCAGAGTGGGAGACAGTATGGTCAAGCTGTACGAGGACGGCATCTACCTGCGTAACGGCAGTGAGGTTGTGCCTGTGGCCGAGGCTGCCGAGCGCGGTATTACGCAGACGCCCGAGGATGCCAAGCGCGGCACCATCGCGTATTCGATCCTTCAAGCACACAATACGTCCGGCGACCCCGAGGCGCTCAAGATTCGCTTCGACGCCATGGCGAGCCACGACATCACCTTTGTCGGCATCATCCAGACGGCGCGCGCCTCGGGCATGGAGCAGTTCCCGCTGCCTTACGTGCTTACCAACTGCCATAACTCGCTGTGCGCCGTGGGCGGCACCATCAACGAGGACGACCACGTCTTTGGCCTTTCCGCGGCCAAGAAGTACGGCGGCATCTTCGTCCCGCCGCACATCGCCGTCATCCACTCCTTTATGCGTGAGAACTTCGCTGGTTGCGGCAAGATGATCCTGGGTTCCGACTCGCACACCCGCTACGGCGCCCTGGGAACCATGGCCGTGGGCGAGGGCGGCGGCGAGCTGGCAAAGCAGCTGCTACACGACACCTACGATGTTGCCTATCCCGGCGTTGTCGCCATCTACCTCACGGGCGCCCCGCGCCCCGGCGTTGGCCCGCACGACGTGGCGCTCGCCATCATTCGTGCCGTCTTTGCCAAGGGTTACGTTAAGAACAAGGTTATGGAGTTCGTGGGCCCCGGTATCGCGAGCATGACGACCGACTACCGCAACGGCGTCGACGTCATGACCACCGAGACCACCTGCCTGTCGAGCATCTGGGCCACCGACGAGGACACGCACGCGTTTTTGACCATGCACGGTCGCGGCGAGGACTACCGCGAGCTCAAGCCCGCCGATGTTGCCTACTACGACGGCTGCGTCGAAGTCGATCTGTCGAGTATCAAGCCCATGATCGCGCTGCCGTTCCATCCTTCTAACGGCTTTGAGATCGACGAGCTCAACGAGAACCTCGAGGACATCCTGCATGAGGTGGAGCTCGAGGCCGTCAAGATCGGCGAGGGCAAGACGCACTTTAGCCTGCTCGACAAGATCGTCGACGGCAAGTTGCACGTGCAGCAGGGCGTTATCGCCGGCTGCTCGGGCGGCAACTACGACTCCGTGGTCCAGGCTGCTCGCGTGCTCAAGGGCGCCAACACCGGCTGCGGCGAGTTCTCGCTGTCGGTCTATCCCACGAGCCAGCCCGTGGCACTCGAGCTTACACGCCGCGGCTACATCTACGACCTTATGGAGGCCGGCGCGATTGTGCGCACGGCGTTCTGCGGCCCGTGCTTCGGCGCCGGCGACACGCCTGCCAACAACGGTCTGTCCATCCGCCACACCACGCGCAACTTCCCCAACCGCGAGGGTTCCAAGCCGGGCAATGGCCAGCTGAGCGCCGTGGCCCTGATGGACGCTCGCTCCATTGCGGCGACGGCTGCCAACGGCGGCGTCCTGATGCCGGCGACCGACCTGCCCGAGGAGACTTGGGACGAGGCCTGCGAGTACACCTTTGACGACGCGCCGTACAAAAAGCGCGTGTATTGGGGCTTTGGCAAGGCGGAGCCTGCCGACGAACTGGTCGAGGGTCCCAACATCAAGCCGTGGCCCGCGATGGAGCCCCTCGGCGACGATATCCTGCTCAAGGTGTGCTCTAAGATCATGGACCCGGTCACCACGACTGACGAGCTCATTCCTTCGGGCGAGACGAGCTCCTTCCGCTCCAACCCGCTGGGCCTGGCAGAGTTTACGCTGAGCCGCCGCGACCCGGCCTACGTGGGCCGTTCCAAGGAGGTCGACGCCGTGGAGAAGCGCCGCGTGGCTGGCGAGTCCGCGGGTGACCTGGCAGCACTCGATGCCGAGCTTGCCAGCGTGTTTGAGGCGTTGGCCGGCGCGGGTGTCGCGGCAGATGCCAAGGCGACCGAGTACGGCTCCATGCTCTACGCCAAGAAGCCCGGTGACGGTTCTGCCCGCGAGCAGGCTGCGAGCTGCCAGCGCGTAATTGGCGGCCTGGCCAACATCGTCCACGAGTACGCCACCAAGCGCTATCGCTCCAACGTGATGAACTGGGGCATGGTGCCCTTCCAGATGGAGGCCGAGCCCAACTTTGAGGTGGGCGACTACGTCTTCGTGCCGGGTATCCGCGCCGCGCTCGACGGCGACCTAAAGGGGATCACCGCCTACGTGGTGCGCGCCGACAGTGCGGTCGAGCAGATCGAGCTCTACATTGCCGATATGACGGCAGAGGAGCGTGCCATCGTCAAGGCCGGCTGCCTGATCAACTACAACAAGTTCAAGGCCGCTGCCGAGTAACGTTGCTGTACGCCCCGGACACACCTTTCCCTCGTGCTCACGCGCTTCGCGAGGGTCGCCCGAGGGAAAGGTGTGTCCGGGGCTACCGCGACGTTCTCGTTGGGTCTTGAGGGACGCTGATAAATAGACTTGTTTGATGCCGCCTCCTTTTATTGGGGCGGCTTCTTTTTGTCGAAAACCACCACGAAGGGGTAGGCGCCTTTGCGGTGGTTCCGTTTGTCTCGACCTGTAACATCTGGGCCCCTATTTGACGAGCGGCTGTTACAGATTGAGACAAACGATCGCCGCCGATCATTTCATCTCAATCTGTAACATCTAGGATCGAAAAGGGCCGCTAGATGTTACAGATCGAGACAGTGGAACATCGGAACCGAAACCACCACAAAGGTGCCTGCCTGGCGGGTCCTTATTTCGATGGGGCCCAGGTTATTTCATCGTCAAATAGCCAAGTGCGTGCTGAGCCACTGTCGCGCGCTGTCTGTGGATCGGGCTCGCAAGTTTGTTCGTAGGCATCCTCGGTACACCGATCCATAAAATCGACGACTGCCGTCTGGTCGCCCTCCATGACGTAGATTACGTCGCCATCCGAGATATAGACCCCCGGTCCTTCATTGTCCACGCAGCCGGGGTCGTATGAGACGTTGCACAATTTGCTCCCGTTTGCCGCATCGAGCTCAAGGGTCGAATGATACCCGCCAACCATTTGGCCGTTCTTGGCTCGATATGTTGCGGCGCCGTACCACCGCTTAAACGTCTTGCCTTTGAGTAAACTGGTTGCCTTGCCGATAAGCTGCTCATCTTGGGTATAGCGCGTGGCTCCAAGTTCGATTCGGGGATAGTTACTGACCCCAAGCGCTGCGGGCGTACCGTCGAAATCGACGGTGATCGAATCGGGTTTGACGATATCGGTGAGGATTTCGATGGGGTAGCTTACGGTTTCAACCGCCGCCTGCGTTGCCGAGGCAGGGAGAAATGCGAGATAGATAATTCCTACGCCGACTGCGGTAATCGCAAACGCTAAGACGAGCAGGCCGATATAGGTGGAGCGTTTCACGGCGGGTACCTCGCAAACAGTATGCATTCATTAAGATAAGTGATACCAGCTTACGACAATATTCAAAAGAAAGCGATCGGTCGAAATGACGGGGCGAAAAGGCCCTATTGGGCTTCGATTTGACCTCTAATAGGAATATTTGCCTCCCCTCATTCTGGGCGAGGGGTCAAAATTGAGTTCACGAGTTTTGCGCAATACTATTCTCACTAAACCCGCTATTTTTACTATAAGCACTATAAAAACGACAGGGACGATGACGAGAGTATTGTGGCGTACGATAACCAAGCCGTTTAAGCCGGCACCCTTGTCTTGAATCGCCATCTATATCTGCGCGAACGGGCTATCGGTGGCTCTCGATTTTGTCGCTGTGCTCTCGTTGGATCTTGGGATCGCCAAACGTAGACTGGGCTTGATGTCGCCTCTTTTAATCGGGGCTGATTCTTCTCTGGACCACCACAAAGGGGACGGGCATCTTTGTGGTGGTTCTTGGTTTGTCTCGATCTGTAACAGTTAGACCCTAATTTGCCGAGTAGATGTTACAGATTGAGACAAACGGGCGCCGTTGGTCATTTCGTCTTGATTTGTAACATCTGGAGCCATAAACAGTCGCTAGATGTTACAGATTGAGATAGTAAGGGGACGAGGCCGCAGTGGGTGAGCGTGCCTGCCCCTATCTCTCAATCACTCAGAAAATCTTATATATAGAGACTTAGATTTGTGTATAAGATCGCGCAAAGCTGGCAACAATACTTCTCGAACAACGTGAAGCCGCCCCGTAGGGCGGCCGCCCCAAGAGAGGTGATTCCATGAGAATCGATAAGCTAGCAATGACGTCGCGCGAGGCGTTGCAGACCGCCATGAGCACGGCTGCCGACGCGCAGGCCGGCGCGGTGGAGCCGATTCACCTGCTGTCCGCCCTGCTCGGTGCCGGCGAGCGCAATATCTCCGTGATCATCGAGCGCATCGGTGCCGACCCGGCTCAGCTTGCACGCTCCACGCAGGATGCCATTGACCACGCGCCCAAGGTTTCCGGCGAGGGTCAGCAGATGGGTCTTTCCAACGAGCTCGTCCGCGTTATCGAGAAGGCCGAGAAGAAGGCCACCAAGATGGGCGACAGCTTTGTGGTGACCGAGCATTTGCTGATGGCGCTTGCCGAGGACAAGGGCGAGGCCGGTCGTGTACTGCGCGACGCCGGCGTCACCAAGGAGCGCATCGAGCAGGTCTACGAGGAGCTGCGCGGCGATGACCGCGTGACGTCCGCCGAGGACAAGACACAGTTTGAGGCGCTGGAGCAGTACGGCCGCAATATCTGCGACCTTGCCCGCGCCGGTAAGCTCGACCCGGTCATCGGCCGTACCGACGAGATTCGCCGTACCATCCAGGTCCTGTCCCGTCGCACCAAGAACAACCCCGTGCTCATCGGCGAGCCGGGCGTCGGCAAGACGGCCATCGTCGAGGGCATCGCCCAACGTATCGTGGCCGGCGACGTGCCGAGCACCCTGCGCGACCGCGACCTCATCGAACTCGACATGAGCGCGTTGGTCGCCGGCGCCAAGTACCGTGGTGAGTTCGAGGACCGCTTGAAGGCTGTGCTCAAGGAGGTACAGAAGTCCGAAGGCAAGGTCATCCTGTTCATCGATGAGCTCCACACCATCGTGGGCGCTGGTGCCACCGAGGGCTCCATGGACGCCGGCAACATCCTCAAGCCGGCGCTTGCCCGTGGCGACTTGCACGCGATCGGCGCGACCACGCTCGACGAGTATCGCAAGTACATCGAGAAGGACGCGGCGCTCGCCCGTCGTTTCCAGACCGTTATGGTGAGCGAGCCTACCGTCGAGGACACCATCTCGATCCTGCGTGGCCTCAAGGAGAAGTACGAGATCTTCCACGGCGTGCATATCACCGATGGCGCGCTCGTGGCTGCCGCCGACCTCTCCGATCGCTATATCGCCGACCGCTTCCTGCCCGACAAGGCCATCGACCTGGTCGATGAGGCCGCAAGCCGCCTGCGCATGGAGCTCGACAGCATGCCGGTCGAGATCGACGCCACCACGCGTCAGCTCACCCAGCTGCAAATCGAGGAGCAGGCGCTCATGAAGGAGACCGACGACGCCTCCAAGGAGCGTCTGGAGGCCCTGCGCCAAGAGATTGCCGAGGTCCAAGAAAAGCTCAACGTGCAAAAGGCCGGCTGGCTCAACCAGAAGAACGCCATCGACCACGTGCAGGAGCTCAAGGGCCAGCTCGACGAGGCCAAGAGCGAAGAGGAGCGCGCGACGCGCAATGGCGACCTGGGCCGTGCGTCCGAGCTGCGCTACTCCGTGATCCCGGGCTTGCAGCAGCAGATTCAGGATTCCGAGGCCGCGCTCGAGGCGCAAAAGCAGCAGGACGGCGAGGGCCTGAACGAGCAGGTGACCTCCGATGAGATCGCCGAGGTCGTGAGCGCTTGGACCGGTGTGCCCGTCTCCAAGATGATGCAGGGCGAGCTCGACAAGCTGAAGGGCCTGGAGGGCGAGCTGCATAAGCGCGTCATCGGCCAGGACGAGGCGGTCTCCGCTGTCGCCGCGGCCGTGCGCCGCAGCCGTGCGGGTCTCTCCGATCCGGACAAGCCCATCGGCAGCTTCTTCTTCCTGGGCCCCACCGGCGTGGGCAAGACCGAGCTCGCCAAGGCGCTGGCCGAGTGCCTGTTCGATGACGAGCGCGCGCTCGTGCGTATCGACATGTCCGAGTATATGGAGAAGTTCAGCGTCCAGCGTCTGATTGGTGCGCCCCCGGGATACGTGGGCTACGACGAGGGCGGTCAGCTCACCGAGGCCGTGCGCCGTCGTCCGTACTCTGTGATCTTGCTCGACGAGATGGAGAAGGCTCATCCGGATGTCTTTAACGTGCTGCTGCAGGTACTTGATGACGGTCGTCTGACCGATGGCCAGGGTCGCCAGGTGTCCTTCAAGAACACGATTATCATCATGACGTCCAACGTGGGCTCCAAGGCCATCGCCGATCTGTCCGGTAAGGACGAGGAGGAGATGCGCCATCAGGTCGACGCTGCCATGGCTCAGACCTTCCGCCCCGAGTTCCTCAACCGTATCGACGATATCGTGGTGTTCCATCCGCTCGGTATGGCGCAGATCGAGAAGATCGTCGACATCCAGCTTGCCGACGTTCGCGCGCGTCTGGCCAAGGAGCGCATGACGCTTGCCATCACCCCGGCGGCCAAGCAGATGCTCGCCGTGGGCGGCCTGGACCCGGTCTTTGGCGCCCGTCCGCTCAAGCGTCTGGTTCAGCGCGAGGTCGTGGATGCCATCGCCGCCGCTATCATCGACGGCACGGTGCGCGAGGGCGATCAGGTGACGGTCGATGCCGACAAGGACGGCGGCTTTACCGTCGTGTGCGACAATACGCCGGCGGCCACCTACGAGGTCCCCGACGCCGAGTAGATTTATGGGACATGCCTTAAAATCTGCCAGCCGTCTCTAAACGCCAAGGGCGGCGGATCCAATTGGGTCCGCCGCCCTTTTTCGTGCGACAATCGATAATGTTGAACGGATGCGATGCAAGGAGCTATGCAGATGAAAGACGAGATCAAGACAAGTGCGCCGGCGACCGATGCCGCACTCGCCGCACCCAAGCCTGTGCCTAAGCCGGCACCCAAGCCGCGCGACCCCTACATCCGTGCCGAGAACGAGGACGACGACGGCTACGATCCCTACAGCGATCGCCGCCCCGAGCGCGAGCCGCTGTTCGAAGCCGACCCCTGGCGCTAGTTGCATCAAGTAGCTAATTTGGCGATGATTTTCTGGGACGGGTAGTCAAAAAAGTCCCGTCCCAAATCGACTGTCCAGGGAGTCGCATTCGAGCTTGGTTGTCCTCTCAGCCACTCGGCATCCTTCGAGCAGTAATAGTGAAAAAAACTTGCCTAAGTGTTAATCAAGTCAGACATAATCTTGCTCTCTAATTAATCAAGAATCGCTATAATTTTGATTAGCTAGAGAGCAAGATTGGAGAATCATGGCATTCAACGACTTGATCGCCCAGAAAATAAAGGACTTTGAACAGCAGGGGGTTCCGCAGGTCTTTGAGCGAGACCTTGATCTAGGAAACCCACAGGAGCCAAAGCGCGACAACATCGTAAATGTGATTGTGGGGGCCCGCCGTTGTGGAAAGACGTATCGCCTGTATCAGGAGATGCGGCGGCTTCAGAGCCGGGGCGTCGAGCTTGACCGGATGCTTTACTTTAATTTTGAGGATGAGCGCTTGCGCCCGTATGAGCCATCGCTGCTGGCGGACGTGCTCGACACGTTCTATGCGCTGTATCCTGTTGCTCGAACCGAGGGCGCTTACATTTTCTTTGACGAGATCCAGGAAATCCCCGAATGGGGTGCGTTTCTGCGGCGTGTAGTCGATACGGAGAAAGCGACCGTCTATGTGACGGGATCTTCTTCTAAGATGCTGTCCTCAGAACTTAAGAGCGAGTTCAGGGGTCGTTCCCTTGTGCGAGAGCTTTTTCCGTTGAGTTTTTCGGAATACGTTCGATATAAGACGGGGAGCGTTCCCGAGCCAGATGCGACCTTTTCCCCGAGCGATGCAGCGCTGCTTCGACATCATCTGATCGGGTATCTTGAACAAGGGGGATTCATCGCGACACTTGAGCAGACGCCTGCAGACGCGATTCAGCTGCTACAGGAATATGCTTCGCGAACGGTCGCCATGGACGTCGTTGAACGTTACGACGTCAAGAACCCTCGCCTGGCATCGCTGTTCTTGACGCGGTGTATGGCATCTTCGGGACGAGAGCTGTCAGTGAACAAAGTGTACAACGAGTTCAAGAGCAGACAGATACCCGTCAGTCGTAATTCGCTCAGCGATTTACTTGAGTATTATGAGGACGCCTACCTGTTATTTTCTGTGCCGGAGTTCACGCGTTCACTGGCAAATAACATGCGGTCTGCGTCTAAGGTCTACGCTGTCGACCCTGCGATGTTTGGAGCATTCTCTCCCGCATCGGCATTGGACCAGGGCCAGAGGCTCGAGACCGCAGTGTTCAATGCGCTAAGAAGAAGGACTCCCGCGGTGAGGACCGGCTCGGTCTGCCGCCTGCTAATCAAAGAGAAGAGCAAAAGCCATGAGGTGGACTTTGTGGCTGGGGACGCGCTTCTCATGCGGGCTTATAGCCTGATTCAGGTGAGTGCGGATATGGCAAGTGAGAAAACGCGCGAGCGCGAAATTGCCGCGCTTGATGCCTCGATGGCCCAGTTTGATCTTGGCGAGTCGGCAATCGTTACCATGGATGAACAGACCGATATTCCATGCGAGCACGGTGTGGTACACGTTATGCCCGCATGGAAGTGGCTCCTTGCCTAATCATCTATGGACCTGTGGGGTCAGGACCTCCTGGCTCCTTCATCACGGTTGGGGAGCACCTTGCTGCGCCAGGCTAGTCTTGGGCCTTGACGCTCGGCATCAGAATCTGGGCGAGGTAGTCGGTCTCGAGTTTGGTCGCGGCGTCTGCCTTGCCGTCTTTACCGACCAGGTCGTTTTTGATCTGGCTGTATGTGTAGCGGTTGCCGGTCGTGAGCTCGACAAGCTCAATCGCCGTATCCATGGGGTAGGTCGACACGGGGTTCTGCGTGCGCCCGTTGATGGTTTGCGGGATTACATACGGATAGACAGGACCGCTAGCATAGACGGTGTAGCCGTTGCCTAGGCTGACCGTGCCCAAAACTGTATCGCCGGCGTCGGGCGTAAAGGTCTCGCCGTCGCGCACGGCGACAAGCGTCACGATTGGCGTATTGGCGTCATCGCCCAGATAGATACACAGCGTGCTGCCGTTTTGCCAGGTAGCAACCTTACCGTACCACTCGACGGGGATATCGAGCTGATACAGATCCGTCGCCTTATGCCGAGCATCGGCATCGCGCGCGGACTGAGCCTCGCTTGCGCTTACGGCGTTGGCGGCGGCATCGCGGCGCGTAATTGCCGCCTGCTGGAGTATCTTTGCCGCGGCGGCAGAGCTCGCGCCGCCTTCTTCGGCGTACTTGGCGGCGGCATCGATCTGGTCGTCGGTCACCGTGTCGGCTGAGGGCACCTTAAGCTTAAAGGTGGCTTGAGCGCGCAGATCCTGCCCGTCATTCTTGACCGTAACCTGGGCCTTGGTGGTCGGGACGGTGTAGATGGTGCCGTCGGCCGCGATGGGGGAGGCGGCGATGGAGAACGTGTAATCGCCGGGCAGCAGCTTAATGCCGCGACCGTGCTCGTCAACGTAGAGCGTTTCGCTCACGGAAGAACCGTCGGAATCCTGACCGCTCACCTGCACGGGAATCTTGGAGCCAGTTGAGCAGTCGAGCCCCGCGGCATGTACGCCAATTTGCACCGACATCATGGTATGGGCGTTTGCGGCAACCACGGCGGCCTGCTCTTGCCGGTATCCATTCCAAGCGGCATAGCCTGCGCCGCCGGCGACAAGCGCGACGGCTACGACGCCTGCCACCATCAGGTTGCGGCGCTTGGGCGACATCTTACGGTGACGAACCTCGGCTTCGCGTGCCGAAGGAACGGACGGTAGGGGAATATCGCCCATGGCGATGGTCTCGTCCACGGCAGGCGCAGAGCCTAAGCCAGGGAGCTCGCGGGTCAGCGAATCTTCGGCCGGCAAGTTGTCGAGCAAGATGGTTTCCTCGCTCGTGTCGGATCCGGGCTGGTCGTCGGCCTCGCTTTCGGTGTCTTCGTGATCTGCCTCATCCTCGGCAGGCTCAACGTCGCCTGTATCCTGATCATCGGGCTGTGCCTCGATTTCCGGCTCATCCTGCACATCAACGCTCGAATCGTCAAACGCAACATCGTCAAGCGAAATCCGGTCTAGGCTTTCCAAGGCCTCGGCACACGCTTCTGCATCTTGGACCGCGTCCTCTTGGCCCGTCGTCTCATCTTTCATATATCCCCCAAGCTCAATATCGGGACAACACTGTACCCAAAAACAGGACCCTATAGAGCCGCCTCATGATTTGAAATCCGATTTTATATATGCGCATGTTTTTGAATAGATGAATAGAGACGCAACGACAAAAGCCCCCGAAAAGCGAGCGAAACGCTTTCCGGGGGCTCTGCGAGGCATTGGATGAAAAACCTGGCGGGCGGGCCTATGCCCAGGCGCCAACAGCGACCAACATGTTA
The DNA here is from genome assembly GCF_040920445.1 of Collinsella aerofaciens. Classification (GTDB taxonomy): domain Bacteria; phylum Actinomycetota; class Coriobacteriia; order Coriobacteriales; family Coriobacteriaceae; genus Collinsella; species Collinsella aerofaciens_BH. The sequence continues at coordinate 34,014 of NZ_JBCOTQ010000007.1, read as the reverse complement.
CTCGGCGTGAGCGTAATCGACCTTGGCGCGACGAGCGGTGGCCTTCTCCCAATCGCTGGTGCCCTCAAAGACATCCTGCTTGTAGGGGTTGCGGCCGAGCTTCTTGGCACGGTAGGCGATGTAGATGATTGCGGCGACGTTGGCGATCAGCGCGGCGATCGAGACCGCGGTAGCGGCGCCGGGGTCGAGCGTGGAGTGCGTCACAAAGATGGACTCCTCCTGGAAGTAGGGGAACACCTGGGCAAACATGCACCAAATGGCCAGCGTAAAGGCGCGGTTCTGGATCCAGCCGCCCTTGTTCCAGATAAAGGCGGCGACGGTGGGCGCCAGCAGCAGCGCAAAGCCGCAGAACCAGGAGTGGGTGGGCAGGCAGTTGTAGGTGTAGCAGAAGTTCCAGATATCGTAGGCGATGATGTAGACCCAAGTCATGTCGGGCCACAACATGTCGGTCTGATCCTCGGAGGCGTAGACGCTCCACCAACCGGTCATGCAGAAGATGTTGATGAGACCGGCGATGCCGTTGAACACGTTGTTCCAGCCGGCAAGCTGTGTGGCACCCTCGGAAGTGACCCAGGTGGACTGGCCCAGGACAAAGAAGTGATAGGCGCTCTCGAAGTCGGACACGACGGCGATCATGATGTTGATGGCGACGATCACAAACGGCCACGCGCGGAACCAATGCGCCTTGCCGATCTTGCCCCACTGGTACTTAATGGCAATGAAGCCCCAGCAACCGGCCAGCGCCGCGTACACCTTCGCGTAGTGGAACCAGCTGTTCTGGTACACATGGGTGGGGTTGGTGAGCGCCCACTCGGCGCCCTGCGAGACGCCGATGGCGATGGCGACGCAGTAGATGGTCATGGCCAGCGGAGCCACGCCAAAGATGATGGCCGCGCCCAGCTTGGTGCGGCGGCCGACCTCGTTGAGCACGATCAGGCCAATAAAGACCATGGCCCAGCCGGCCCAGTGGATAAGGGTATCGCTACCCCAAACATCGAACAGCATGCTGCTCTCCTTTCACACGCCCGCGGCCCCTCTTCCGATCGCGGGCAGTTTGGCCAAATGTCGTCAGTTCTGGGGCTTGCGCTCCGGATACTTGGCGGTATAGCCCTCGATGTGGAGCGTCGAGGCGATGATTTCTTTGACCGTCTCGTCGGGCACATCGGGGTGCGTGCGGATATACATCAAAAGACCCATGATGAGGGTGTAGAACGTTTCGTAGACATGGTCGATGCGCAGCTCGTGATGGGCGACAAAATCAACCACGGTGGTGTCGCAGATGTACTGCGCCACGCGCTGGACCACGTTGTGCAAAAAGCCGCCGTAGAGCGCGCCGCTGCTTGAGGTGAGCGTACTCGGCAGCTCGTGGCCGCTGGCGACCAGGCGCTTAAAGAGCGGGGCGACGGTGTCGAGTGCGCCCTCGATATCGCCGACGGTGCGGTTGGCATTCCACTGCTCGAGCTCGGAGATAAAACCGTCGATTGCCTCGTCCATGACGGCGGTGACGGCGGCGTCCATGTCGGCGAAGTAGTGGTAGAACAGCGAGCGCGTGCAGCCGGCTCGCTTGGTCACGGCCGATACCGATAGGTGGGACACGCCCAGCTCGGAGCTTACGGTGCGCACGGCGGCGAGGATCTCGCGACGGCGTTCGTCACCCGTCAAGCGCTTTGCCGCGCTGTCGGATGCGGGGACGGCATTGACCACAGAGGTATCTGCTGTGTTGTTGCCCATGCGTTTGCCGCCTTTCATCCTCTTTTGCCTGACCGTTCGCCTAACAGTCTTGAATATTGTTGACGGTTCGTCAATACTATTTTTGACACAATGTCAACAATGGCGGGTGAACGGCATGGGGGCATGTCCGGCCTGCAAAAATGAGGGGTGCCGCGGTCTCGCCGGGCTGTGGCAAGAGAAGGGACAACCATGATTCTCAACGGACCGGGGATTAGCTATACCGAGCCCGATATCGGCGCGGAGTTCGTGCCGCCGATACCGGAGCATCCGCGCGAGGCCATCGTCAAACTGTGCGAGCACTGCACCAACCGTCTGCTGCATCGCGATGAGCTGCTGGGCTACGAGTACTGGTCGTTTGCCGAGGCCGCGACTGACGAGCAGGCCGAAGTGCTCTGCAAGATGAAGATGCGCCGTCCCTATACGCTGCCCGAGATGGTCAAGCTCACCGGCATGCCCGAGGCCGATATCGAGAAGATGCTCGACGACATGAGCTACACGGGCCTGCTCGAGTACAACTGGGAAAACCCCGAGCGCGCCAAGCAGTGGGTGCTGCCCATGCTGGTGCCGGGTTCTGCCGAGTTTCTCAACATGCGCGTGAGCCAGCTCGAGGAGCATCCGGTCTACGCTAAGTTCTTTGAACAGGCATCCAAGGGCCCGCTGTCCAAGGCCACGCCGATGGTGCCGCCCGGAGGCGCCGGTATCGGCATGCACGTCATTCCGGTCGAGAAGGCCATCGATGCCGCGAGCACGTCGGTGCCTATTGAGCATATCGAGCATTGGCTCGACAAATACGAGGGTAAGTATGCCGCCAGCACCTGCAGCTGCCGCGCGAGCCGTCGCGTGATGGGCGAGGGCTGCGCCGACGACCCCGCCGACTGGTGCATCGCCGTGGGCGATATGGCCGACTACGTGGTCGAGACCGACCGCGGCCACTATGTGACGCGCGAGGAGGTCTACGACATCTTGCGCCAGGCCGAGGACAACGGCTTTGTGCACCAGATCACCAACATCGACGGCGAGAACAAGATCTTCGCCATCTGCAACTGCAACGTCAACGTGTGCTACGCCCTGCGCACCTCGCAGCTGTTCAACACGCCCAACCTGTCGCGCTCGGCCTATGTCGCCAAGGTCGAGAAGGACAAGTGCGTGGCCTGCGGTCGCTGCGTTGAGGTGTGCCCGGCCGGTGCCGCCAAGCTGGGCCAGAAGCTCTGCAGCAAAAAGGCCGGCGGACAGGTGCCCGAGTATCCGCGCCAGGAGCTGCCCGATGCCACCAAGTGGGATTACACCAAGTGGTCGCCCAACTACCGCAACGACAACCGCATCGAGACGCATGAGTCCGGCACCGCTCCCTGCAAGACGGCCTGCCCCGCGCATGTCGCCGTTCAGGGCTATTTGAAGCTCGCGGCTCAGGGTCGCTATGACGAGGCGCTGGCGCTCATCAAGCGCGAGAACCCGCTGCCCGCTATCTGCGGCCGCGTGTGCAACCGCCGCTGTGAGGATGCCTGCACCCGCGGCCGTGTGGACGCCGCCGTGGCCATCGACGAGGTCAAGAAGTTCATCGCCCAGCGCGATCTGGACGCCTCGACCCGCTATGTCCCACCTGTGGTGACCCCGACGCGTGCCGGCGGCTTCGACCAGAAGATCGCCATCATCGGTGCCGGTCCGGCCGGCCTGTCCTGCGCTTTCTACCTGGCCGAGAAGGGCTACAAGCCCGTCGTATTCGAGAAGAACGAGCGTCCGGGCGGCATGCTCACCTACGGTATTCCCAGCTTTAAGCTGGAGAAGGACGTTATCGAGGCCGAGGTCGAGATCATTCGCCTGATGGGCGCCGAGTTCCGCTATGGCGTGGAGGTCGGTCGCGATGTGACGCTCGACGAGCTGCGCGAGCAGGGCTTTAAGGCCTTCTACGTGGCTATTGGCTGCCAGGGTGGCCGCCTTGCCGGTATTCCGGGCGAGGATGCCGAGGACGTGACCGTAGCCGTCGACTTCTTGCGCGAGGTCAACAGTGGCAAGATCGACGCGTTGCCCGGCCGCACCATCGTGGTGGGCGGCGGCAACGTGGCCATCGACGTGGCCCGCAACGCCTGCCGCCTGGGCTCCGAGCACGTTGAGATGTTTTGCCTGGAGAGCGAGGCCCAGATGCCCGCGAGCGAGGAGGAGCGTCGCGAGGCCATCGAGGACGGCGCGCACATCAGCTGCGGCTGGGGCCCCAAGGAGGTCCATCTGGACGAGACCGGCCGTGTGTGCGGTATCACCTTCAAGCGCTGCACGCGTGTCTTTGACGACGAGGGCCGTTTTGCGCCCGAGTACGACGAGAACGATCTGCGCCGTGTCGATGCCGACCGCGTCGTCATGTCGATTGGCCAGTCCATTGTGTGGGGCGACCTGCTGGCTGGCTCCAAGGTGGAGCTTGGCCGCGGCCAGGGCGCCCTTGCCGATCCCCAGACCTATCAGACCGCTGAGCCCGACATCTTTGTGGGAGGCGACGTCTACACCGGTCCGAGCTTTGCCATCGATGCCATCGCCGCCGGCCACGAGGCCGCCGTGTCCATCCATCGCTTTGTGCAGCCGGGCTCCACGCTCACCATCGGCCGCAACCAGCGCCGCTACACCGCGCTCGACCGCGACGATGTCGTGATCGAGAGCTACGACAACGCGAACTGCGAGGTTGCCCACGTGGACCGCGAGCGCGAGAAGGCCGCGCCGTTTAGCGAGTACGTCGAGACCTTTACCGAAGAGCAGGTGCGCGCCGAGACCGCCCGCTGCTTGGGTTGCGGTGCCTCGATCGTCGACCCCAACAAGTGCATCGGCTGCGGCCTGTGCACCACCAAGTGCGCGTTCGACGCCATCCATCTGGATCGCGACCGCCCCGAGTGCTCCACGATGGTCAAATACGAGCAAAAGCTCCCAAGCCTGGGCAAGTACGCGCTCAAGCGCGCCATCAAGATTAAGTTCGGTCGCAAGTAAGTAGCCATAACGGGAACGGCGGAAGAAAAAGTGCATGAATTGGGGATCGTTTACCACATCATTCGCGATGTCGAGAATGTAGCGCGCGCTCATGGCGTGCGTCGCGTTTCGAGCGTAACGTTGCTGTTGGGCGAGGTCTCGGGCGTCGTTCCCGACTTGCTGCTCGACGCTTGGCGCTGGGCAGCAGATAAAAAGCCTATCGCGCAGGGCGCGGAGCTTGTTGTGGAGTCCGTCGAGGCCGTGACACATTGCGAGGCGTGTGGCTGCGACTACGCGACGGTCGAGCACGGCAAGACCTGTCCCCATTGCGGTAGCGGCGAGACATACCTGCTGCAGGGCCAGGAGGTCATGATCAAGCAGATCGAGACCCCCGACGAGGACCCGGCAGACGCTGTCCCCGACGGCCCTTCCGACGTCCCCGACGCCGTCGACGCCGCCAACCCCCTCCACATCGCCTAGGATTCCCTATAAGTTGCGGTGAAATAGTTCCTAAATTCAGCCTTCTGGCTCTTAAACAAGAACTATTCCACCGCAACTATTTTGAGTGGTTTCATAGACCATAAGTCACGAAAAAAGTCAAGCCATGTCTGTTTAAACAAAATAGCGGCAGTACAAGCGCATTCGCGCTTGCCTAAAATCGATATTAATGAACAGCCTGCTTGTATCTGTAAAATGCATGGCTTGATGAGCGGCGCCTTGGCGGGTAATGAGTGAAAAACCAGTAACGTAATCAACTTGTAACAAACCTAGACGTTTAAACAAATAATGCAACCTTTTGCAAATTTAGCGATAATTCCACAAACTAAACAGGTATACTTCCTTAATGTCGTGTAGGGAATACGTAGACAAAAAGGAGGTTATGTGATGGTAAGTATTGTTCTTGCTAGCCACGGGGACTTGGCTGCTGGAATCAAGCAGACGGGCTCGATGGTCTTTGGCGATCAGCCGTCTGTTGCCGTGGTCTCGCTCGAGCCGAGCATGGGCCCCGACGACTTCCGTGCCAAGGTCGAGGAAGCAGTCGCTTCCTTCGAGGACCAGGAGCAGGTGCTCTTCCTCGTTGATCTGTGGGGCGGCACGCCGTTCAACCAGATCAGCGGGCTCATCGAGGGCCACGATTCCTGGGCTATCGTCACCGGTGTCAACCTGCCTATGCTCATCGAGGCATATTCGCAGCGCTTTGACGCAAAGAACACTGCACATGCGATCGCAAAACATCTCGTGACTGAGGCTAAGGCTGGCGTGCGCGTCAAGCCCGAGTCTCTGGAGCCCGAGGAGAAGAAGCCGGCTACGGCCGCCGCTGCTCCTGCAGGCGCCATCCCTCCGGGAACGGTCATCGGCGACGGGCACATCAAGATTGCCCACGTCCGTATCGACACCCGTCTGCTGCATGGTCAGGTGGCCACCACGTGGACCAAGCAGATCAACCCCAACCGCATCATCGTGGTTTCCGACGGCGTTGCTCACGACGAGCTCCGCAAGACCATGATCGAGCAGGCTGCCCCTCCGGGAGTCCATGCCAACGTCGTGCCCATCAAGAAAATGGCCGAGGTCGTCAAGGACACGCGCTTTGGTGACACCAAGGCCATGCTGCTCTTCGAGAACCCGCAGGATCTGCTCAAGGCCATCGAGGCCGGCGTCGACATCAAGGAAGTCAACATCGGTTCCATGGCTCACTCCAAGGGCAAGGTCGTCGTCACCAACGCCGTCGCTATGGGCGATGACGACGTCAAGACTCTCGAGGCCCTCAAGGCCAAGGGCGTCAAGTTCGAGGTCCGCAAGGTTCCTTCGGATTCCTCCGAGGATCTCGACGCCATGTTGAAGAAAGCTAAGGCCGAACTGGCCGCTCAAGCATAGTAAAGGAGGGTCCGATACATGTCTGCAATCACTATTCTGCTTGTTGCGATTGTCGCGTTGCTTGCCGGTATGGAAGGCATTCTGGATGAGTTCCAGTTCCATCAGCCGCTCGTGGCATGCACGCTTATCGGTCTCGTAACCGGTCACCTTCAGGAGGGTATCCTCCTGGGCGGTTCGCTCCAGATGATGGCCCTTGGCTGGGCTAACGTCGGCGCCGCTGTCGCGCCTGACGCCGCTCTGGCCTCGGTCGCTTCTTCGATCATCATGGTGCTCGCCCTCAACGGTGGCGCCACCGATTCGGGTAAGGCCGTTACCACCGCTATCGCCGTCGCCGTCCCGCTGTCGGTCGCTGGTCTGTTCCTGACCATGATCTGCCGTACCATTGCTACCGCTATCGCTCACGCCATGGACGGTTGCGCCGAGAAGGGCGACTTCTCCGGCATCGAGCGCTGGCAGTATGCTGCCATCCTCATGCAGGGCCTTCGTATCGCCATCCCGGCAGTGCTTCTGTGCGTCATCCCGGCCGAGGCCGTTACCAACGCGCTTAACGCTATGCCCGACTGGCTGTCCGGCGGCATGGCTGTCGGCGGCGGCATGGTCGCTTCCGTCGGTTACGCCATGGTCATCAACATGATGGCCACCAAGGAGACCTGGCCGTTCTTCGTCCTCGGCTTTGTCCTTGCTGCCATCCCTCAGCTCACGCTGATCGCCCTTGGCCTCATCGGCATCTCCCTTGCCCTCATCTACCTTGGCCTTAAGGATCTGGCCAAGCAGGGTGGCGGCATGGGCGGTGGCTCCGGCGACCCGCTCGGCGACATTCTGAACGATTACGAGTAGGAGGGGAGTGATACATATGGCAGAGAACAAGATTCAGCTCACCAAGGCTGACCGCAAGAAGGTTTGCTTCCGTCATCAGTTCCTTCAGGGCTCGTGGAACTACGAGCGTATGCAGAACGGCGGCTGGTGCTTCGCAATGATCCCTGCGATCAAGAAGCTCTACACCAGCAAGGATGACCAGATTGCCGCTCTTAAGCGCCACCTGGAGTTCTATAACACCCACCCCTATGTTTCCGCCCCCGTCATTGGCGTTACCCTCGCCCTCGAGGAGGAGCGCGCCAACGGTGCTCCGATCGATGATGTCGCCATCCAGGGCGTCAAGGTCGGTATGATGGGCCCGCTCGCCGGCGTCGGTGACCCCGTCTTCTGGTTCACCCTTCGCCCGATTCTGGGCGCTCTGGGCGCTTCCCTGGCCATGTCCGGCAGCATCGTCGGTCCGCTGCTGTTCTTCTTCGCGTGGAACATCATCCGTTACGCTTTCCTGTGGTACACGCAGGAGTTTGGCTACAAGGTCGGCTCCTCCATCGCCAAGGACCTCTCCGGTGGTCTGATGGGCAAGGTCACCGAGGGCGCTTCCATCCTGGGTATGTTCATCATCGGCGCCCTGGTCGAGCGCTGGGTGTCCATTTCCTTCACCCCGATCGTCTCCACGGTCAAGCAGTCTGCTGGCGCTTTTATCGACTGGGCTAGCCTGCCCTCCGGTTCCGAGGGTATCAGGGAAGCGCTGACGATGTACAACTCCGTCGGTGCTACCGCCCTTGATCAGATGAAGGTCACCACGCTTCAGGCCAACCTCGATCAGCTCATCCCCGGCCTTGCCGCCGTGTGCCTGACCCTGCTGGTCTGCAAGCTCCTCAAGAAGAAGGTCAGCCCGATCGTCATCATCCTGGCTCTCTTCGCCGTCGGCATCATCGGTCGCTTCTGCGGCTTCATGTAAGCACGCTTCGGCTTAAGACCGAGAGTTGCTAGGTAAGGGCTTTTGAGCCATTGAAACGGACCGCACCCGGTGGGTACACTGGATGCGGTCCGATTGTTTTTATTGGAGGGCGAGGCGCGTATGGCGCAATCTCAGAACAGCACGGTCGATCTGGCAACGCCGGCAACCTGCCTGATGGGGCTTACCAGCCACGGTAACGTGATGGTGGGCAATAAGGCGTTTGAGTACTATAACGAGCGCAATCCCGAGGATTATATTCAAATCCCGTGGGACGAGGTCGACTATATTGCCGCCGAGGTTTTGCGCGGCACCAAGAAGATTACGCGTTTTGCCATCTTCACCAAGGACAACGGTCACTTTACGTTTTCGACGCGCGACGACAAAGAGACGCTTCGCGCGGTCCGCAAGTACGTCGACGAGGATAAGCTCGTGCGTTCGCCCGACTTTATCGATGTGACGGCCAAGGGCGCCAAGAGCATCCTCTCCGTTATCAAAAACCTCTTCCACAAAGGCAACTAGCTCCTCATAAGTTGCGGTGAAATAGTTCCTAAATATGGCTTTAGATGCTTCAGACAGGAACTATTCCACCGCAACTTCGAAGTCTAGTCATGCGACGTATTGCGATGCAGTAAATCTGCTACACTAGTACAACATGCCTCCGTAGCTCAGGGGATAGAGCACCGCTCTCCTAAAGCGGGTGTCGACGGTTCGAATCCGCCCGGGGGCACCATAAGATTATGACGGCGTCGCGAGAGCGGCGCCGTTTCTGGTTTGTGGGAGCTGTCGGCGGATTCGGACCGTCGACACCCGCGTCACCAATTTCCCGCGGGGGGAGTTTTCGAATCCGCCCGGGGGCACCAGAGAAATATCGAGCCTGGTACCGCTACGGTGCCGGGCTCTTCTGGTTTAAGGCATGCCGGAGTATTCGCTGCTTCAGATAAAGAAAGCGCCCGCTTGCTGGGGGAGCAAGCGGGCACCTGTGAGCGAATATGTTTGCGGCGAGAGCCGTGATGAGCGGTGGGGTGACGACTAGTTGGTCGTACCGGAATCGTCACCCGTGCCCGAGCCAGAGCCAGAGCCCGAGCCAGAAAGTGCGACTGTTAGCGTGATCGTGCTGTCGGTGGACTGCTTGCCGGTGGGGGAGACGCCCGTAACGGTGGCATCCTCGTTACCGCTTACGGGATTGCCGTTCTGGTCACAGAAGCCGATGTTATAGAAACCGGCGTTGTTGAGCGCGGTGACGGCGGCGGAGATGCTCTTGCCGTACAGGTTGCCCGGAATACTGGCCTTGCCGGACTTCTTGGCAATGACGACGGTAATCGTGGCGCCGGGCTTCTGCTTGCCGCTGGGGTTCCAGCTGATCACGGTGCCCTCGGTAACCGAGTCGTTCTCCTGGTAGCTCACGTCGACGCCAAAGCCTGCCATATCGAGGGCGTTGCGTGCTTGGGCCTCGGTCATGTCGGTCAGGTCGGGGACGGACGTGGTATCTGGGCCGCTCGAGACCTTGTACGAGATGGTCGTGCCCTTCGCGACTTCCTTACCGGCTTCGGTGACCTGCTCAAAGACCTGGCCCTCATCGGCCTCGTTGGCCTCCTCGGAGGCGTTGCCCTTCAGGCCGACGCTTGCCAGCGCAGCTTCTGCCTGGTCCTTGGTCAGGCCGACAAGCTGGGGAACCTCAACCTTCTCGGAGGGCTTGGGGCCCTTGGAGATTACCAGGTTCACCTTGGTGCCCTTGGCCTTCTTGGTGTTGCCGTTGGGCGTCTGCTCGGCGACCTTGCCCTCGTCGACATCGTCGTTGTAGCTTTGGTCGATGGTGCCGACCTCGAGGCCGGCTTCCTTGATCAGCTCGACGGCAGTCTGCTGGTCCTTGCCCAGCACATCGGGCACGGTGACCTGCTCGCCGCCAAAGAGTCCTGTGGCAAAGGCCACCACGATGCCGATGACGGCAACGGCTGCCACCACGGCGGCGATGATCTTGTTCTTGTTGGATTTGGGCTTTTCGACCTCGTAGGAGCCGGTGGAGCCCGAAACCGAGCTACGGGCGGTATTCTGGCCGCTCACGCCCGAGACGGGACGCACCATGGCGCGCGTCTGATCGGAAAGCTCGCGAGTCTTGGTGGCGCCCAGCTCACCGGGGGCACCGATGATGCGCGTGGGCTCCGAGACGTTGACGGCACGGCCCGACAGGTAACTATTGAGCACCTGACGAAGCTCGTCGGCGGTCTGGAAGCGGTTTGCCGGGTCCTTCTCCATGCACTTGAGGATGATGCGCTCAAGGTCGGCGTCGACACCGGAGTTGATCTGGCTCGGCGGAATAGGCAACTCGTTGACCTGCTTGAGTGCGACCGAGATGGCGTCGTCACCGTCAAAGGGAACGCGGCCGGTGGCGCATTCATACATCACGACGCCCAGCGAGTAGATATCCGAGGTGGGGCCGAGGTCCTGACCACGGGTCTGCTCGGGGCTGACGTAGTGGGCGGTTCCCAGCACGTTGTTGTCTTGCGTGAGGTGGCTGTTCTTGGCGCGCGCGATGCCAAAGTCCATCACCTTGATGTTGCCGTCGGGCAGCACCATGATGTTCTGCGGCTTAATGTCGCGGTGGATGATCTCGTGCTTGTGGGCGACCGAAAGCGCGGAGCTGATCTGCGAGCCGATCTGGGCGACCTTCTTGGGGTCGAGGGCGCCGTGGCTCTTGATGCCGCTCTTAAGGTCGGTGCCGCGCAGGTACTCCATGACGATGTAATAGGTGTCGCCGTCCTTGCCCCAATCGTAGACGCCCACGATATAGGGGGAGGAGAGACCGGCTGCTGCCTGGGCCTCCTGCTTAAAGCGTGCGGCGAAGGTTGCGTCGCCAGCATACTGCGGCAGCATAATCTTGACGGCAACCGTGCGGTCGAGGACCTGGTCCTGTGCACGGTAGACGGTCGCCATGCCGCCTGTTCCCACCTTATCCTTGAGGAGGTATCTTCCCCCGAGGACCCTCTGTTCCATTCCTGCTCCTAACATAACTATTCGCTCAACGATGTGTGTAGTACCTACGATGTGGCCGCTGGGGCCGTGTGGCGCTTTGCCGCTAACTCTTCGGCCGCGGCGCGCCTCGGGTGCCCGATTCGATCATGGGTATCACGCTCCCTGTGCGGCAAGCGCCGCGGTCAGGACGATACCGGCGATCTTGGCGGCCTTGACGTCATGCTTGTCGAAATCCTCCAAGGCCACCGAGATGGCGACCGTGGGTGAATCGTAAGGTGCAAAGCCAACGAACATCGAGTTGACGTTGGTGCCGCCGGTCTCGGCCGAGCCGGTCTTGCCGGCGACCTTGACGCCGGGGATCTGGGCATCGGTGCCGGTGCCGGACTGGACGACGGCAAGCATGGCCTGCTTGACCTGGTCGGCCGTGGCGGAGCTGACGGCCTGACCCAGCGAGCGGGACTGCGTGGTCTTGACCACGGTTCCGTCCGGGGCGAGTACCTGGGCTACAAAGTACGGGTCCATGACCACGCCGCTGTTAGCGATGGCGGCGGCAATCACGGCGTTTTGCATGACGGTGGTCTGCGGGCCGGGCGTGTGGTCCATGCCGACAGGCTGGCCGGCGCCGGCCCAGGCGGTCTCCCACTCGGTCATGAGCGACGGGTCGGCCATGATGGAGGCCGCGGAGGTCAGGTCCTGGCCGAGCTTTTGGCCGTAGCCAAAGGCGTTGGCAAACTGTACGAGCGTGTTTGCGCCAACTTCGTTTGCCACCTGGCCAAAGACGACGTTGGAGGACACGGCAAAGGCCTGCTGCAGGCTGATGGTGCCGTAGCTCTCGTTGGCATAGTTGGTGACCGGTGCGTTGCCGATATCCATGGAGTCGGGCGCCTGGTAGGTGCTGGTCAGGCTGGCGGTACCGGTTTCGAGTGCCGCGGAAAGCGTAACGACCTTAAACGTTGAGCCCGGCGTGTACAGCGCGTCCATGGCGCGATTGTACATGGAGCCGTCCTCGCCGCCGCCCGTCTGCAGCAGGGCATCGATGTTGGTGTTGTCGTAGGTGGGCGAGCTGGCACATGCGAGCACCGCGCCGGTACGCGGGTCGATGACCACTACAGCGCCCTTAAAGCCCTTGAGCGCCTGCTCAGCAGCCGTCTGGATACGCGAGTCGATGGTGAGCTTGGCGGTGTTGCCCGGCTGGGTCTGGCCCGCGAGCGACGCGATGGCGTTGTTCCAGCTGGAGTAATCCTTAGAGCCGGTGAGCGTGTCGTTCATGACGCTCTCGATGGCGGTGGTGCCATACTGCTGGCTCACGTAGCCAACCACGTGCGCTGCTAGGTTACCGTTGGGGTAGGAGCGTACGTAGGTGCCGTCCTCCTGCTGCAGCGACTCGGCCAGCGTCACGCCGTCGGACGTGATGATGGAACCGCGCTGGATGTACTTGGAGCGGGCGATGGTGTGGTTGTTGGTCGGCATGTCCTGATAGTCCTTGGCCTTGATGACCTGGACATAGGTGAGGTTCCCGATAAGGATGGCGAACAGCGCCGTAAAGGCGAGCACCGCGCGGGTTAGACGGTTGGCGAGCGCAACGCGGCCGAGCACACCGGATTCAGGCGTGTCGAGCAGGCGACGTCGCATGCGCGAGCCGACGGAATGGCTGCCGCTGCCGTAGGAAGACGAGGTGGCAAAGCGCGTGCCCGTCGGGGCGGCGGCAGATGCGACCTGATCATCGGTGATGGCGGCCATGGTGCCGGTGCCGGTAAGCTCGGCCTCGCGTCCGGTAGCCTCGTCACCGGCGCGCAGCAGGAGCGCGACGATGATAAAGCTCGCCAGCAGCGAGGAGCCGCCCTGGCTCATAAAGGGCAGAGTGACGCCGGTCAGCGGGATCAGGCGGGTGACGCCGCCCACGATCAAAAAGGCCTGGAAGCTGATGGCTGCCGTAAGACCGGTGGCGCTAAAGGCGGCGAGGTCGGATTTAGCGCGGGCAGCTGTGGTGAGGCCACGCACGGCAAAGAGCATAAACAGGATGAGCACGGCGCCGCCGCCCAAAAGACCCATCTCCTCGCCGATGGCCGAGAAGATAAAGTCGGACTCGACGACGGGGATGTTGTTGGCCATCCCGTTGCCGATGCCAACGCCGACCAGACCGCCATCGGCAAGCGAGAAGAGCGACTGGACAATCTGGTAGCCCTGGCCCTGGGCGTCCTTAAACGGATCGACCCAAACCTGGAAACGCACCTGAACGTGCGACAGGAACTTGTAGGCGCCCACGGCTCCAACGGCTAAGAGCGCAAGGCCGATAACGACATACGAAAAGCGCCCCGTGGCAACGTAGAGCATCAGCAAGAAGATGGTGTAGAACAGCACGGCCGAACCCAGGTCGCGTTCGAAGACGACGACGAGCAGGCACACGCCCCACACGGCAAACAGCGGCAGCAGCAGTCGCAGACGAGGGATCTTAAAGCCCAGGATCTTGCGGTTGGAGATGGAGAGCAGCTCGCGGTTCTCGGCTAGGTAGCCGGCCAGGAACAGGACGATAAAGACCTTGGCGAACTCGCCAGGCTGGATGGTAAAGCCCGCGATGCGAATCCACAGCTTGGAGCCCGAGATCGTGGTGCCGATAAAGATGGGCAGCATCAGCAGGATGATGCCGATAATGCCAAAGGTGTACTTGTAGCGCATGACCACGTCGAGGTTTTTGACCAGTGCAAGCGTTCCCACCATGAGCGCCACCGAGACAAACAGGATGATGAGCTGTGAGATGGCGAGAGCGGGGGCGAGACGCGTCACGAACGTGATGCCGATGCCCGAAAGTATAAATACGATGGGCAGGATGGCGGGGTCGGCACCGGGCGCCAAGATGCGCACGGCAATGTGGGCCGCGGCAAAGGCGGCAAAGAGGCCGATCGGTACGGCGAGCGTCTCAAAGGAGATGGCAGCGCCCGCGGTGAGGACGTACATCGCATACAGCAGGATGACGGGGAACGCCGAGGCGATGAGCAAGAGCAGCTCGGTGTTGCGGCGACTCATAAGCGGCACTCCCTTTCTAATTCTTATCGGAGGCTTCGGCCTCGGCGGACTGTTCGGCGGTTTTCTCGGAATCTGATTCGGAGGCCGATCCCTGATTGGTGTTGTCGCGAATCGTTTGCGCGTCGATCACCTGGCGGGTCTGCTCCTCGTCGATCTGGTGGCGGTACTTGGATATCGTGTCCTGCGCATCGTCGACACTTGTTTGCGGAATGCCCGCCTTGAGGCGGTTTTGCGTGTCTTCGGGCAGGTCGGACAGCTTGATGCTGGTTTCGCTTTCGAGCCAGTGGAGCTTGAGTCCGAGTGGCTTGCCGGGCAGGCCGCGCCAGACGGCGACATTGCCCTGGTAGGTACCCAGGTAGTACGAGCCGGTGACACCCGTGTAGGCCCAGATGCCAGCTGCCAGCACAAAGACGAGGGCCAGGATGGCGGCGATAGTAACGTTGCGGCGACGCACGCGTTGCGCCTCGCGCATGACGCCATCGTCAACCAGGTCAACGACTACTACGGTCACGTTGTCGTGGCCGCCGGCGGCAAGCGCCGCGTCCACTAGGTTGTCGACGCAGATTTGCGCGGTTGAGGACTGTGTGGCGATGTTCTCGATATCGCTATCGGGAATCATGCTCGAGAGGCCGTCGGAGCACAGGATCAGGCGGTCGCCTTCCTCGATATGCAGAGTGAAGTGGTCGGCATACATGGCGGGGTCCGAGCCCAGTGCGCGGGTGATGACCGAACGGTTGGGGTGGACGCGAGCCTCGTCTGCCGTGATCTCGCCGGCGTCCACGAGCTCCTCCACGTAGGAGTGGTCGCGGGTCACGCGGATGAGCGTGCCCTCGTGGAGCAGGTAGGCGCGAGAGTCGCCCACGTGGGCGATGGCGAGCGTGTCGTTTTCGATATAGGCGCAGGTGGCTGTGCAGCCCATGCCGGGCTTGCCCAGGCCATTCAGGGCCGCCTCGATTACGGCGGCGTTGGCTGCCTCGACGGCTGCGGCCAGGCGTGCGGCGTCGGCAGACTGAGGAGCTGTCTTGGCAATAGTCTCGACGGCGATGGAAGAGGCTACCTCGCCGGCGGCGTGACCGCCCATGCCGTCGCATACGCAAAAGAGCGGCGACTGCACTAGGTAGGAATCCTCATTGTGCGGGCGCACGCAGCCAACGTCGGAGCGGGCGCCCCACATGAGTTGCGTGGTGGTGCCGGCATCATAGGTCGAGTCGGTCTCGATGCGTTCCTCGGTCAGGGGCTCAAAGCTCATGGTCGACCCGGGGTCTTTGAGCTTGGCCTCAACGGCGGCAACGTCGATCTCTGCTGTGTCACCGGGAGAGACGGTGTCGGTCTCGGCGTTTGATTCAGAATCGCCGGTGTCCGGGGAGCCGGGCTCCTCGGACACGCGGGCGGTCGACTCGTCGTCTTGCGGGCTGACGTCTATAGGCTCGGGCGTCGAAAAGTGCGACGGCGCGGGCGTGCTTTGCGACTGGGCGGCGGGCTCGGCCACGGCATCGGACTCGCTTGCGGGCGCAGGGCCGTCCTCGGGGGATGGCCCTGCCTCGGGCGCCGGCGTAGACGCGGGCGCAACCTCGGATGCCGGGGCTATGGGAAACGCCGGCGCGGCGGGCTCGGGTGCCGCAAACACCGCAGCGCTCTCGTTGATTGCCGCGGCGACGGGCTCTGCAAAGTGAGCCGGCGCCGGGGTTGCTTCGGGCGCTGTGGGCTGTTCCGCAGCATGTGCGCCGATGGGCGCCGCTACGGCATCCTCTTCGTCCTCGTTATCGGCGAGATCCGAAATATCATGCGTTACATGCGAAAGAGGCAGGGAGAACACGGTGTCCTCGGGTTCCACGGGTGCGGAGCCCGCCGGAGCGGCGTGGGCCGGCGTGGCTGTGGCGGCAGCCGGTGCCTCGGTCATAATTGCGGACTTGTTCTCCTCGTCGATCATCGACGGTTCACCTTCATGACCACGTCGCCAATCTGGACTTCGTCGCCCTCACGCAGCGTCGCGGGCTCCACGAGCTGGCGGCCGTTGACGAGCGTGCCGTTAAGTGAGTTGAGGTCCTCGATGATGAGCGCCGGGCCCTGCAGCGAAAAGCGCGCATGCGAGGCCGAGACGAACGGTTCGTTGATGCAGATGTCCGAAGATGGCGAGCGACCGACGATGACGGGGCCGAGCATGTCTACGTGGATGCCGCGGATACCGCGCGGACCCTTGTCCACATCAATCGTCCAGATAGCCGAGTCGCGGCGCTGCCCGCGCACAAGTCCCACGCTGGTCTTCATGACGGCGAACAGGAAGATATAGAGCAGGGCGACCAAGACGATGCGGCCTGCAAAAAGGACGATATCGATGTTCATAAGCGACTATCCCCTAAATTCAAAGGTACTCAGGCCAAACGTCAGCAGATCGCCGTTGCGCAGCGGGCAGCGCGTAATGCGGCGGTTGTTGACGAGCGTGCCGTTGGTGGAATTGAGGTCCTCGATCGACCAATCCGAGCCCGTAAAGGTGAGCTGGGCGTGGCGGCGCGACACGTTGGGGTCGCGCAGGGCAATGTCGGAAACTGAGCGCTCGCGACCGATGGTCACCTGTGCGGAGGTGATGCTATGGCTCTCGCCGCTCACGACGTCGACGAGCTGGGCGAGCGGGCGCTGCGGGGCGCGAGTGCTCGCCATGTTGGAGGCGATGCCGGCTGCGGCGCCTAGGCCCACGGCGGCACCGGTCGCGGCGGCTCCGCCCATGCCGGCAAGCGCGTCGCGCGAGACGGTCTGAGGCACCGGGATGGGTGCGGCGGCGGGGTCGGGGACGCTAGGCGCGAAGGGGTCTGCCACGGCAAGCGGGTCGGGAGCGGCGGCGCGAGGCGTCGGCTGCTGCTGGGGCATGGCGGCGGGGCGCTGCTGCTGCGGGGCAGCAAACTGCTGCTGGCCGGCGCGCGGGGCGCTGGCGGCACGGCTTGCCGCGGAGTTGTTCTGGCCCAGGCCGTTTTGATAGGCGCGCTCTTCTTCGTACAGGCGGCCGAGCGTGGGGGCATCGACGTTCTCGGCAAAGACCGAGAACTTGCCGGCGCGCAGCTGCGGATCGATCATAAAGCGCACGAGGGGCTCGCCGACAAAGACATAGCGGCGCTTTTCGGCCTGCGCCTTCACAAACTCGCGGACCTCGCGCGAAAGCTCGGGGTAGAACGGGGCGAGCATGGGATCGTCGTCGGCGGCGATCAGGATGGTATAGAGTGCCGGCGCCGTGTTGACGCCGTTGATCACCAGAGTCTGATCCTCCATGTCGCGAGCGGCCTGCTTGGCAAGCTTCTTAAAGGAGAACGGGGCACGGGTGGCACCGAAGATGCCGGCCACGTGGTCCTCGAAGATGTTCAGGAAGTTCACGAAAGATCACTCTCCGTATAGGTTCTTTGGTATCCGAGCAAATATAGGCATATCCCAACGATTATAGAGGATAGGATTCCCGCAACCGCCGCCTTGGCGATGACCGGGCCCGCAAGGCTGGCAATTTCCATATGGTGTGCAAGACAGGACGCCGCTGCGCAGCCGATGCCGGTGACAGCGATGGCGGCGATTGCGACAAGGTTTGAGCCCTGATTGGCACGCTTGGCATGGGCATTGAGCAGCGCGGATGACGCTGCGGCAGTTACCGCGGCCAGCCCAAAGGCAGCCCAAAGGAGCGGGTCTCCCAGCGCTGCGGCAACGTTACCGAGCCCCAGCACGCCTCCGGCTGAAAGCGCGACTGTCGCCAGGCGGGCAAAAAGCGCGCCCATGCCCGTTGCCGCGGCGGCGCTTGCCGGGCCGAGCCAAAATGACGCGACGCCGGCGGCGACCCCAGCTGCCAGGAAGGTATTGCCGGTCAGACAGCCAAGCGCGAGTGCACAGGTGAGTGCGGCGCTCGCGGCAGCCTCGGTGCGACCCCAGGCGATCCACCAACCGGACATGGCGGCGGCAAAGATCACCGCGACGGGCAACATCGACAGGATGCCCTGCGCCTGCATGGTGGCGTTGGCCATGAGCACCAAAAAGCCCACAGCCGAGATGGCCGAGCCAATCTGGGGGGCCAGGCCAGCCGCCGCTCCGATCGCGATAGCCGCAATGACCAGGCCGGGAAGCGCCGCGACCCCGGCCGTTTGCATCAGCAAAAAGCTAAAGGTGCCGCACGTTAGCGCCGAGATAATGCGCATGGTGTAGTCGCGCGCATGGCTCCAGCGCGTGCCTGCCCAGCCGAGTGCGGGGTCGACCTCGATGGCGTCGTCCTCGTAGTGCGACGGCTCGATACCGTCGAGCTCCTGCTCGTCATCCGAAAGCTCGCCAACCATTTGCTCCAGGCTGCGACGGCCCTCGCGCACGCTGCCCAGACCGGCAAGGAGCTGGTCGCAAAATGCCTCGATGCTGTTGGGGCGGTCCTGCGGCATGGGGGAGAGCGCGCTCATGAGCGCGGCCTCGGCTCCCGGGGGAAAGTGTGGTATCAGCTCGCTGGGATAGGTGGCGCCGCCGATGATGCGGTCGAGCGAGTCGGCGGGCGTGGCCGCCATAAAGGGAGCGCTGCCGCACAGGCCCTCGTAGATCACACAGGCGAGGGCAAAGACATCGGCGCGCTCGTCGACCGTGCCGGTCTCGATATCGAGCTGCTCGGGCGGCATGTAGCCGATGGTGCCGCCGTGCGAGCCGCCAAAGCCACCGGCGGACGACAGCCGCGCCATGCCAAAGTCGGTGAGCTTTACATTGCCCGAGTGGTCGATGAGCACGTTGGCGGGCTTAATGTCCAGGTGGAGTACGCCATTACTATGGGCGAAGGTGAGCGCCTGGCCCAGGGCATCGGCAATGGCCGCGGCCTCGTCAAAGGTAAGTGAGTGGCCGTCCACGCGGTGCAAAAACTCGGCCAGCGACATGCCATCGACATATTCCATAACCAGGTAGGCATAGGCTGTGTCGTGCGTAAAGTCGATGACCTGCACGATATTGGGATGTTGAAGCATGGCGGCAGTGTGCGCCTCGCGCAGGACATCCATGATGTCGCTGGCGGGCATGCCGGCACCGTTGATAAGGGGGATGCGCTTAATGGCGACGCGGCGGCGCAGGTGCGTGTCGCGGCAGATCTCGATGGAGCCAAAACCGCCGGTCGCAAGTGTCTCGAGCGGCTGGTACCGCTTGAGCAGCTCGCGAGAGCTGGTGCCCTCCAAAGGAACGTCCGGCGAGAACCGGGCGGTATGTTGCGAGAAAAGCGGCATGGCCAACCCTCGTGCGTTTAAAGTTCGTTTGCGAGTGGCGGGCGCTGAGCCGAGCCGTTCGCGGTGGCATAGATGCTGCTAGTGTAGCACGCGCGGGTGGGCGACATTCAATTTAAGCTCCGTCTGGGGTCTGGACCCTGCGTCCGGCCTAGCGCTTCTTCTTGTTCTTCTTCTGCTTGCGCTGCTTGCCCTTGGTCTCCTGGGGCTTGTCGCCCTGTTTGGCTTCGGCAGCGGCCTTTTCTGCCTTCATCTTCTTGCGCTTGGTCTCGATGCGGAGTTTTTTGTTGATGCGGGCCTTGAGGAAGGGGCCGAACTGCTCGGCATCGCCACGGACGAAGGTTTCCTTAGGGATCGTCACGCCCTGGTCGGCGAACATGGCCACAAAGATGCGCTCGCCGTCGAGCACGTGGTCGAGCTTCTCAAACGGGAAAAACTGCGACTTGCCGCTCTTGCCCCAAACCATCAGGCCGTCCTCGTTGGCGGCGACGCGGCGATAGCGGCCACCCATGGACTCGTCGGCCTCGACGGCGTCGATAAAGTCGCGGGCGAGGGTGTGGTGCAGGTTTTTGCTCCACCAGGCCAAAAAGGCGCCGAACACGATCAACACGACGCCAAACTTGATCCAGTTGCCGCCGGCCACCAGCATGCCGATGCCGATGAGCGCGGCAATTGCCGCGGCGACATACAGCGAGCCGCGACGCCTGGGCGAGGCGACCAGGCGGGCGAAGTCGGTGACCAGGTCGTTTTCGTACTGGTACTCGTTGAGGTACAGGATGCCGTCATTGGCTGCGGCCTGCTCCTCGAGCGCGACCTCGACCTGGTCGGCTGCTTCGGAGGGAACGAGGTTGCTCTCTGCGTCTGCCATGCTCTTTGGACTCCTATCGCGGCGGGCTCGCCGTACGGGTTATTATGAATGCAGTATGCCGTGCGACCGCATGGCCGTCGCGGCAACAAGACTCAGTATACCCGGGGGAGCACCCATGGAATCGTTGTACCGAAAGTATCGCCCGCTCACCTTCGACTCCGTGGTGGGCCAGCAGCATATCGTCTCGACGCTCGAGCACGCCATCACCGAGGGACGCCTGTCCCACGCGTACCTGTTCTGCGGACCGCGCGGCACGGGCAAGACCACCATGGCGCGCATTCTGGCCAAGGCGCTGCTGTGCCGTAATGCCGAGGCAGCGCGCGCCGAGGGTGCAAGCGGCTGCATGCCCGACGGTACTTGCGAGGAGTGCGAGCTCATTGCCGAGGGCAACCACCCGGATGTCTACGAGCTCGATGCCGCAAGCCGCACGGGCGTGGACAATGTGCGCGAGGAGATCATCAACTCCGTCAACTTTGCCCCGGTGCGCGGCAAGTACAAGATCTATATCATCGACGAGGTCCACATGCTCACGACGGCGGCGTTCAACGCGCTGCTCAAGACGCTTGAAGAGCCGCCGGCACACGTGATCTTTGTGCTGTGCACCACCGACCCGCAAAAGATTCTGGAGACCATCCTCTCACGCTGCCAGCGTTTCGATTTCCATCGCATCGGCAACGAGGATATCGAGCATCGCCTGGCATACGTGTGCGAGCAGGAGGGCTTCGATTACGACGACGAGGCGCTGGCTATCGTGGCGCGCCATGCAAAGGGCGGCATGCGCGACGCGTTGTCCACGCTGGAGCAGCTGAGCGTCTTTGGCAACGGTTCTGTGCATGCGGACGACGCCCGCTCGCTTTTAGGCGAGGTTTCGGACCAGATTCTGGGCGAGTTTTCCCGCGCCATTGCCGATCGCGATGTTGCCGAGCTGTATGGGCTTATTCGCGCGCAGGTCGAGGAAGGTAACGATCTGCTGGAGCTGACGCGCGACCTGGTGGCGCACGTGCGCGACGTGTATGTTGCCTGCGTTACCGGTGCCCGTGCCGAGTTGTTTGAGGGCGGCTCCGAGCAGGCCGAGGCGCTTGCTGCCGAGGCCGCTGCCTTTGGCGAGCATCCTGCCGACCGCCTGGCTCGTGTGCTGACAGTGCTCGACGATGCCGCACTGGAGATGAGGGGCGCGAGCGACGTGCGCCTGGTGCTCGAGATTGCCTGCACGCGTCTGGCGCGTCCCGAGGCTGATTTAACGATTGAGGCATTGGCCGAGCGCGTGGCACGCCTGGAGGCCATGGTTGCCAACGCCGCCGTGCCGGCGAGCGTGGCTGCTGCTCAGGCCGCCGCGCCTGCAGCATCCGTACCCGCTGCTGCCCACCAGCCGACGCTCATTTCGGGCGCCCGCGCTGCCGCCCCGGCGGCATCCGCTGCCCCCGCTGCTACGTCCGCGCGCCAGGGCGGTATGCCTTGGGACCGTGGTGCTGCTGTTCCGGCTGCCCAGCCTTCGCCCCGTTCTGCGTCCGTGTCAGCTTCCAAGCCTGCAGCGCCTGCACCTCAGCCTGCGCCTGCACCTCAGCCTGCGCCGGCTCCGACGCCTCAGCCCGTTGCGGCCCCCGCGCCTGCCATAGCTCCGGCACCTAAGCCCCAGTCCAACAATGCCGCCCAGGTTGCCGTCGCCGGTGCTGCCGAGACGCCCGCGGTCGAGGATGCCGGAGAGCTGCAGCGCAAATGGGCCGAGGTTGTCGAGCGTGTCAAGGCACGTCAGGCTTCCTACGCAGGGCTTTTGCTCAACGCCCGCGCCACGGCCGACGACGGCTCCAAGCTCACGGTCTCGTTCCCCGCGGGTTCGACTTTTGCCATTAAGATGCTCGGTCGCGCCGATACGCAGTCGGTGGTCCTGCCGACGGTCTGCGCGGTCTTCGGTCGTCGTACCGTCGACTATGTCCTGGATGGGGGTGGCACGCCGGCTCCTCAACATGAGGAGCATTCTCCATCTGCACGGGCTGCGGCATCTGCGGACCCGCAACCCGTGTCCTCGGCGGCCCCTGTATCCTCGAGCGCCAGCGCGCCGCAGCAGCAAACGGCACCGGTAGCGGCATCGACCCCGTCGGCGCCTAAGCCCGCGGCGCCCAAACCGGCTGCTCCGACACCCGCGCCCAAGCCCGTCTCGCCCGCGCCCAAGTCGTCTGACCTGGGCAAAGCCCCCTGGCTACGCTCCGACAACCCCGCCGGTGCTCCTGCCACGGGTAAGCTCCCGACCGAGCCCGCACCCCGTGCGCCCGAGCGCTCGGCTGCCCCCAAGGCTCAGCCTGTCGCGCAGTCCGCGCCGTGGGAATCCGAGCAGGTACCCTACGACGACGCCATGGTCGGCGGCTTTGCTGCCGATGCTGGCGGGGACGATCTTCCTCCGTTCGACGTGCCGGGTGCGACGCCCGCGCCCAAGTCCGCTGTAGCTGCCCCCAAAGAGGAGGACGCTTCTGCAGCTCCCTGGGAGTCCAACCCCGGCGCCGGCAGCCCCTTCGGCCACCAGGGCGCAGCCCCGAGCATCCCGCAGACCGAGGACGAGGCCAAAGACCTCATCCGCAGCGTCTTCGGTCAGGCCACCATCTTCAAGCCGGTGGAGTAGCTGCGCAGGCGGGTATACTGCTCAAGAAGAGGACCCCTTGTCCGGGCGCATCTGTATTTCGGACATGTGTAGTGTGGTGCCGCGTATGTCGCATTTGAGCAGACAGGTGCGTGACGGTCGGCCTAGGATGCTGAGGTCGATACGATACGTCGCATGGCTGTCCGTGTACTCGACTTGCTCGGCGTTAATGGTTGCTCCGATTGCCAAATAAACGCCTAGCTCGGCATCGACAATCTTGAAGTCCTTTATCTTGACCTTGAACTCTTGATAGAGGGACGGGCTGTTGTAGTAGACGGTTCGGGTTCCGTCGGTGCACTCATCGGTCGTCTCCCATTTGACGACGGGCTGGTCCGAGCTGGCTATCAGCAGTTCTGCTCCAAAAGCTATGGCATGGGTGATGACAACCAGCAATGCCCAGCCGACAAAGAGATAGAGAACCACATATGCAACGGGGTGTTTTGAGCGGATGTTTTGGAGCGCGTTGGGGGCATTCATGGGGCACCTCCAAATTACTATCTATGGCAATCAAATTATACCCTGCCGCCATGTGCGCCGCCTCGAGCAGCGGTTCGGCATTTAGCTATTTAGTGGCGCACATGAAATGCCGGATTCGGCTCTACTAGATTGAGTGTGCGATATTATGCAACCTTGCATAATTCGACCTTGCATAATCTTTGAGTGCGGTTTGTATTGGAGGACATGTATATCGACTGAGGTAACACGTCCGCCCCGCTCTCTCGCCGCGCGCCGTGGTACGATTTTTGAGTTTGAAAGTCCCGCCGTGCTCCGGCTGCCCTTGCAGCTCGGCGTGCGGCCGCACGTAAAGGAGCCATCATGGCCGGTATGAACATGCAGCAGATGATGAAGCAGGCTCGCAAGATGCAGGAGCAGCTTGCCGCCGCGCAGGAGAACCTCAAGTCCCAGACCGTCGACGCCTCTGCCGGCGGCGGCATGGTCAAGGTGACCGTTAACGGCGAGATGGAGCTCGTCAACCTCACCATCGATCCCGATGCGCTCGATCCCGAGGACGTCGATATGCTGCAGGATATGATCATGGCTGCCGTCAACGAGGCCGTCCGCGGCGTCAACGAGCTCGCCAACAAGCAGATGGGCGCCATCACCGGCGGCCTCAACATCCCGGGCATGCCGTTCTAAGACACGCATATATATGAGTGCCAACCACAGTCTGCAAAAACTGCTCGATGAGCTGGGCCGTCTGCCGGGCATTGGTCCCAAGTCGGCCCAGCGCATCGCCTATTACCTGTTGGAGGCCGACGCCGAGGAGGCGCGCCGCCTGGCCGAGGCCATCCTGGAGGTCAAGCAGGAGGTCCACTTTTGCAGCCGCTGCTTTAACTACGCCACGGCCGACGAGTGCTCCATCTGCCAGGACCCGATGCGCGATACCACTCGCATTTGCGTGGTGGGCGAGCCGCGCGATGTCCAGGCAATCGAGCGCACGGGCAGCTACCACGGCCTCTACCACGTATTGGGCGGCGTGATCAGTCCCATGGACAAGATTGGCCCCGAGCAGCTGCACATTCGAGAGCTGCTGGCACGCTTGGGCCACGAGGACATCCACGAGGTCATCATCGCCACCAACCCCAATATTGAGGGCGAGACCACGGCGAGCTATCTGGCCCGTACCATCAAGCCGTTGGGCGTCGAGGTGTCGCGTCTGGCAAGCGGCCTTCCCGTGGGCGGCGACTTGGAGTATGCCGACGAGCTTACGCTTGGCCGCGCCATCGAGGCCCGTCGCGCGATTTAGGTGGCGAGCCTGCTCCTGCCGTATGTTTTCCTCACAGTCGCACGGGGTAGTCATAATTTCCCCGTGCGACTGTGAGTTTGTTGTGCAACAAAGATGCTTCGTATCCGCTTATCGCATGGATGCTTCCGCTCGCATCCTTAATTTGCTCATTCGTTGCGCAACCTTTTGGGTTCGCTGATACACTCAAATATGGATTCGAATGAATGCGCCGCTCCCGAGCGGCGTGTTTTTGTTGGAGGAGAACGCATGCGGCCCGGTGGCACTCAGACAAAGCGCGGCGCCGCGGTGCGCATACGACGCCGACTGGGCTTGGCGCCGCGGGCGTACGCACTGCTATCGTGCTCGCTGGTGCTGGTCATAGCTGGCGTTTCTGCCTATGGCATGACCGTGCCGTCCATGATGCAGGCGCATGCCGCACGCGAACCGCGCGTGGGGCATGAGGCCAAAAGCGATCTGGGCACCACGACTGGATATGCTTGGGCAAGTGTGGTCGGGCATATTGTGTTTGGCACCGACGATGCGGACGGCGCCGAGGCCCCGGACAACGAAGTCACGCTTGCCAATGG
Source organism: Collinsella aerofaciens (assembly GCF_040920445.1). Classification (GTDB taxonomy): domain Bacteria; phylum Actinomycetota; class Coriobacteriia; order Coriobacteriales; family Coriobacteriaceae; genus Collinsella; species Collinsella aerofaciens_BH. The sequence goes on along the minus strand of NZ_JBCOTQ010000007.1, from coordinate 8,671 downwards.
CAAAACCATCGTGCTCACCAACACCAAGATCATCGATCGATTGTCCAACAATAGCGTGGCGGCAACGGTGAATAAGGTCGAGCAGCAGAAGGAGCAGGACGCCCAGCAGTCCGGAAAGCCCGGTAGCTCGGATACTTCTGGCTCCGGCTCGAATTCGTCGAGTTCGAGCGGCGGCTCTGGGTCGGGCTCCTCTACCGGAGGGTCTGGAAACGGTGGCTCGACGGGCGGCAACACTGACAACGATGCAAACTCCGGTGGCCTTTCCGCTGCTGAGGAAGAGAGCATTCACAGTTGGCTTGTGACCAAGTACAACATGCTCGACGGCTACGTTTCTCGTGCCAATGACGTGGTCTCGACCTATAACTCTACGGGAGATCCCAGGCCGTGCGACAGCCTGGTCGGGGAGATGTTCGTCATTCGAGCCGAGTTCGGTCGTCAGACATTCTCGCCCCGGTCAAAGTGGTATCAGCAGTATGCCAATCTGTGGGGCTGTTATACCAACCTATGTCAATGGGTCGGCCATTACGGCGATGATGACGTCGCGCTCGGTAACTTCAACAATAACGTGGCGGCGCTTGCCCTATGATGACCGATCTTGCATCCACCACACCACAATCGCTCGGTCGCGATCCCATGGTCGGCCTGCGCCTGGCGCGTGTCGACGGGTTTGAGCCGGCCATTGCGCTCGGTCAGGACGAACTGCCTGCCTATCTGCGTCGTTTCACGATGCTGTTTGCCGACGATGCCACCATGCGCCGTGGCGGTATCGGCCGCGTGACGCGTGCCGTCAACGCCCAAGGCGAGGCCGTGGCACTCAAGCAGCTCATCTTGCCGACGCGCGATGAGTTTGACGACGATGCCGCTCACGAGGCGCTGGTCGCCAAGTTCAAGGCGGCGTTTCGCGAGGAATACGAATGCCATCGCGCCCTTTCGGGCCTTAAGGGCTTTCCCCGCCTCTATGGCTGGGGCGAGGTCGACGGTGTGCCTGCAATTGTCATGGAATGGGTCGAGGGCGAGACACTTGCCCGCTTGCGTTCGCGACTCGCCGTGGACGATGCCGGACGCCTGTCGCCACTTGTGGCGGCGCGTCTGGGTCGCGACCTGTTCGATCTGCTCTGCCGTATGAGCCTGGTGGGTGAGGGCTTTGTCCATCGCGATATCTCGCCCGCTAATATTATGGTGCGTACGGCGCGTCTGCCGCTTGACCGGCAGCTTGCCGAGGGCACCTTTGACCTGTGCCTGATCGACTTTGGCTCGTCGCTGGCGCTCGAGCCTGCGTCGGCCGTGGCCGGTACCGGCGGCAAGGCGTCGTTTACGGAGCGTTATGCCACGCTGCGTCGCGCGACGGTTGCCTATGCCCCGCCCGAGATGCTCACCGACGATATTCCCGACCTGCGCGCTTTGCGTATGTCGCCGGCGATCGACGTCTATGCCGCGGCAAGCACGGTTTACGAGCTCATTGCCGGCGTCGCGCCATACGAAGCCGCGCCGAGCACTTCGGGCACCTCGGGTTCGCGCAAAAAGACGCGCGACATCGCGAGCCCCTACCGTCTCAAGATGGACACACGGCCCGACTATCCCATTGGTGCCCATGCGCCCGGTTGTGATTTGGCTCAGCTGCTTCGTCGTGAGCCCGATGTGGCGCTCGCCGCGGCCGAGCAGGCCCAGCAGCTAGGGCTAGAGCCGGATTCCGAAGAGCTACGCGATGCGCTGGCGTTTGTCGATGCCCAGCTGTTCGACGTGGTGATGGCCTGTCTGTCCAGCCATCAAAAAGATCGTCCCGAGCCGGCGGCGGTCGAGGCGGCGCTCTCGGCGTTTTGTGACCACTATGCGCAAAATGTCGGTCGTTCGCTCCGCGGCGAGCCGCTCACGCCGTGCCCCATGGATGCGTCTGGCCGCGCGGTTCGTCGCGCGCTGATGGTCGGCGCGACGGTCGTCTGTGGCGTGGTTTGGGCTGTGGTCGTGGTTTCGGCCGCGCTGCTGGCGTCGGGCGCCCGCGTGACGGCGACTTTGGGATCGCTCGTGTGGTCTGGGTCGCTACCGGGTATTATTGCCGCACTGGCGTTGGCGCTGCCAGGCATAGCCGGCGTTGCCGCGGGGGCACTTGCGCGCAATCGGCGCTCGGGGTTCCTGCAGGGTGTGCTTGCGCTTTCTGCCTGCGAGGTTCCGGTGTTGGTTGTGGCTGCATGTAGCGTATTTTCCCAACGCGCCGTGATGGGCGGCCTTGTTGCCGCTCTGGTTGCAACCTATACGCTTACGTGGTTTTTGCTTGCGATGGGCTTTGCCTTTGAACTTCCCGTTTCGGCACCGCGACGCACAAAAGCCCAGATGGCGACTCCGCTTGCCGGTGGAGCCGCAGCTGCCCGTACTTTTGGCGGACCTGTCGAAGTATCGTCCGATTCTATTTCTACGACCAAGGAGGCCTAGGTCATGGCATCTCAAGTTGAGCTCACCCCATGCGGGGCCATGTTTGACATCTTTAAGCGCGCGGCGCATCTGAGCCATATCGAGCTGTGCGGCTTGGTGCTTTCGTCCCGTCCGCTCGCCGACGGCCGCAGCCCGCAGAGCCGAGCCGCCGATCGCTCTTGGGTTTCCCGCTTTATCGTTCGCGCACCGGTCGGCACGCTTCAGCAGCGCTACTTTGCCGAATACGGTACCTCGGCTGCGCGTATTATGTCGCAACTGGCCCTGCGCCAGCGCAATCCCATGGACTCCACGGCTGTGATCAATATGGTGTGCGGTCCTGCAGGTGAACCGATGGTACGCGCGCTCGAAGAGTGCCACCAGGACACGAATCTCTATCGCAACGCGCTCGATCGCCTGTCCCAGGCGGCGGAACTCATGCCCGCCGAGCGCGCCGAGGCCGTGCTGGTGCTGTTTGTCGCCGTCGGTTGTTCGGCGGATGTGCGGTCCTCGGTGAACTATGCCATCGACTACGCGCACGCGACCTGTGGAGGAGGCACATCCACGCCGCGTTCGCTTGGCATGTCGCTGACCGCGGGCGAACGTGAACCCGCCCCGGCGCACCCCTTGGGCTTGCTGCGCGTACAAAACAGTTTTGTCGTGAGCGCCCCGCGCTGGATTCAGCCGAGTGAGCAGGGTGTTGAGATTGGCGCGCTGGCCACTGGTGAGGGCGATATTACCGACGTCGGCGACGATGTCTCGGCCCGCCATGCCCATATCTGGTGCGATGCTCAAAATATCTGGCACGTCGAGGACTTGTCGTCCACCAACGGAACCGTGGTGGTAAACGGGGCCACGCGCGTCTGCATTCAAGTCGAGCCCGGCCGTTCCGCCCAACTCAATCCCGGCGATGAGCTCAAGCTCGGCGAATCCACTACCTACGCCATCCTCTTCGGTGCTCTCTAGCCGGCAGATAGGGACGTTCCTTTTCTCTGCCGGCTGGGGACACTCCTTGGCGCGCCAGAGCCGGTCGCCCGGGGATGGAGGGGCCATTTTGGCCCTTGGCGGTCAGTCGGGGCGAAACTAGAAGATCTTTCCGATTCGCGGCTGTTCATGCTTGTAGAGCATCTAAAACAATAGGATGTTATTCTGGAATATGCCGGGTGCGTGAACTTGCCTGTCTTAGCCTTAATAAGGTATAGGGG
>NZ_JBCOTQ010000007.1:0-4911 GCF_040920445.1 Collinsella aerofaciens | reverse complement strand
GATGTAACATCTGTAGAAATCAACCCTTTTGTTGTCGACCTTTGTAAGAAAAACACTGCCATCAACTCTTTGGATGACGAAACTAGGGTGCTTGAGGGGAGCCTTTACTCCCCTCTGAGAGATGACTCATGTTTTTCGCTTGTCGTTGTGAATCCTCCGTTACTGCCGATTCCGGATGAGATTCCTTATCCCTTCGTTTGAGATGGAGGACAATCGGGTCTGGATAAAACACTTCGTATTCTTAAGGGTGGCGATACGCATTTAGAGAAAAACGGTAAATACTGCTAATAGGGGTGACGACGATGGTGCAGGGGCGACCCGCGATGCTCTCATCAATACGTCGGATACTTGGGAAATCAGGTCTAGATGCATGTATGATGATGCTGTGTGGCTATTCAATTAATCCGCGTTCCGAATGGGTGCGGGGTATGGCGGCGACATCGTATGCTTTTGACCCGGCGCGATACTCAGATATTTCTGAGGCGGTTGACGAAGTTTATACGCACTATGCCGCGCAAGGCGTTTCGGAAGTTTGCACATCTACGTTACGGGCTTAGGTTTCTTCAAGCGAGCAGGCCGGTTGCGTTATTTCGAGCGATTTTTCTAGTCTAGACGACAAAAGGCAAAGGATTTGATGGGTATAAAACGCGGACGTTTGTGGGCGGATGCTCAAATCTATTGTGGCAATCGGGCGGTTGAAAAAGATATTTCAACCGCCCGATTGCCAGGTTCGTCGGAGGAGATGTCCGATTCCGACTCTCTTGTAGGAAGAGCTTGAGATCGTATTGGCCCAAGGCAATCTTAAAGCAGTCTCATTGGCAAATCTTCGCTCCTGTTGTGTTGAGGTGTAAGGTATCAGTGATTGATGTTTTGTGGCGGGTAGATTGGGGCCTTCCTTGATTCGATGCGTTCTCTCGAGGTTCATCAGAGCAAAAGGGGCTTTCGTCTTCATTGCTATCACGGTGATTGGAACCGCTCTCTCCTATGCCATGCCATACGTGAACGGGAAATTCTTAGATTTTCTTCTCGGTAACCGCAGCGAAAGAGACGCCGTACTCTTCGCGCTCCTGGTTGCGTCAATAGGAGTTTTCTCCACCCTCTTTACTTATTTTGCAGGAACACTTTCCATTCGCATAACCACGAGACTTTCCTTTGATCTTCTCAGGGAGGCCGTCTTGCGTTTTGAAAGAGACGATTACTTGGTGAGTCGGACCATCGATCCAGCCTATACAACGCAACGGATTATTTCCGACTCCAGCGTGGTCTCATCCTTCGTTTTGGCGAATTTTATCAGTGCGCCGCTGTCCATTGTAGCCATTCCCATCGTATTGCTTATCATATGGTCAATTGATTCAACTCTCGCGGTGTTTTCCATCATTCTCCTCATCGTGTATTTCTGTGTAATTACTGGGTTGAGGAAACTTTTGTATAGGGTCACGTATGAGAAGAAAGAGGCGGACAGCGCCTTTTACGCCGCAATTGCATCGCAGCTTAATCAGATTCTCAACATTCAACTGACATCTTCGTACGGCAAGAGCGAACAAGCGCTCGACGCTGGGTTTAAGAGCTATTTTCCAAAGTTTTGCGCTCCGGAAAGCTATCATATTCTCTGACATCGCTCGATGGTCTTTTCGCAGCGTTGTTTCAAGCGGTGATACTTGTTGTTTCCGGAGTACGAATCATTAACGGAACTATGTCAATAGGCGAGTACACTATCATCGGTACATACTTCGCGGTTCTCTTTAAGACTTTGAAAAGTATGATGTCATTGTTCAAATCCTATCAAGATGCCAAAGCATCATGGGATAGGACGGCTATCGCGACGAGAGAAAAGGAGAGATCGGGGTGGAATCGGACCGATTTAGCTAAACTCGATGAAATAAATGACATTTCGGTATCTGATTTGGAATTCTCGGTTGCCCTTCCAGACGGATCTGTCCGAGAGGTCCTCGGCGGGTTTTCTTTCAAGTTTTCCGGTCCTGGTACATATTGCATAGTTGGGGAAAACGGAAGAGGCAAGACGTCACTTCTTTACTTGATGCTCGGGCTATACTCATCGAAAGGCAAAGTAAAATACAACGGCGTGCCAATCGAAGAATGCGACTTGGATTACATACGTGCGAGAGAGATATCGTGCTGCCCACAGTCGTGCTTCGCGCCGGACGAAACGGTGAAAGAGCTGTTAGAGTATTTCGACACGCCCTTTTCTTCCTATCACCGGGGTGTAGATGGCCTACTTTCGCTGGAAAACAGCGTGAAGGAGTTGCTCGGGAAACGTTGCTCCGCGCTTTCGGGCGGTGAGCTGCGCCGAGTGTACTTATGGTCGGCGATTTCACGCAAGTCGTCAGTTTTGGTACTCGACGAGCCCACGACTGGGTTAGACGCTGTAAGCCGCGCCGAGCTTGCGGCCTATGTTAAGCGCAACAAGCAAAGCCAGCTGATCATCGTTGTCTCTCACGATGACGAGATGGTCGGCGCGGTAGAAGGGGTAGTGGATTTAGGCAGCATGTACCAGGGTAAATGATGACAAGTGTAGTGCTACCCAACTGGCAGAGATAACAAAAAGGCGATGCAGATGCACGTAGCATTCAGGCGGTTCGGACTCGGTGCCTTCACGCCATCGCAACGCTTTCAGATATAGTTCTCGTTCTCTTACTAAAGGAAACTTTAGTCTACGTCATCTTGTCGAGACAGAGGTGAAGCGAAGTGTTGTCGCGACGTATCTTATTCCAGGTGGCTCAGTATCAGCGTGAGAATCGCACCAAAGTGTACTTACGATTCTCGTGTCCCACGGACAACATGAGCTGAGCATTGAGGTTCCACCCTTTGCTGCAACTACACGGGGTTGGACGGCAATGAATATGCCGGGCCGCATACCACGCGCAGCGGGGGTCCATGTCCCAGTATGTTGCCTACAGCAGCCTCGATGTCCACGCACACATCATCTCTGCCTTCGCGTTCAATCCATTTGCCGGAGAGTGCGAGGGTTGCCAGGCCGTAGAATTCGAGCCGAACAAATGAAATGCGGTATCAGCGCATAGGATTAAACTGACGATTGCTTTGCACTGAGAATACGCTCGGAAAGCCGCTATGGGTGGCGGCCCGGGTTAAATAGAGAAGCCCGTCCGATCACTTTCATGTGGCGAACGGTCGGGCTTCTTATTCCACTTGCTAATGCTCGGCTCATATTGGAAGAAAGCTACGCTAATGTTTGCGTGACACTCCTATTTTCTCCGAAGAAAGAGTCGGATAATGAAGAATAGAATTAAAAAAGGTGCCAGATATAACGCAAATATAAAGGCTAATCCAACGAGACCTTGCAATAATGGCATAACTCCTCCCAGACACGAGATTTTGGTATTTGTTCCCATCTTATTCTGAATTGGACCAAATAGTTCCTAGCCACAAAACTACTCGTCAACTGGATCGCACCAATCTGCTGGCAAAACACAGCTTGATTCTTTATCGACATAGCACCAATCCGCAACAGGGCACTCGGCGATGTCGTAAAAATTGCATATATCAACTCCAAGACAACAAGGCTCAACGGGAGGATGTTCATTTGAACCAACAGGATGGATATGCTTCATAACAGCTCCTCACCTTAATCCAATTAGAGACTACGTTTGATCAATGCCACAGTGATCTACAACGCAGATGCTGCCGCCATCCATGTCATAGTCGCAGTAATCGTATGCACCACAGCCATCTGCTTTATCATAAACAGTACAGATGTCAGTAATGCCCAAGAGGCAGTCAAAAGACATCGGCTTCACGCCTGCCTCGTCGCCACTTCCTGGATTAATCGGATGAATATGCTTCACGACTACCTCCCTTTGAGTGCAGAAAAACCTCAATATTGTGTATAACAAACCAAGATGTCTAGTTCACCATATTTCTAGAATGGTTTCGGCGAACGTAGCAATAAGCTTCGCAGACGGTAATCAGAAGAACGAACACCTCCACAATGGTGACAGCAATGCGCTGAACCGCTTATTCCGATACAGTAGCTTCTCGTTGATTTTTCTCCTGCGAAGATGAGTGGCGGGAAATAAGGTCAAAAGCCATCTCGTAGCACATTTTTCTATATTCACATGATGCAGGGTGTAGACTCTTGGGCAAGTAGCCGTGCTCGTCTGCAGCCTCCCAGCTACAGCCCCCACCACAGAAAGACCGAGCCCAACAGTCCGTACAGTCAATTCTTTTTTCGACACCCTGACTCCAGTTTTCAATATACCTAGTTTCGTCAATTCCGGTGACGATGTTGCCCATTTTGAATCGCATCATCCCGACAAACCTGTGACAGGGGTATACGTCCCCTTCGGGAGTCACGGAAATAAAACGCCTGCCAGCCCCGCATCCGACAAAGGCGATCCTGTTGCTCATAATCAAATCAACTGCAGTTTTCAATGTTCTAAACAAGGGCTTTTCCCCTTGATCAATCTGTTTGAGATATTGATCCGCCAAATCTATGAGGCCCGCCCTGATTTTGTTTAATGAGTGTTCGTCGAGTTTGATATTCTCATCGAATGAGCTCACGGGCGAGAAGTAAATCCTTCTGAAGCCCATCTCTTTAAACTGAAGATAGTCTTCAACAAGGTTACAGTTATTATTTGTTAAGGTCGCTCTTGCGCCGAAGGGGAACGACTCGGAAAAACGACGAACGTTTTTGTCGATATCGGAGAAAGAGCCGCCTCCCGTCTTGTACGGGCGCGATGCATCGTGCTTGCATCCTGTACCATCGAGACTAATCAGAACAGAAAACCCGTGCTCCTTGAAAGAATTCACAGCAGTGTCATTCAAAAGCGTTCCGTTGGTCGTAATAGAATAGGTAAGGCTCTGTTAGACCAGGATTGACATGCCGACCTGCCGGCTAACTCGCCGTCTCCCCGTCGGGCGCCGGCGTCTTGA
>NZ_JBCOTQ010000006.1:54708-66029 GCF_040920445.1 Collinsella aerofaciens | reverse complement strand
GCGGCTGATCCGGTCCGACCGGGCCGCGCGGCAAGGAGATATATTGCCAGACCGGAGGGGCGCCGTGGGCGGGAATCGCGCACTCCATATTTTGTTCACAAATGAATACGTCCCTCAGTCGCATCACTGAGGTTAAAACTGAAGCATTGACTTCTGATATTGGCGATGACCAGCTGTTTTATGAGTATTGAGACATCGGTCATCTCTGGAGCGCTACTTTACTCCAAAGGCATCAGCTATTTGTTTCCCATCGGTAAAAGGCGGGTTTTGTTCGCCAAGCGTTCTTATATATAGATAGATACGGGTTCGACCCGTGCACCGGCAACAAAAAAGACGGCCAACCGAAGTTGACCGTCTCAACAATCTTTGGGTGGGCCGTCAGGGGTTCAGCCTGCTTCGCAGGCGGCCGCTGCGGCGCTTTCGCGCCTTGCGCGCTGCGCTGGCAAACGCTCACGCGTTTACTCAGCTCCGCGCCCCGACGGGTTCGAACCCGTGCACCGGCAACAAAAAAGCGACCAACCGGAGTTGATCGCTTTCTATTCCATGGTGGGCCGTCAGGGGTTCGAACCCTGGACCTTGGGATTAAAAGTCCCCTGCTCTGCCAGCTGAGCTAACGGCCCGCGGGTGGCATTGTACCACGGTCTGGGACTATTCCCAACTCCATTGGCCGTTCTGGAAAATCACAACTTCACGTCCATCAGGCGTAATGCCCGTAATATCGATGTCGTCCGTGCCGATCATAAAATCGACGTGCGTGCTCGAGACGTTAACACCATGCTCCAGGAGCTCCTCCTTGGACATGTCGTACCCACCCTCGATGCATTCGGGGAAACCGACACCTAGCGCGAGATGGCAGCTAGCGTTCTCGTCATAGAGCGTATCGTAGAACAGAACACCACTTTCGCGGATCGGCGTGTTCTTGGAAATGAGCGCGACCTCTCCCAGGTGAGCAGCGCCCTCGTCAGTATCGATGATACTTGCGAGCGTTGCCTTGCCCACGCGGGCGTCGTAGTCCACCACGCGGCCGCCCTCGAACTTAATCCAAAAATCGTCGACTTTATTACCGTGGTGGATGAGCGGCATGGCCGAGTACACGATACCGTCGGCGCGCATGCGATCGGGCGAAGTGAAGACTTCCTCGGTGGGAATGTTGGGGAAGAAGGGGTGCCCATCGGGCGTCTTGCCCTTGCCGCCGGCCCACTCGTGACCCTTCGTCATGCCAATCGTCAGATCGGTTCCATTTGCCGCGGTGTAATGCAGGCAGTCGAAACGATTGTCGTTCAGGAAACGCAGGTTCTTTTCGAATGCGGCGTCATGGAGCTCCCAGTCGCTCTCTGGGTCCTGGCCATCGGCGCGAGCGGTGTGCAGAATCGCATTCCACAGCTTATAGATTGCAACCTCATCGGCGTCTCCCGGGAACACCTCGCGCGCCCAAGCCACGACCGGAGCGCCGGCGATGCACCACGGATTGATGTTGTAATCCAGTCCACGGCGGAAAACTTTGCACTGCGTGTTCTTTGCCTTAGAAGCTGCAGCGGGCTTAGCGGGATCGATGCCCTTAAGGGCGGCGGGGTCCGCACCCTCGATAAAGATAAAGCAGGCACCGTCCTGGGCCAGGGAATCCAGCTGCAGGCGCTTCCACTCGGGCGTCTGCTCAAAATAGCTTTTCTCGACATGCTCGTACGTGAGCCTCGTCACGGCATCATCGGCCCAAATGACCGTCACGTGGCCGGCGCCGGCAGCATAGGCCTCCGCGACCACCACGCGCGCAAACGGCGCGCACTCAACCGGAGACTGAACGACGACTTCCTGGCCGGGCTTAACGTTTACGCCCTTGCGGACAACCAGGCGCGCATAGTTTTTAATCTTGGGCTCCAGGGACTTCATACCCTCCAGGGCCTCTTCGACCGTCAGGGCAGCTCGAATCATGTGCCACTCCATCTATCTATAGAACAGTAAAAAGGCGCGCCGCAAAAACGACGCGCCTTATATCTTAGCGATATGTATGGATACAAACGCTACTTCTTCTTGGAGTCCTTCTTGTCCTCCTCGGCAGCTGCGCGCTCGATAAGAGCGTTGAGCTTGTTCTCGGACATGCCCTCGGCCTGCGCGCGGTACATGTTGCGCAAGGGACGAATACGAGCGAAGTCGTAGATAAAGTCACCTAGGATGATGACATAGGACAAAACGATGCCGACCATCTGGACAGGGCTGGACACCATGCCAGCGGGAGCGAAGTACAGCGAGGCCCAAATTGCCACGACGAGCACCATGCCAATGGCGAGCACAATCCACCAGATGCGACGGCGCTTGGTGTAGTCCTCGTCCTGCTTGAGGAGGATATTCGACACCGTATAGATGCGGTCCTCCTTGGCGCGCTGCTTAGCCTTGCGGGCGCGCTTCTCCTCTTTAGAGAGGCCCTCGAGGTTCTCGCCCTTCTCGAGCTCTTTGCGGCGTGCCTTAGACGAAGCCGGCACGACGCGAACGGAGCTCGCTGCTTGGCGGGCGGGCTTAGCAGATGCGGCAGACTTGCGCGCAACCCCGGTAACTTCGTGGGATTGCGTGCGCTTGTTCGTGGCGCTACGGGTACTCACTTATGCGTTCTCCTTCATGCTTGTGAACTGGGAGCCCGTGATGATCTGGAAGGCCTCGCGATAGCGCTCGGACGTGCCATCGATGACCTCGGCGGGCAGGTGCGGGGTCTCCCCCGTCATATCCCAGTTGGCTTTGAGCCAATTGCGGACGAATTGCTTGTCGTAGCTAGGCTGGATCTTGCCCTCCTCGTAGCTGGCAGCAGGCCAGAAACGGCTGGAGTCGGGCGTGAGGCACTCGTCGATCAGCGTGACCTTGCCATCGATGACACCAAACTCGAACTTGGTGTCGGCAATGATGATGCCACGGGTCGCGGCGTACTCGGCAGCGGCCTTGTAGATCTTGAGGGAAAGGTCACGAATCTGCGTGGCGATGTCCTCGCCCACGATCTCGCAGCAACGCTCGAACGAGATGTTCTCGTCGTGGTCACCGATCTCGGCCTTCGTGGACGGCGTGAACAACGGCTCGGGAAGCTTGGAAGCCTCGGTCAGGCCCTCAGGCAGCTGGATGCCGCAGACGGTGCCGTTCTCGTCGTAGGTCTTCTTGCCCGAACCGGTCAGATAGCCGCGGACGATGCACTCGATAGGAATCGTCTGGGCCTTCTTAACCAGCATGGCGCGGCCAGCGAGGTAGTCACGATACTCAGCAAACTCCTCGGGGAAATCCGCCGGGTCGATGGAAACGAGATGGTTGGGGACGATGTCGGCAAACTTATCGAACCAGAATGCCGAGATGCGATTGAGCACCTCTCCCTTAAACGGAATCTCGTCGGGAAGAATGAAGTCGAACGCAGAAATGCGGTCGGTGGCGACCATCAGCAGGTTTTCACCGGCATCGTAAATATCACGAACCTTGCCACGGGAATCCGGACGACGCTCCATCGTTGTCACGTGAGTCACTCCTTACCTAAATACGACAGAAATGCGGGTTCTTTCCCGCATGTTTTCGCAAACTCGGAGCGGCAGGGACACGGCCCCTCCTTCACCGAATAGCGAAAAGCTAGTGCTCCATTGTAGTAGATGCCGCGTCCGCCATGTGCTCGCGGGGCAGATGAATTGTAAAAGTCGTACCCTTTCCAAGCTCCGACTCCACGGATATGTAGCCATGGTGACGCTCGACGATCTGCTTGGTCACGGCGAGGCCGACGCCCAGGCCGCCAGCTTCGCGGGCGCGGCTGGCATCGGCGCGCCAAAACCGCCCGAAAATGCGCGACAGATCGTCCTTGGCAATACCGATGCCGGTATCAGAAACGGCAATGCTGACGTGCCTGCGGTCACTGAGCACCGACACCACGACCCAACCGCCCTCGGGGGTGTAGCGCATGGCGTTGCTCATGAGGTTGATAACACATTGCGTGATCATGTCGGGATCGGCCTCGACGACATCGTCGTGCCCTTGGGTTTCATCTGCAAAGCGAAGACGAAGGTCACGGTCGGCAAACAGACGCTCCTGGCCGTTCACAATCGATCGCACGAACGGAACCATGTCCACCGGTTCTAGATTGAGCGGAGCCGTGCTGTTTTCCATACGCGATAGGTCGAGCATCTGCTGCACCAGACGAGCCAGGCGACGCGTCTCGGAAGCAACGGTCTCCAAATGCTCATCGTCGGTGGGATACACGCCATCCTGCATGGCCTCGACCGTTGCGAGCATGGCCATAAGCGGCGTGCGAAGCTCGTGTGCAACGTCTGAGGTCAGGCGCTTCTCGTGTTTCATATCCTTCTCGAGCGAAGTGGCCATCTCATCGAAGGTCTCACCCAGCTGATCGATCTCGTCATCACCGCGCAGTCCCGTGCGAGCCGACAGGTCGCCGTCACGGATTTGCTTTGCGGTACTGGTGATGCGATGAATCGGCTTGGTGAGCATGCGCGACACGAGCGATCCGATAACGACCGAAATGCAGATTGCAACAACCGCGGCGAGGGCCATGGCGTTAAAGGTCTTCTCCCTAAACGCAGAGTCCGCCTTGGTGAGCAGAGCGTCGGAGCCGATGGCCCACAGCTTTACCTGTCCGACATGCTCGCCGGAAGACGTTACAATCTCGACGTTAGCAACGCTATCGGAGTCGGTTGGAGCAGACGAGACCGGGCTATGCGATGCCCTCTTGCCGCTCGTGTCGTCGGTCGTAGCCTGGTTTTCGCGTACATCGGCGGTGGCGCTTGCCGAGGGCCAGGAATCGTCATAAACGATCACGCCCTTTTTATTGACGACCTGCATGCCCAGATCGTCGGAAACCAAACTCGACGTTGCGACCGTGCGCAGTTCTCCCGCGGTCCAAGAGCCGTTTTCCTCATATGAGGTCGCCAACTTCTCGGCAGCGGAATTTGCGATTTCGACGATATTGGAGCGCGTGTAATCCGAAAAGACCGTGCCCCACACAACAGAGACAACGCCCACCAGCACCAATACTGTCATGAGCGATGTCAGAGCAAAAGCAAGTGCCATGCGCGAGGGATAGCTCATCGTTGGCCGTGAATCGGAACGAGGCGTGTTCCAACTAGCCTTGGAACCCGCCTCGCTCTCCTGCTTGTGCTTTTGTCCGATTTCAAAGCGCGCAGGTGTCATATGTGATTTCCCTATTTCTCGTCCGACTTATCGGTCTTGGCCGGAGCCTCGAAGCGATAGCCGACACCATGGACGGTGTAGAGCCACTTGGGCTTCTTGGGATCATCGCCCAGCTTGGCGCGAAGATTCTTCACGTGGCTATCGATGGTGCGCTCATAGCCCTCAAAGTCATACCCGAGCACTTTCTCGACCAGCTCCATGCGGTTATACACACGGCCGGGATGGCGGGCAAGCGTGGTGAGCAGCTTGAACTCGGAAGCCGTCAGATCGACTTCCTTGCCCTCGACCAAGATCTTGTGGCCCGAGATATCGATGACCAGATCGCCGAAGTCGAGTACCTCGACGGCGGGCTCGTCGGCCTGATGGGCACGGCGGAACAGAGCGCGAACGCGGGCGACGAGCTCGCGCGGCGAGAACGGCTTAATCAGATAGTCGTCGGCGCCGAGCTCAAGACCGATAATACGGTCCTCGATCTCGCCCTTAGCCGTCAGCATGATGATGGGGACATCCGAGGTATCGCGAATGGTGCGGCAAACGCGCTCGCCGGGGATCTTGGGGAGCATAAGGTCGAGCACGACCAGGTCGAACTGATGCTTCTCGAACTCCTCGATCGCGGACTGGCCGTCGCCGACGCCCACAACCCAGTAGCCTTCGCGCTCGAGATAGGCAGCGACGGCGTCACGGATTGCCTTCTCATCCTCGACCAGCAGAATCTTTTTTGCATCTGAAGCCATAACACGGCCCCCCTGTCTCAATTAGCTAAGAACAAGCCCATTTTAACGCACCTGAGCCCGCCAGATGCCGCTATGACGCGGCAGCTCGGCGGGCGGTACTCACAATTACAACGCGTTTATTCCCCTGTTGGCGCCTTTTTAACCCCTCTAAGCTTAAAGAGAGAATAGGCGTGCAGTGACTGTCTCTGGTATACCCTGGCTGTTGCGCACCGTGGCGTACGTAAGGAATGAGTCCGATTTTCCCGCCGTAGCTGGATAATCGCCATACTCCAAAGCGCGGTCGGGCGACAGCAGCGAGCCATAGGTCTTGGCAGAGGTGTCGATCAGGAAATGCGACGCCTGTACCTTAACAAGGTATTTATTCTTCTTGCCAGCCGCACATGCGAGCGGTTCGCGTGACAGGAAGAGGTACGGCCCTCCCTCATTACCGATATACGTGCCCATATTGCCCAGGCTGCCCACGCCACTATAGGCCGCCTCGATAGAAAACACGAAGGTATCGCCCATATATACGGCCTCGAAAGGCGAAACTGACGAAGGGAGGACCAACTGGGCACGCTTGGTGTTGTTGCCGTCGGTCAGATCGATTGCCGTTATGCCGTAGTAGACGCCCTCGTCGTTGCGGACACGCGGCGAGATGGTCAAAATGCCGTCGCTCGCGCGCGGGGCCGATGCAAAGCGGCCCGTCGATTTCCAAATTACCTCGGCCTTGGATTCATCAAGCGAGCGACGATAGCAAAACGAATCACTACTCGTTTTATTGCCGCCTGCCGAAGGCATTTTATACCAGATGACCGATGACCCGAACGCCGTAAACAAGGGCGGATCATAGTCCTTGCCACCTCGATCGAGCTCAACCACGTCGCCAGAGAGCGAAGCGCCCGACAGATTTTGAGCGTAGAGCTTCCACGATGAATTGGCAAAGTTCATCTCAACCCACGCGAATACGCCGTCGCCGGCACGGACATCGTAGAATGCATATCCCGTGCCCTCGATAGGATCCTCGATTAATGTGGTAAGCGAGCCATCACCCAGGTTGAGCACACCGAGTGTGTTGGCGTGCAGCGCCGATGCGGGCGCCATCATCGCCGCGGCGTAATCGCCGTCGCAGTAGTACAGCAGCGTACCCAGAGGCAGCGTCCACGACGCCGCCGGCTCAAGATCGATGTCGACTGCCTCGTACTCATCCGTAATCGAGATGATCTTGGAATCGTCCTTGATAACCTGCGGCTCGCCGGCGGCATCATCGCTGGTGCCCGTTTTTTTCGAGCATCCGGCAAGTACCGTGGCAGCGCCCGCGGCAGCCCCACCGAGTACGAAGCCGCGACGCGATATTCCGTTCTTGATGTGATCGGCGATACCCATTAGGCGATCTCGGCGCGAGCGGCCTCGATGGCGCGCGTAAGCTGGTCGGCGCAGGAGGTCTTTTTCATACCGCAGGTATTACCGGCGAGAACCTCGATTACGCGATCGGCAGGAGCGCCCTCGACCAGCTTGGAGATTGCCTTGAGATTGCCGTCGCAGCCACCGGTAAACTCAACGCCTATCACCTTGTTGCCGTCATCGGAAAGGTCAAGGTGAATATTGCGAGCACACACGCCCTGAGGCTTGTAATCAAACGAAATCATGCGATCCCCTCTCAGAATGTTATTCGAGACGACTATTATCCCCGTCTTTCCCTAAATGCAACGAGGCGCTTTGCCGGCAACACACATTACCAGCAAAGCGCCCTAAAAAGCTAACGTTATGCCCGAACCTACTCGAAGCTCAGCTGCTCCAGACGATCAAAGACCGTGTCGATACGGGTGAGGAAGTCCCATGGATCAAAGATCTCGTCGAGCTTCTCCTGGCTGACGGTGCAGCGCGGGTCGGCCTCGAGACGCTCCTTAAAGGTGGGGCCGGAGACACAATCCTGTACCTCGTGCCAGGTTGCCATGGCGTTCTCCTGCACAATGGCGTACGCGTCCTCGCGGGTGATGCCCGTATCGACGAGGGCGAGCAGCACCTTGGAGGAGAAGATGAGGCCGCGGGTCTTATTGAGGTTGGCCATCATGCGGGCAGGGTACAGCTGCAGGCCGTCGATAACGCGGATGAGGCACTGGAACATGTGGTCGAGTGCGATGAAGCTATCGGCCTGGGCGACACGCTCGGCAGAGGAGTGCGAAATGTCACGCTCGTGCCACAGGGCGACGTTATCGAAGGCGACCTGGGCGTTGGACTTCACGACGCGCGACAGACCGCAGACCTTCTCCATGGTGATGGGATTGCGCTTGTGCGGCATGGCGGAGCTGCCCTTTTGGCCCTTACGGAACGGCTCCTCGGCCTCGAGCGTATCAGTCTTCTGCAGATTGCGGACCTCGGTCGCGATGCGCTCGCAGGTGGCTGCGGTGGTGGCGAGAACGCCGGCGAGATAGGCGTGATGGTCGCGGCTGATAACCTGCGTGGACAGCGGGTCGTGAACCAGGCCCAGGTGCTCGCAGACGTACTCCTCGACAAACGGCTCGATGGAGCTGTACGTGCCGACAGCGCCCGAGATGGCACCGAAGGCAACATTCTTGCGGGCGTCCTCAAGACGATCCAGATCGCGCTTGAGCTCCCAGGCCCAAGAGCCAAACTTCATGCCGAAGGTCATCGGCTCGGCGTGGATGCCATGAGTGCGGCCGGCACAGAGCGTGTTGCGCTCCTCAAAGGCGCGACGCTTGCAAATCTCGCCGAGCTTCTTGACGTCCTCGATGATCAGGTCGCAGGCCTGGGTGAGCTGGTAGCACAGGGCCGTGTCGCCCAGATCGGAGCTGGTCATGCCATAGTGAACCCAGCGGCTGGGCTTGGGGTCGCCCTCGGGAACATCGGCATCGATGTATTCCTTCATGTTGGTCAGGAAGGCAATGACGTCGTGGCGCGTGACTTCCTCGATCTCATCGACCTTCGCCTTCTCAAAGTTGGCATGGTCGCGGATCCACTGGGCCTCGTCTTTGGAAATACCGATCTTGCCGAGCTCCGCCTGGGCCTCGCAGGCCAGAACCTCGATCTCCTGCCAAATGGCGTACTTGTTCTCGAGGGAGAAGATGTGTCCCATCTCCGGGCGGGTATAGCGATCGATCATAGCGGCTCCTTTTTGGTTATTGGCACGTTGGTCGTAACCCAACCATTGTACCGTGCGCAGGTGCAAGTATGGGCAGCAGGCATTAACCTAACATTTTGGAATTGGAGCGAGCAACGGGACGTCTGCGTTATTTGCTTCGCAAATCCGCACCGGCTGCGGTCGATCCCCTCGGATTCACGGTGACGATGGGGAAGACTTTGTTGAATTGGCCGTCCCGAGGTCTTCTGTGCTCCATGGAGCGGACAACGGGACGTCCGCGTATTTGCTTCGCAAATCCGCACCGGCTTCAGGCGCCTGTCGGCGCCTTCGCCTGCTCGCTACAAACGCTTCGCGTTTGCTTAACGCTCGCACCCTGGCGGGTTCGAGTCCCGGCGCTTAGTAGTAAAAAGCACGGCAACGTAACGCTGTCGTGCTTGTGCTTTTTACTGGAGCGGGCAACGGGACTCGAACCCGCGAGTGTCAGCTTGGGAAGCTGATGCCTTACCACTTGGCGATGCCCGCATATGTGGGGGATAGTATAACGCGGTTGTCTTGTTCGATACAAGGGTGTCGATGCTTGTTTTAGCTGTGGAGAATCGTTTGAAAACCGCGCCAATTGTGGAGATGAGGACCTTTGTCTTTCTTTTCTTACCATCTTCTACCTGCACTTTTATCTGATTGTTGTATTTGAGCTCGATTTGTCAGAAATCGGGCAAGCTTTTGGTCAGGCTCCGGTACTTACCCGCATGAACCTCGGGGGTAGCCTCATCCTACGCGTCGCAACCTCCCCATGCGGCGCACGAGGGATAAGGAGCAGCCATGTCCAACGCACCCATACACTCTGTCCACAGCGCAATCGCAACAGGTCCGCTGCTCCTGCTCCTCTTCCTGGTTTTCGGCTGCCTGACACCGGGAGCCGCATTTGCCGTCGATGGCTACGATCAGCTCGGCTTCCGCACTATTAGCGATGATTGTGGGCCCTTCTTCATCGGCAAGTATGAAGCTCAAGACGCCTCGATTGCCTACTGCATGAACCAGGAGCGCCCCGGCCCCACCAAGCCGGGCGGCCCATGGCTCAACTTTGATCAAGGCTGGGTGTGGCTCGACGACGAGTTCGCGGCAATCGTTTGTCACGGATATCCTACCGCCACGTCGTTTGGCGGTTACCATCTTTCACCCGATCGCGCCCGCGCCGCAACCCAGCTTGCCGTATGGATGCTCAACGGCACTACCCATGTCGACGGTACCTATTCCTACACGACCGCTCAGGGCAAAACCAAGAGTGGGCACTTTACCGCCGACAATGAAGTCGTGGCGGCTGCGCGGTGGCTCCACGACAGCGCAAAATCAGGAAGCATCAAAGCCGCTCCGCACCGCGCGCGGCGCTATCTAGGAGCCGTATCGGGCGGCAGCAAACGTCAAGACATGCTCTATGTACTGCCGGCGGTCTCTGTTTCCTTCCAAAAGCAGTCTGCAAACGCTGCCATTACCAGCGGAAACAATACTTATCAGTTTGACGGGGCAACATTCGATGTTTTTGAGAGCACCAGCGGCGCGCGTGTCGACACCGTCCAGATGGACAGCAACGGTCGAGCGCAAGCAACACTTCTGCCCAACACGGCATACTACCTAGTTGAAACGAAGGCGCCGGCCGGCTATGTCCCCCGTCGTGATCGCATCGCCTTTACCACGGGGAATGACGGTGGACAGGTCGCCATTGATGAACAGCCCGGCACCATTACCTTGCGCATCGCAAAGCTCGATGCCGCGACGAATGCAGGCCCCCAAGTTGGAGCTTCGCTCGCAGGAGCAAAGTTCACGTGTGTGTCGCAATCAACCCCTGGATGGGCGCAAATCCTCACGACCGACGAAAGCGGTCGGGCCACCCTCGCCGATGTCCCCTTAGGAACCTTTACCATCTACGAATCAAAAGCCCCCGAGGGCTACCTGCCATCCAACGACAGCTGGACCTATACCGTTGGAGCCGACCAGCTCGGCGATTCAGGCGTGGTCGAGATCGAATCTCGCATTTCCGATATCCCCATTGCGTTTAACCTTGAGATTTCCAAATTCAAGGATTACGGCAATAGCGATCAATCCGGCCTGGAGCAGCCGGCGGGTGGTGTTGTCTTTGAGGTTGTCAGCAACAGCTCTCAGCAGGTTGTTGGCACACTGACCACAAACGTCTATGGCTTTGCCTCCACCAAAGATCAGCCCGAAGCATGGTTCGGCACAGGCAAGCGACCCGCCGGTGTCCACGGAGCTGTCCCATACGACCGTGCCGGCTACACGATTCGCGAGGTTCCGGAAACCGTCCCCGAGGGTTTTAAACGTGCAGGGGAATGGAC
>NZ_JBCOTQ010000006.1:41025-54556 GCF_040920445.1 Collinsella aerofaciens | reverse complement strand
CTCCTAGACAGCAATCACGAACCTGTCTCACAAACTTGCTGGTATCCAGCACATAACGTAATGGACACCTTTACGACTGACGCGACCGGGACCGTCACACTGCCCGAATCGCTCGTGCCGGGCACCTATTATGTACGCGAAACCTCGGCCAAAGAGCCCTATCTTGTCGGCGAAGAGATCGAGGTAAACATACCCGCCGACATGAACTTAACGCCCGTTGCAATCGCCTCGTATTATGACCACGCCGCGACCGGAAACATCAGGATCGTTAAAACCGATGCCGTAGACGGCAGCAGCCTCGCGGGCGCCGTCTTTGAGATCCGTGCCTCGGGTGATATCGTGCGCCCCGACGGTAGCATTGCCGCGCTCGACGGTGAGACCGTCGCGACCGTCACGTCGGATGAAACTGGAGAAGCACGCGCGGACAACCTCCCGCTGGGATCTGGCACCGCACGCTACGAGGTCGTCGAGACTCAAGCGCCGACCGGCTTCTTACTCGACCGGACGCCCCATATCGTAGACCTCGCTTATGCCGACCAGAAAACACCCGTTGTAGAAGCACGGCTTAACGTATCCGACGATTACACCAAGGTTGATATCTCCAAGGTCGATGCAAGCGGTGAGCAGGAAGTGGAAGGCGCACAGCTCACCTTATATGGTCCCGATAAAACCGAAATAGACTCCTGGACCTCATCCGACAAGCCGCACCGCGTCGAACATCTTGCACCTGGCACCTACTCGTTGCGCGAAATGATGTCTCCGCGGACCTATGACCTTGCCGAGGAGATAACGTTTGAAATAAAGGATACGGGAGAAGTCCAATCCGTCGCGATGAAGGATGCGCCCATCGAGATCAAGGGGCAGGTCGACAAGCGTCAGGAACTTGTCCAACCTATCGAAAAGGGCCTGTTGGCTAACGGCGATGGTAAAAACCGCGCCACGACGCAAACCAATAGTGATGGGCTTTTCTCCTATACCATCGATGCTCGAAACGATTCCGCTACTTGGGTTGATGAGTTTACGATTACCGATGATCTTGAGTGCGCCAAAGACGGCACGGCGAGATTCATCTCAATCGAAACCCCCGTCGCCATCGGCGACCTCAACGGTCTGTGCAACGTGTGGTATCGCACGACGCCGTTGGACTCGACAGACGTCGATGAACCGGCGAACGCGACACTTGACGATGGGCACGAAAATCCTTGGCTTGAGTCCGACGAAGTAAAAGAGAGCCTTGGTGAGGACTGTCGCCTCGTCGATTACGACGGCTGGCGCCTCTGGAAGGCGGATGTCTCGACCACGGAATCCACCACACTCGAGGCGGAAGAGCTCGACCTTGCATCCAATACCGTCGTAACGGGCATTCGAATTGAATACGGTGCGGTAGCTGCCGACTTTACGACTCGAAGCGATGCGGATTCTTGGACCCGCGATGATCTCAAAGATGAGCACGACGACCTTGACGATGCCAAAGCAATCCTTGGCACAGACGCTCGGGGCGCAGTCGTGCACATGCAGGCAACGTCGGCTTATACGACC
Organism: Collinsella aerofaciens; assembly: GCF_040920445.1. GTDB lineage: Bacteria > Actinomycetota > Coriobacteriia > Coriobacteriales > Coriobacteriaceae > Collinsella > Collinsella aerofaciens_BH. The sequence goes on along the minus strand of NZ_JBCOTQ010000006.1, from coordinate 53,017 downwards.
CAAACCGCACTCACCAACAGCGCGCGCGTCGATCTTTGCCGCAACGGCGGCGGCGATAAACTTGAGTCACATGACGAGGACCGTGTCATTCAACGCTGTACCCTACCGCAGGACCTACCGGCAACAGGATCAGTTCCCATCGCCGCTTGCATCACCGCGCTCCTGACCTCGGGTGCCGCAGCCCTATGGTTCGCTCGCCTTAGGTCGATCCCAAAGAACCGCTAGCACGATGAAAAAGCGGGCGAGCCAGTCCCCCGGCTCGCCCGCTTTCAATCATTTAAATCGCCGTATCTACTCTGCAGACGAAGATCCACCATCAACGATTGCCTGCTCAGACTCAGGAATCCCATCGGCACCCGTGCTCTGTTCTTGCTCCACCTCTTCGCTGATTGCGGAGGCGGGGGTCGAGCCCTTCGCACCCACGATGTAGGCAGCCCCAAATCCTAACGCAATGGCAATCAAGGTCAAAATCACGTAGACAGGCCAATGGCGCTTAATATACGAAAACACGTTGACTCCTTAGAGCTCCGTCTACGAACGGCGGATAACCTCGGTCACGACCTCGGATACCGTGGCAATGTTCGTCGGGTTGACATTGTGGGGCAGGTCGTCCTCGGTACGAGCGCAAGCCAGACGCGTGCCGTCCACGCCGGCGATGGTGAGGGCTCGGCGGCTCGCCTCGAGCGCGGCATAGGCATCGGTCTTGGCATAGGGCATCTCGAGCGCGCCACAATCGACATGGAACGACTTGCAGACCTTGCTGACCAGGTTCATGATGCGGCGATCGCCCTTGAGCAGTTGTTGTTCGCCCTCGACCGTCACAACCGAAAGCCTACCGGCGCCGACGGATTCAAGATTGATAAAGAATACGCCGCGGAGCTTATCGCGATGCGAAGCCAAGAAGGCCTTCATGCCGGCGCCATCACAATCCGAGGCGCCCGTTGCCACAAACCAGATATCGTGACCGAGCAGCTCATCATCGCCCATAGAGGCGACAGCCGAGAGCATATCTTCGGAAGAAGCGCCATCGGAAGACGTAGCGCCACCCTTCCAGCCATCGTTATCGTCCTCGAAGTTATCCCACGAACCGATACCGCGACCGGACTTCTTGGCATCGTAATCGTCTTCGACGCCCAGCCAGTCACTCATGCTGTCCTGCTCGTTTTTCTTTTTACGGCCGAACAGACCACCCAGGCCGCGCTTACGAGACTTGGGTGCCGCCGGGGCGGGAGCCGAAATGGTCTCGATCGGCTGCGCGCCCGACGCAACGGGCATAGGAGGCGCAACGGGTGCCGATGTGGGTTCGGGACCCTGGGCAGTAGCAAAGGGATCGTTGACCTGTGCGGAGGGGTCGGGAAGGTCGAACAGCGACGTGCGAGACGCAACGTTTGCCTGCTTCATAGACGGCAGCGACGGATCGGGGACCGAAGCCAGCGGAGACGAGGAAGGTGCAGGCGACGGTGCCGACGCCGGATCGGGAACATTCATCTGCGGGCGCGGCGATGCCTGGGAGGAAATCTGGGCCATAAGGGAATCGACCGTTTCGTCCTGGGTGGGAGCGACATTGGCAACCGTGGCACCGGAACCACTCGGGGTCGGCATGGTGAAAATCTGCGTGGAATAAGGCCTCGACTCATCCGTCTCGGGAGTCTCGGAAACCGCAGGCACTTCCTCCTGCTCGACCTCGGTCGAATCATCTTGCTCGGCTGCCGCGTATTGCTCTTCGTCAGAGTTGGCCTCGACGGGCTCGTCCTCGGCGGCATCTTGGATTTCGGCAGCATCAACAGGCTCGTCATCGTCTGCCGCGTCGCCCTGCTCATCGGAAACAGGAAGGGGCTCGGCAATCGCGGTGCCCTGTTTTTCAAACGTTATCGTGGAATCGAACTGCGCGGCATCAAACGACATGGTGCTATCGACGTGCTGCTGAGCCTCGAAAGACGTCGTCGCTTCAACAACATCCGCGGACGCCGGTTGCTGGGACTCAAAGGACGTTGTAGCTTCGGCGGCTTCGACGGGCGCGGACTGCATAGCCTCGTTCTGCTCGAACTCTTGCGCCGCGAGCTCACGTGCCGCCTCGGCTGCCTGCTGCTGAGCGATAGCCTCCTGCTCGGCAGCCTCGCGTGCGGCAGCGCGCTTCTCCTCGAAATCGTCGACAAATTTCTTGCCCTTTGCAAGCGCACCCTTAAAGAAGTTGGAAGCGCTGGCGCCAATCGAAGAGAACGCGGATGCAATATCGGCATGGGGCGTTGCCGCGGGAATCTCGGCCGAGAAATCAGTATCGCTCTCGTAAGACACGCGCCTCGGCTGTTCAACGTAATCGTCGTCAGACTCGTCCGCAACGTCTTGTGCCGGCGCGGCGGGAGCCAAAATGTCCAGTCCTGCCGCGGGATCGATCGCGGACACCGCCTCGGGCTCGGCAACGGCAGCGGCAACCGCGGCAGACTCATCATCCACGGTGACAGCGGGCGCAGGCGCAGTCACGACGGGGGCAGGCTCGGGCTCAAACGTCGGCTCCTCGCCCTCCTCGTAATCGAGCGTGCAGGACTCGGGAAGCATTCCGAGCGCACGGATGGCATCCGAACCAAAGCGGATGTTGCCGGCGGCATTGCGATAGAGCTTGGGCTCGGGCTCGGCCGCGACAGGCTCCTCCACCGGCTCGGCAGCGGAAACCTCGTCATTGAACTCTTCAGCCTGGACAGCCTGATTCTGATCCTCGGGCACGATGGCGCCAATCAGCGTCTCGTCGGCAGACGCACCCTCAAAGCCCTCGATCTGCTCGTCGAAAGCCTCACCCTGTTCGGGCTCGGTCTGAGCGTCGGGAACAATCGGCTGACCGAACTCGTCCTCGGCGTAGGTAGGCTCTTCATACTCGATGGTGTTGCCGTAGTCGTTTTGCTGCTGGGCCGCGGCATATTCCGCCGCTGCGCGCGCCATTTCCTCGGCACGACGCTTCTGCTCCCCAAAATAGGTATCGAACGGAACATCGTCGGGAAACTCGTTTTCGCCCTGGAAGGGAGCAACGTTGTCCATAACGCCGAGCATAGCGGCGACAGAAGACTTGTTGCACACCGCGCCGGACGTATAGGGAAGAATATGGCGGTTAGAGATGATGTTTGCCGCGTTGGCAAGTGCAACGAGGGAAGCGAGGATCGCGACAATCCACAGCAGAACCTTGAGCGCGCCGGGGAGCGGCAGGATACGCAGGATGGCAACGGCAGCGGGGGCAACCGTGGCAACGGGCAACAGCTTGGCGATGAGCGCACGATACGAAGCATAAGGCTCGCGGGCGAGCAGCTCAGCACGGGGAGAGTCGTAGTGTGCGACAACGACCACTGGGCGGTTACGCGGGGACGCGAGCGGGCCCGAGGCCTTGTGGTAGGCGATGACATTTTGGCTCACGCCCGTCTTGCCCAGGCGCGAAACCACGGGGTGGCCCGTGCGCTCGAGCACGTAAAGAACGGCGCCGACAATGGCCAGCAAGGTGCCGACCAAGCCGATACCGCCGCCGATGCCCATCAGCAGGGCACCGGCAAACGCAAGAATACCGGTGACGGCAAATGCCAACCTACTGGGCGCCGGGGCATTGAACTCCTGAACCTCGGGATCAAAGCCGTGGTTGCGGAAGATCTGAGCGATATCCTCGGCAGCCAAGCGCTCTTCTTCGCTGCATGCCGGCGTAATGCCGGTGTTCTGCAGCAGGTGGTTAATATAGTTCTGGGTGTTCGCCATGTGCGCTCCACATCCATAATCCGACAAATAGGCCCAATGCATGCACATTAGAACCGTATATAGTCGAAAGTATACCCCGAGCAAGCGCAAACGACCGAATTCGGGCCATCTTAACGCCCCGAGCGGACAAGGATATAGCCTAATCTCCATATCGGACTAAAATCATGGCAGCAAACCACCTTCTCATGCGAGGACTCTATGACGGCAAGCGACCCGACCGCGACAATTAAAAAGGGGAATTCGGAGCCCAGTTTCGATAAAACGGCTCAGCGCATCCTCAATCTTTTCTTTGTGCTCAACAGCTCCCCCGAACCGCTGACGACCGAGCAGATCGTCTTGGATTCTGACCTGGGATATGACTCGGGCAACATCGACTCGGATAAGCGCAAGTTTCGGCGCGATCGTGACAAACTGCTCGAGCGTGGCATCTTAATCAAGGAGGTTCGCCCCGCCGGTGCACAGGAGACCGAGGAAAGCTCGTGGACAATCGACCGCGAGCACACCTTTGCAGCAGGCGGCCTCATCACCGCAGACGACGCCGATATCCTGCTCAACGCCATCGACCAGACACTAGCGGCCGGCTCATCCACTTTTGCCGCACCGCTTGCCGATATTCGCTCCAAGATTGCCTATCTCACCGGTAGGACGACGGTGGACGAAGCACCAATCCGCCGCTCTCCCACCGTCGATGCGGTATGGAGCGCCTTTGCCGAGCGATGCGCGCTGCGATTTTTATATCAGAACGGACGCGGCGAGCAGAAAGAACGTACCGTCTGCGTCTACGGCATGTTCGAACGCGAGGGCGTGGCGTACTTCTGCGGCCTCGACAATGTCACCGACGGCATCAGGACATTCCGCTGCGACCGTATCGTTCGCGCTTGGCGTCCTTCGAAGGCCTACGCCATCCCTGCGGACTTCAATCTCAACGACTATCTGTTCTTTGAATTCGATTTTGCCGACCGACCGCCCGTTGCAGCCACGTTCTCGTTCGCCCCTCAGACGCAGATCGATATGATCAACGGCCTCACGCGCGGGCGAGGTGAGCTCGCACACACCGATGTGGGATGGGCCTGGACCGTTGACGTGCGTGACCTTGAAGCCGCCGCCTCATTTTGCATGGCCCACGCCGTGGACGGCATGAGGCCCGTGGCCCCCAAATCGCTCAAGCAGGCGTGGAACCGCCTCATTGAAAGGACGGTGCACGAGCATGCCCGTGCGTAAACTCACCAGCGAGCAGAGACTCTCGCGTGCCATCGACATCATGGAGGCCCTCTACGCCGCCGGCGAGAGCGGCATGACACGAGCCGAGATTTGCAGCCGCTTTGACATCACAGGGGTGTCGCTCGACGAGATTCTCGAGATCGTCTCGACGCTCGCGGACCGAGAATCGGGCGCGCGCATCATCTGCGAATGCCGCGGCGAGCGTGTGGTCCTCACCGGCGACGCCGGGCGTGTTCTACCGTTGCGCCTGAGTGCCGCCGAGGGCGCCGTGCTCAACCATGAACTTGAATCGTTGGGGATCGAGCCGCAGACGGCAGCTCGGATTCGACATGCCCTTCTGCCCGAAGAGCTCGGCTATAACCAGCGCGTCTTTGACACCGTCAACCACGGGTCGCACTGGCAGCAGCTGAGCTGCGCCATTCAGGACGGTGTTCGTTGCCGCATCTCGTATCGCTCGATGGACGATGCGCGGCCACGCGAGCGTCTGGTCGACCCCTTGCGCATTACGGCAAACGGCGACCAAACATACCTGATTGCCTGGGACATCGCGGTCGATGAGCAGCGCACCTATCGCATGGATAAAATCGAGGGACTCACCTTGACGGAAGACTCCGTCGTGCCTCACACACCGGGCGTCGCATCCCTCCACGATTCCCTTGCCCGGACGCAGCGTAGCGCAAAGCTCTTGATGCCATTCGATATGGCGGAGCATCTGGACTGGGCCGGCATCACCCTAATCGAGCACAGCGGGGCAGACATGGCAACGGTAACCGTGCATTACGGCTCCGAGCGTTGGCTACTGAGCCAGGTAATCGCAGCGGGCGGAGCCATCCGCATCTTGGATGACCCCGCCCTGTCAAAGCGTCTGTGCGATATGGCAAAAACCCTCGTCTGTCCGCTTTAGCGCCGCCGCTCGTGGCGTGCGCGCCACAGTTGCAGATAGTGCCCGATCTGCGCCGATTCGATGCGCTGGTAGGAGCTCGTGGGCAGCGACGTTAAGAACTTCTTTCCGTAGCCCTTCGTCACCAGGCGCGGGTCGGCCAGAATCAGCACGCCGCAATCGGTCGACGAGCGGATAAGGCGGCCGGCCGCCTGCTTGACCTCGAGCACCGCCTCGGGCAGCGAATAGCGCGCCCAAGCGCGGTCTTCGCGCAGGTTGCGCTCGCACGAGAGCGGGTCCGTGGGACTCGAGAACGGCAGCTTGGGAATGATGACGCAGCGCAGCGTCTCGCCGCTGGCGTCGAATCCCTCCCAGAAGGCCTTAAGCGCAAAAAGCGACGAGGTCGGCTCGTTGATAAACCGGTCGCGCAGGCGACGAGGAGATGAGTTGCGCTGCTGGCAGTTGAGCTCCAGACCCGCACGGGCCATCTTGGGCTCAACGCGGGCGTACAGGTCTTCCATGTCGCGCCGATTGGTGAACAGTGTGAGCACCGATCCGCCCATGGCAAGATGGGCGTCGACCAGCACGCGCTCGAGCGCCGTAAGATAGCTCTCACGATCGCGCGGATCGGGGATATCGCCCGCAACGACTACAGCCATGTTCGAATCGAAGTCGTAGCTCGAGTCCAAGTGCAACGATGAGGATGTTGAAGCACCGATGCGATCGAGGCCGACCGCGTGGTTAAAGTGTTCAAAGCTTTTGGACACCGTCATGGTCGCCGAGGCAAAGATAGCCGTGTGAACCTCGGGCAGCCACTCGGTTGCCAAGGCCTCGCCAATGTCGATGCGCTCTGCGGTCATTGACTCTCCGCCGGCACGCAACCTGCGATTGACCTGCAGCGAATACACGTAGTGTTCATCGGTGCCGTCGATGATGAGTTTGAGGTTCTCGGCCAGCTCGTGCAGGCGGCGCGAGATATCGCCCAGGTCGACAACAACCTCGGGCTTGTCGGCGGCGACAGCCTGCACCAGCGCGTCGACGCTCTTGTCAGCTTGTTCCAATGCATCGATGGCAGCGTAGGCCGACTGTAAGAAATCATGCCAGTCGTCAGATTCGCGCAGCTCGGGGCCAATCCATAGATTGGCATTGTCATAACCCCCACGGGCACGGCGGCCGAGCTCGCGAACGCCATCGAACACGTCGGCGATTGCCATGCTCGCGCGCGCAACCGTCGACGTCGCCTTGGCAGTAAGGCCCAGATAGAGCGTAGAGCCCTCGGAGGTTGCCAAATCACGGGAAACCTGGCTTAGCGCACCGGTGCTCGAGCCACCCAGGCGCTCAAACAGAACGCGTGATTCGTCCGCCGACACCACGCGCGCCCACTGACGGCGCGCCTCGCGCTCGATGGAATGGGCCTCGTCGATTACCCAATGACGAATCGGAGGTAAAATCCTGCCCTCGGCCGCGACATTGCGGAACAGCAGGGAATGGTTGGTGACCACCACGTCGGCATGCGCTGCACGACGGCGAGCGCCGTGGACCAAACATTTATCAGGGAAAAACGGGCAGAGGCGACGAGCACACTCGCGCGAGGCCGTCGTAAAGTCGGGGCGGTTGACGCTGCGCCACCGAATGCCGAGCGAGTCGAGGTCGCCATCGGCTGATTGGCAGACGTACGCCATAATGACCGCGACCGCCGTGAGCGTGTCCGCCGGATCGCGCTTGGTGGTAATCTCGACCTGGCCGCGGCTCATGCGCTCAAGCTTGCGCAGGCACGGATAGTGGTCATAGCCCTTGAGAGCGCAAAATGACAGGCCACCGTCCAGTTGCTCGGCAAGTTTTGGCAGCTCATGGTACATGAGCTGGTCGGCAAGATTGTTCGATTTGGTCGCAATACCAACCGTGATGTTGTTACGGCGTGCTGCCTCGGCAAAAGGCACCAGATAGGCCATCGATTTGCCGACGCCCGTGCCCGCCTCAATTACACGATGAGTGCCCGTGACCAGCGCATCGCGGACCTCGAGCGCCATCGCGATCTGCTCATCACGCGGCTCGTAGGTGGGATACATGCGATTGACCAGGCCACCTGGCGCATAGTCTGCCTCAATCTCCTCACGACTCGGCATCTTGAGTACCGGCAGTTCGTCGGCGTCCACCCGATCGTCGGCGCGATCGGCCTTGAGAACGTCAGCACGAGCGGCGCTGAGAGAGAAGATAGAACCAGGGTTCTGCCCCGCCAAGAATGAGAAGATTGGACGATAGGACCAAGGCACGTCCGGATGCATGTCGGCTAGGCGCGCCATGAGGCCCTGGGGCAAGTCGGTGAGTGCCACGAGCAACACGCGCCATACGCCACACAGGGCGTCGACGTCGGCATTGGCACGGTGTGATACCGAGTCACAGCCAAACAGATCGGCCATAAAAGACAGCTTGTGCGAGGCCAGGCGCGGAAGCGCGATGCGCGACAGCGCCAGCGAATCGATCCAAATATCGCTCACGTTGACGCCGCCTTTGACCGACTCGATAAACGAGCGGTCGAACGTGGCGTTATGTGCGATTACCGGGCAACCACCGACAAAATCGGCGAGAGCGGCGACGGCCTCAACGGCCGACGGGGCATCTGCCACATCGGCATTTGTAATGCTCGTGAGCTCGGTAATCTCGGCGGGAATCAGCTGCTTGGGATGCACGAAGGTATCGAAGCGGTCGACGATCTCGCGGCCCGAAAGACGGGCCGCCGAGATCTCGATCAGCTCGTTGTCCTGCACCGAAAGACCTGTGGTCTCGGTATCGAGGACAATTACATCTTCCTCGATAAGGCCGAAGGACTGCGTTTTGGCGCGTTCGGCAAGCGTGGCATAGGAGTCGATGACAAACTGCGGAGTTCCTGACGAAACCGCGTCCTCGATTAGCATGCAATGCCCGCTCGACGAAGGCCCATACGGATCAGGCTGTCACAGACCTGCGGGAACGTCATGTCGTCGGTGTGGCGAATCTCATCCGGATACAGCGACGTATCGGTCATGCCGGGAATGGTATTGGTCTCGAGGATGACGGGGCCGTCCTCACTCACAATAAAGTCGCTGCGCGAGATACCCAGGCAACCGAGGGCCTTGTGAGCAGCGCAGGCAAGCTCCTGAGCGCGAATGTAATTCTCGGGTGAAATCTGCGCCGGAATGCGATGGATGTCCGTAGGGTCGACATACTTCACGTCCAGATCGTAGAACTCGCAGTCCTTGGGCTTACGAATCTCGACAATCGGCAGAGCGCGCACGTCGTCCTCGCCGTACACGCCGACGGTGATCTCGGTACCCTCGATGCACTTCTCGACCAGCACTTTGTCGCCGTACTCAAACGCCTTGGCGATTGCCGCGGGCAGCTCGGAGGGCTCATGGACCAGGGAAATGCCATAGCTGGAACCGTTGACGGCCGGCTTCACAAAGCAGCGCTCGCCACAAACCTCGACGATATGATCGATATCGACTTCATCGCCCACCTCGAGCGCGAGGCCGGGGGCAATGGGGATGCCCGCCTTGGCGTACAAGAGCTTAGAGACCTCCTTGTCGGCACCGCAGGCGCTGGCAAGCACGCCCGAGGCCGTGTAGGGGACACCCAGGGTCTCCATGGCGCCCTGCATGGCACCATCCTCGCCGCCGGCACCGTGCATGGCGATAAACGCCACGTCAAAGCCGCCGGTCGCCATGGTTACCATAAAATCATCGGCAGCCGTGTCGAGCAGCTCCACCGAAGTGTAGCCGGCCTCCTTCAAGGCAACCACGACGTTCTTTCCCGAATTGAGCGAGATCTCGCGCTCAGCGGAATGACCGCCCGCCAAGACCGCTACGTGCATGTTCTCTAGGCTTTTACCCGGCATGGGCAGACTCCTCCTCTATAATTTCTGCAGCTGATACCATATTGTAGCGATACCCTCTACGTTTCCCCAAAATCGAAAGGCTTCCATGAATCCCAGGACTAAATCTCAGGACATTCGCGACTTGAGCCAAAACGATATTCGCGAGCTCGTGGCCGAACTTGGCCAGCCAGCCTTCCGCGCGAAGCAGCTCATCGAATGGGTCTTTGAGAAGAACGTTTGTTCGTTTGACGATATGACAAACCTTCCTAAGGCTTTCCGCGAGCAGCTTAAAGAGGCTTTTGCCTTTGACACGCCGACTGAACTAACCAAGCAGGTTTCCAAAGATGGCTCTCGCAAGTATTTGCTCGAGTACCACAACGGCGTTTCCGTCGAGACTGTCGGCATGCCCCGTCGTAACAAGCTTTCCGTCTGCGTTTCCACCCAAGCTGGCTGTGGCATGGGCTGCGCCTTTTGCGCTACCGGTCTCAACGGCCTCAAGCGCTCTCTGACCGCTCAAGAGATCGTCGACCAGGTACTTCATGTATCCAACGACTTTGGCGAGCGCGCCACGAGCGTTGTCTTCATGGGCCAGGGCGAGCCGTTTGCCAACTACGACGAGGTTCTCAAGGCGCTGCGAATCCTCAATGACCCCGATGGCATCGGTATCGGCGCTCGTCACCTCACCGTCTCTACCAGTGGCGTTATTCCCGGTATTCGCAAATTTGCCGACATCCCCGAGCAGTTCACGCTTGCTGTTTCACTGCATTCCGCCATCCAGTCGACGCGCAATAAGCTCATGCCCGGTGTTAAGAAGTACACGCTGCTTCGCCTTCACGAAGCGCTTCAGCTCTACACCGAGAAGACCGGCCGCCGCCCAACCTATGAGTATGCCATGATCGAAGGCGTCAACGATACGAATCCGGAAATGCAGGCGCTCTGCGACTTCTGCGAGGGAACGCTGTGCCACGTTAACCTCATTCAGCTTAACGACATCGAGGGTAGCCCGCTCAAGCCGTCGCCGATTCATAAGGTTGAGGATCTTCAGCGTCGCCTTGAGTCCCGTGGCATCGAGACAACGATTCGTAACTCCCGTGGTAACGATATTGACGCCGCTTGCGGACAGCTGAAGCAGCGCTTCAAAGTTCAGAAGAACGCATAGGGGAGTCGCACCCCAAAACGTTTCATGTGAAACATCGAACGACCCCGGTTGCAGGATATGCAACCGGGGTCGTTTCATTTATTGACCTTAATTTTGAATCAGCTGCTACTGGTCCCATTTTTACGGCCAAAATAAGGGGTCCTTGTCTCGTGAATCAGACAAGGACCCATCACAATATGCTAAGTAATTGTTAGGTACCTAATAGCCTACATTTTCCCATTGGTTGCTGACCCAACCCTGATTAATCTTGGGATTCTTCGTTACCTGAGCAGTACGCATTGCAACATCTTCTGTCATAACATCCATTTTCTTCTTGGATGTATCGACAATATCTTGCGCACTACGAAGCAAACGACCTCGAAGTTCATCGTCTGTCGCGATCTTATAGCCAGCAAAGGCACCAGCCGCGACAGTCGTCGCCAATGCAATCGCAGTTAAAATTCTATTCCTCATCTTGGCCTCCTTGATCAAACTGAATCATTTCGCCAAGAATACGAGAGAGCTCTTCCTCGTCTTTAAACTCAATCTCAATCTTATTCTTTCCACGCGAGCTCTTCACACGTACGTTGGTATTAAATACCTGACGAAGCACACGGGCAGCCTTCTTAAAAGACTGAGGCGTTGCAGGCCTCGGCGTCTTAGGTGTCTCTCCGGCAGAAAACAACGGAGCAAGATTTTCTGTCGCTCTTACGGAAAGACCCTCCGCAACAACTTTCTCCGCAAGTCGAATACGCGCGTCCTCATAGGGAACTGCAAGAATCGCACGCGCATGACCTGCAGTAAGTTTACCTTCAAAAATCATCTGCTGAACAACTTCAGGTAGATCGAGAAGACGCAGCGAGTTTGTAATTGCAGAGCGTGACTTGCTTACCGCCTTCGACAATGCCTCCTGGGTCATACCGCTGGCATCGATAAGCTGGCGGTAGCCCTTAGCCTCTTCGACGGGATTTAGATCAGAACGCTGAAGGTTTTCGATAAGAGCAAGAGCTAGCATCTCTTCATCATTAACCTCTTTAATGATGACAGGCAGCTCCTCAAGACCAGCAAGCTTCGACGCCTGGTAACGACGCTCACCAGCGATGATCTCATAGCCGTTTCCATGCTTGCGAACCAAAAGCGGCTGCAAAACGCCATGTTCTTGGATTGACTC
>NZ_JBCOTQ010000006.1:24846-40873 GCF_040920445.1 Collinsella aerofaciens | reverse complement strand
GCCTCTGAGACCAAAGCATTGAGTCCACGTCCCAGTCCGCCACGTTTCTTTACACTAGGCACGCTTGATCACCTCTTTTGCAAGGTTCATATATGCTTTTGCACCCTTATTTTGAGGTGCATAGGTAATTACCGGTTCTCCAAAAGACGGAGCTTCGGAGATTTTAACCGTACGGGGGATTAGCGTCTTAAACGCCTTATCACCAAAGTACGATTGAACCTCCTCAACAACCTGATTCGATAGTGAAGTACGCGAGTCATACATGGTCATAAGCACACCATAGGTGTCTAAGCCCTTGTTAAGACGTGATTTAACCATCTTCATAGACTCAAGCAGCTTCGTAACGCCCTCGAGTGCGTAATACTCGCACTGGATCGGAATCAAAACGCTATCCGCTGCGGTCAAGGCGTTGATAGTAAGCAGGCCGAGCGAAGGAGGACAGTCAATGAAAATAAAATCGAACTCGTCCTGAATCGGCTCAAGCAAATCTTTGAGGCGGGTTTCACGTGCAATTGCGCTTACGAGCTCAATTTCGGCGCCTGCAAGCTGAATTGTAGCTGGAATTACGAATACCTTTTTGCAATTTGTATCAAGAACAAGTGATTCTGCTGGCACATCATTCAACAATGCATCATAGATGCAGTGATCAAGGTCTTCTTTTTCAATTCCGAATCCACTGGTGCTGTTTCCCTGCGGATCAAAATCGACAATCAGTGTCTTACGACCCTGCTCACCCAGTGCTGCTGCAAGGTTTACAGCCGTCGTTGACTTACCGACGCCGCCTTTTTGATTGATGATTGCAATGACACGCGTGTCTTTTGCGCTCTTAGAACGCTTAACGTCGCGAAATCCCACGGTCCCTCCTGGTGTGTATTAAAGCTGTCAAACGGAGGATGTTTCACGTGAAACATTCCGATTCGATATCAACCGCCATGTTTCACGTGAAACACTGCAAGTTGTTAGTATCCATTATGTTTCACGTGAAACATCTAGGCAAGCGGATTCTTCTTGGCCATGCCATTTGCACGAGGCAATGAAACGGATGCTGGATGACTCTTCTTAAGAACAATGAACTCCCTGTGGCCCAGGCCCTCAGGCAAATCAATTGCGTCATTCAGAAGCAAAGTGAAGCCGCAAATCTTAGCTGCTGACATGCCGGAAGCAAGCTCCTCATCCGAAGGATTGCCCTTGGTTATAACAAATAGCCCTCCATCCTTCAGATACGGAGCCGCATACTCAACAAGAATCGGTAGAGGGGCCAGTGCGCGGGCGGTTACAACAGAGAACTGCTTCTTATGGCTTCGAGCATATTCTTCAAGACGATCATGAACCGCATGAGCATGTTTCAATCCAAGAGCATGGACAAAGGAATTAACCGCATCAACCTTCTTGCCAACAGAGTCAATATAAGTAGCTTTACGATGCGTGGTTATGGTTAATGGAATACCAGGGAAGCCCGCACCTGTTCCCATATCGAGCAAAGCTCCCTCAGGAGCCTTGTTGATATAGGGGAGCAAAACAAGTGAGTCGAGGATATGAAGTACTGCAGCATCTTCTACGTTAAGAATACGGGTGAGATTGGTTGTCTTATTTGTTTCTAGAACCAAATCCAAATGCTGAATACATTTCATCAGCTCAACATCAGTTACGCTCAAGGAATACTCTTTGCAATAGGAAGTTAGACGACTCAACATCTCGTCAGCCTGCTGATCAGTAAGTACTAACAACGAAAGCTCCTTTCTGACAAAAATCAGTGTATCGAGAACTTTTGACAAAAAAAGGGGACGTGGAAACCACGTCCCCTTAGCATAAGCTCGAGAAGATTATCGAGCAACAATCACCACATGGCGATCAGGGTCAGAACCCTCAGAATGAGTATCGACGGCATCATTGCCACGAAGTGCAATGTGAACCAGTCGACGCTCGTAGGCATTCATGGGCGGAAGCGAAACACTCTTATGAGTGCGGATGGCACGCTCGGCAGCAGACTGAGCCATGGAAGCAACCTTGTCCTGACGGCGACTCTTGTATCCCTCTACGTCCACTACAACCGGATACCTAAAGCCAAGTTTGCGGCTCACCAGCAAAGAGAACATAACCTGAAGGGCATCAAGGGTGCGACCATGACGGCCAATGAGAACAGCAAGGTCGGGAGCCGTTACATCCAAAATCAGCTCACCCTCGTCGCCCTCATACTCATCGATAGGAGAGTTGGCGGCATCGAAGTGCGAAAGGATGGAACGCAGGATGGAAATCGCAACATCGGCAATGGTGTCGAGCTCCTCATCGGTCAGCTCTTCACCAGCCTTGTAGCGCTGTGCAATCTCGGGATAATCGCCCGCGACCTGCGGGGCAACCTCCTCAAGCATATCCTCGATGATCTCTTCAGACATAACGTACTCCAAAAGTTAGGTACCTAAATAAGATTGATATCCCACTACTTCTTCTTGTGCGGGCGCGGCTTCTTCTCTCGACGAGTGACCTCAACCTGCAGCGGAGCGTTCTTAAGACGCTCCTCCTCATCGGCCTTCGCCTTGTCGATGACCTTCTGCGTCACAAAAATCTGCTGGATAACCTGCCAAGCAGAAGAGACGTCGTAGTACAGCAGAACACCAACGGGAAGGCTCCAGCCCATCCAAAGCATCATGACCGTCATGACAACGGCCATCATACGCACGCTCTGAGCCTGCTGGCCGGTCTGGTTGCGCGACATATAGAGCTGCGGAATCAGGGTCAGGACGGCGAACAGGATCAGGCAAACCAGCGCAGGCAGTGCAACCATAAAGCCATCGGCAAAGGAAGCGCTCGGCGTGGTGGTCAGGTCGGGCAGGATGTTGAAGAACGAGAACGTGCCGTCGTTAAAGTACTGCGGCAGGTTGCGCAGCAATGTAAACAGGGCGAACAGGATAGGCATCTGAATCAGCAGCGGCAGACAGCCAGCCATGGGGTTGAACTTGTTCTCGCTGTAGAACTTCTGCATCTCCTCGGCCTGACGCTGGGGATCGTCGGCATAGCGCTCCTGGATCTCGAGCATCTTGGGCTGCAGCACCTGCATGCGAGCCGTCGACTTGGTCGACTTGAGCATGAGCGGCGTCAGCAGCAGACGGATGATGACCATCAGGATGATGATGGACAGGCCCCAGTCGACCGCAAAGGTCTGGATGAGCTTGAGCAGCTCGAAAAGGATGTTAACGATCCAATCCCACATGTAAGTTTTCCTCCGATAGCGAGTGCCCGCTAGGGCACAGGGTCATAACCGCCGACGTGCAGGGGATTGCAGCGAACGATGCGCCTCACGGCAAGCCAGCAGCCTCTCAAAACACCGTGCTTCTCAATCGCCTGGACGGCGTATTGCGAGCACGTTGGGTAATAAATGCAGGCGTCAGGCAATAAGGGCGAAATAACCTGTTGATATATGCGAATAGGAGCGATGGCAACACGTCGCAAAACGTGATTGCTCATCGCTCCTCCCCGGCAACGCCGGCGCGCTTCATAAGCGAACGCAACGCCTTGTCCATCTCCTGCGGCGAGGAAACCCTCGTCTTGGGAGTTGCAAACAAGATGATGTCATAACCCGCAACGGGAAATCCGCAGCTGCGGGCGGCCTCGCGCATCACACGCTTAGATCGGTTGCGCACGACGGCACAACCGAGTCGCTTAGCACCAACGAAGGCGACCCTTCCGGAGTCGCCTTCGCCAACCGATTCACATATGGTCATTCGAATCAGAGGGTGATTGAAACGACGCCCCTGACTGAACACATGCTCGAAATCTTGCCGAGACTTAATAGTCTTCATGCGAGATGTGTGTATCGCTGCTAGACAGTGAGACGCTTGCGGCCCTTGGCGCGACGACGGGCGAGCACGGCACGACCACCCTTAGTGGCCATACGGGCACGGAAGCCATGGGTCTTGGCACGCTTACGCTTATTAGGCTGATACGTACGCTTCATCTTAAGTTCCTCCTGCTGCATTTCGAGTGTCCGCGGGGACGCGGACGCAGATATAGACACGTGAGCTTGAAGATTGTAGGGAAATCAATGTTCAAATGTCAAGAAATCAAAGGTAAAAGGTTGCGCAGTTCACACGGTTCCCCCATAAGCACAACCGAAATTTGCGCCTCATGGCAACCTTTCACGATATTTCATCGAGTTTTCAACAGGTCATGTTGGCAATGTTGAGAACTTTTCACCCGTTTTCCAAAGTTTTCAACAAGTTTTGAAAAGTTGTCGAAAGATGAGAAACGTTGCACGGTGAGCTACTATTTGTTCGAAACCTTTTGAAAGATTGCGAGCGGCATGTCTGACGACTTTTACACCATGGTCGATTCCGGAGACCCGGCACCCGACAACGAGCACATCACCGGCGTGCGCGAAGAGCGTGCGGAAGGCGAGCAGACGACCACGCAGGCGCCAAAAGCCATGTACGCCGCGCGCATCGCCGTCTATGACGACATGCTGTCGACACCGCGGGTGATCGTCATTGATCCGCAAGATGTCCGCACGTATTTGGAAGAGACGACCAACACCGTCTACCAGTGCATGAAAGAACAAGGTGGCCATATCTCGCTCATGGTCATTCGCGAGATTGTCGAAAACTTTATCCACGCACACTTTGCCGAGCCCATCATCTCGATTCTGGACGGCGGAGACACCATCCGGTTTGCTGACCAAGGACCCGGCATCGACGACAAGGAACGTGCTTTCGACTTTGGCGTTACCAGCGCAAACAGCAAGATGAAGCGCTATATCCGTGGAACCGGAGCAGGGTTTCCCATGGTGCAGGAGTATTTGGAAAACGCCGGCGGTGCCGTATCCATCGAGGACAACATGGGCAACGGCACCGTGGTTACGGTAAGCCTGAACCCTAAACGCGTGCAGGAAATCGAGCGTGCCGGCGGACGCGGCGCTGCCGTGCGACCCGAGACGGAGCAGCCCACATATCCCCTGCCGGGAGCTTTTGCGCAGCAGCCCGTGGCAACGCAGCAGATGCAGCCCCCCGTGGGACAGATGCAGCAGCCCGGAATGCTTCCCACACAAGAACCCCAGGCGGCATCTATGTCGATGCCGCCAAACATGCCAGAGGCCATGCCGCTGGCTGATCAGGATGCAGCAGCAATGCAGCAGGCGACGGGGGCGCCGGGTGGCCAGCAAATGGGCTATCAGCCGTACCAACAGGGATATCCATATCAGCAGATGCCGCCACTGGGGTATGGCCAGCAGTTCCCGCAGCAGTACCAGCAGGGATATCAGCAGCCGTACCAGCAGATGCCGCAGCAGCAGTACAACCCCTGGGCCCAGCAGACGCCTCCGCAGCCTTACCAACAGTGGCCTCAAAGTTTTCAACAGCAAATGCCGCCGACGCAGAGTTCTCAACAACCAGCAGCTCAAATGATGTATCCTAATGCAGCAAATCAGTATGCGCAGCCACAACCGGACGTGTTCGTAAGCGATCGCGGCAACGCCGCGCTGGGCTATCTGGCGCAAAATCAAGCGTGCGGTGCAACCGATCTGGCGAGGGCGTTTGGAAACTCGGCCCCCACTTGGTCACGCACGCTCAATGACTTGGCGCAGGCCGGCTTGGTCATCAAGCATGGCCAGAAATACCATCTGACCGAACTCGGCGCCGCTCGCGTGCGAGCTCAGAGCTAAAGAACGGGAGAGACAGTGGACGAGGAAGCAAGCATCATCCTGGGGGATGCCATCGCCTTTTGCCAGCGCGACGGCCAAGATGCACGCCTCATCAACATGCTGGGGCAATCGCGGGCCATAAGCCTGACCGAAGATACGCTCACGATCGAGGCCCCCTCGCGCTTTGCCATCGCGCAGCTCAAAAAGCATCAGCCGACTATTGAGGCCTATCTGGAAGAAATCGCCTTTGCACCGATCGCGCTCGACATCGTGGCACCGCAAGGCGCCGCAACGGAATCCGCTGCCGCGACGGCGCCCGCCACGGCTCCCGCCGCTTCCCCGGCGGCACCGACCTCCGCAGGCGACGTGCCGACAATCGAGCACCAGCACAGCGATGTTTCCCGTGAAACCATGGCACCGTTGCCGACCGCGGCGGCGACGTCAACGAACGCACCCGTCACGCACATGCCTATCGCTCACGACGCAGCGGCGGGCGCGGATTCGGGCATTGCAATCAAGAACACGCTCTCGGCCGATGATTTTCGTCGCATGATGAACCAGATGAAGGGCGGAGCGCCGACTAAATCCACGCAAGCTGCGACCCCCGCTTCACCCATACCGGCGCCGACCGTGCCGGCCGAGCAGAATACGGATGGAGCCCCGCTCGCCGCGAACTCAAAATTTACCTTTGAGAACTTTGTCTACGGCCCCGAAAACAGCCATGCCTATCGCTCGGCACTCAAGTTTGCCGCCCTCGCGGACGAGCGCGGCACATGCACATCACTGTTCATCTACGGCAAATCGGGCCTGGGCAAGACGCACCTGCTGCTTGCCATCAAAAACGAGCTCGCCGAGAAGTCGCCCGAGATCAAGGTCAAGTATGCCAACTCCCAGGCATATCTGGACGACCTGATGACCGAGTTCGACCGCCAAAAGAAGAGCAACGCCCCCATCATGCAGGCGTACCACGGCGTGGACGTGCTCATCATCGATGACATCCAAAACATCATCGGCAAGCGCGCGAGCGTGGACTACTTTTTCCAGCTCATGGACGAGTTCATCCGCAACAACAAGAAGGTCGTCATCGCGGCAGACCGCGCCCCCAAGGACCTGAGCATGGACGAGCGCCTGACCAGCCGCTTCAACGCCGGCATGCTCTGCCTGGTCGCAGAGCCCAGCTACGAGATGAAATACAAGATCTTGCAGCGCTATTACGAGAACACCATCGTCGCCGCTCCCGAGGCAGGCGACGACTCGCTGCTGGCGGCCTATGGGGGCGACGGCGGGCACCTGACCGACGAGCACTTTAAACACATGGCCGAGGTCTCAGGCACCAACATCCGCGAACTCGAGAGCTTTTGCGAGCGCTGCGCCGGCGAGGCGGGCGACCGCGAGCGCGAGGGAGGGGAACTCACCTTTGACGATATCGACGCCATCGCCAGCCAGTACTTCGACACATCGGCCAAAAAGATCAACGTCCAGACGGTTCAGTCCGTCATCGAAGAGCAGTACGGCGTGACGCACGAGGAGCTCATCGGCCCGCGTCGCAACGCCAATATCGCCAAAGCACGCCATATCGCTATCTACCTTGCCATCGAAATGTGCGAGATGACGACCACGGCGGTAGGCGCCGAATTTGGCAACCGCAACCACTCGACCGTCAGCACGAGTTACAAAAAGGTCCAGAAGATGATCCAGGAAGACCGCACCGTCACCGAAGACCTCAAGTCGCTGCGCGATAAAATTACACTGCGCTCGTAGGGAAATAGAGACACCTGTTGAAAACTTGTCGAAACCACGGGCATAAGGTGTCTAAAACCCAATCCGCGGTGATGAAAAGTTTTGCGCAGGTTTTGAACGTGGAAAACCACCCCTGTTGCACACAGGTTGCTGTCGATTCTCTTTCTGGGTCTGACCTGCGTCTTTGGGAGTAATCAACAGTTTCGTCAGTGCTATTACTATTATTAAGATATTTATATCTATAGAAAGGTATTAAAAGATGAAGTTCACCGTCAGCCAGAGCTCGCTTACACAAGCCATCGGCGTCGTTATGAAGGGTGTCGCTTCGGCATCCACCCTTCCCATCCTGTCGGGCGTGCTCGTCAAGGCGCAAGACGGCATCTTGGAATTCCAGACCTCTAACTACACCATCTCGATCCGTCATCGCATCGCGGCGCATGTCGAAGAAGAGGGCGAGATGGTTATCCCCTGTAAGATGCTCTCCAATATCACCAAGACTCTCCCCGATGCCCCGGTCACCTTTGAGCTGTCCGAGCGCCAGGTGCTGATTGGTTGCGAGAAGAGCTCTTTCCGCCTGAACACGCTCGACGCCAACGATTTCCCCGAGTTTCCTGCCTATGCTATCGAGAGCGCGGTGGAGCTCCCGACCGACATCCTGTCCGAGATGGTCGGCCGCGTATGGCGCGTCACTTCGACTGATAAGGCCCGTCCCATCCTGGGAGGCGTGCACATGAAGGTCGAGAACAACACCGTGCGCCTGGTGGCAACCGACTCCTTCCGTCTGGCCGTATGCGACACCCAGGTCGAGACCTCGACGCTTGAGGGCTCCTTTGAGCTCAACGTTCCGGCCGACGCGTTCAACGACGCCCTGAGCATCATGGCCAGCCAGGCGACCATCATGATCGGCGCCACCGACACCCAGGTTGTCTTTGAGGCCGGCAACACCACCTATGTGTCGCGCCGTATCGAAGGCGTGTACCCCAACTACAAGCAGCTCATCCCCGATTCGTGCGTGACGAGCGTCAAGATCGACGTGGCGGCTTTTAATGCCGCCCTCAAGCGCGTGGCGGTCATCGCGAGCGCCAACCCCGCCGTTAAGTTCGAGATCGATGTCGAGAACGGTCAGATGGGCCTGTCCTCCATCTCCAATGATCAGGACCTTGCACAGGAGACGATCGATGTCGAGGCCGAGGGCGAGTCGGGCACCATCGCCTTTAACTACCACTACATCTTTGGCTGCCTCAATGCCCTGTCCAAGGAGAAGGAGATCACGCTGGAGCTCAAGAGCTACTCGCAGGCGGGCATCTTTAAGTCCTACGACAAGATCAACTACCTGTACCTGGTCATGCCGGTTCGCATCTAGCGCTGCGCCATGACCATGTTTGCCCGCGATCTTTCCGTCGCGCACTACCGCAGTTTCGAGAGCTATCGTCTTGCCCTGGACGAGGGCGTGACGATACTTGCGGGACCCAACGCGGCGGGAAAGACCAATCTCATAGAGGCGCTGCAGCTGCTGACGAGCGGCGCCTCGTTTAGGCATCCGACCGCAGCCGAGCTCGTCCATGATGGCGTGGGCTCGTGCAAGATCGAGCTGAGGCTCGAGGGCGACGGCCGCGTGCTTGATATGGGATTGAGCGCGGAGGACGGTAAGCGCTCGTTTAGCCGCAACGGCAAGAGATGCTCTGCCGCCGGTGTGCGCGGGGTTCTGCCGAGCGTGCTGTTTTGCCCCGACCATCTGGACATGGTTAAGCGGGGCGCCAGTGTGCGCCGCGCCGCCCTCGATGACTTTGGCATGCAACTGAGCGCACGCTATGCCGATCTTGCGAGCACCTATGGGCGCTGCGTGACCCAGCGCAACGCCTTGCTCAAGGAAACCTGGTGCTGCCGTGAGATGCTCGGCGCGTGGAACGATTCGATTGCCCGCGCGGGCTCGGCTCTGCTTGTGCACCGGTTGGCCCTGCTCGACCGGCTGGCGGGCCATGTGCGTACTGCCTATGGGCAAGTGGCGTCCGGTGAAGCCGCCAACGTGTCCTATGCGTCCACGCTGGGGGATTTGCCACAGGTCGAGGATCGCGAAGAGCTGAAGGGCTGGGCGTACGAGCGCATGCTGGCCGCCCTTGATGAGCACGCCGACGAGGAAATTCGCCGCGGCGTGACGTTGGTGGGACCGCATCGCGACGAGATTGAATTTACCGTGGCGGGTCGCTCCGCTCGTTCATTTGCCAGCCAAGGACAGCAGCGAACGTTGGTTCTGGCCTGGAAGGTGGCCGAGGTGGCCGTGGCTCGCGATGTTCTGGGTACTGCTCCGCTGCTGCTTTTGGACGACGTGATGAGCGAGCTCGACGGCGAGCGCCGCGGTGCTTTTCTGCGGCTGATCGGCGATGATATCCAGACGGTCATAACCACGACCAACCTGGGATACTTTACCGATGACCTGCTTGATCGAGCCAAGGTGGTGAGCATGGGTGAGACGTGCTAATTACGAGCGCGAGAGCGAGACGGTTGCCTTCAGTGGATTTTTGAACGCAGAGCGCCAGCGCATCCTGGCGGCCGCGACACCTGAGCGCCGCGCGCAGATGGAGGCTGCAGAGGAATCTCGTGCGGTCTATCGCGCCTGGAATGCGGTGTGCTCGGGCACGCGCGAGGGACGCCATGTGACGGGCCTGCGCTACCTGCCCGAGTCCAATGAGCTGCTGGTGTACCTCGACTCGCCCTCGTGGACGCAGGAAATGACGCTGTTGCGCGAGATCATCCGCGCACGTATGGAGCGCGCCGGTGCGCATGTGGACGGCCTGGTGTTCAAAACCACCGCACCCGGTCACACGCCGCCCGCCGCCAAGGAGCGCCTGCGCCCGCCGACGACAGAGCGCCCGCCGGCCCCGCATGCCGACCTCAGCGATGCCGAGCGCACCGAGATTGAGCGCCAAGTGGCGCCCATCGAAGACCAAAAACTGCGCGAGGCCCTCGAGAATGCCATGAGAGCCAGTGCCGAGTGGGCCAAGGGCGTGCAAAGTAAAAAAGAGCCTTAAATCGCATCTGGTGGCCTTGTAGAGCCAAATACCCTCGTTCCCGAGGGTATTTTTTTACGATAAACTAGTAAGGCTGTACACATTTTCTTGACTGAAGGAGGACGTGTGACAAACGAAAACGATTACGATGGCGGCGAGATTAAGATTCTCGAAGGTCTCGAGGCCGTTCGTAAGCGCCCGGGCATGTATATCGGCTCGACGAGCGCCAGCGGTCTGCATCACCTGGTGTGGGAGATCGTTGACAACTCCGTCGACGAGGCCATGGCCGGTTTCTGCACCGAGATCCAGGTGACGGTCCACGCCGACAACTCCATCACGGTCGTCGACAACGGGCGTGGCATCCCCGTCGACGAGCACCCTGTTAAAAAGATCCCGACGCTCGAGGTCGTCATGACGATCTTGCACGCCGGCGGTAAGTTCGATAACTCGGCCTATAAGGTCTCGGGTGGCTTGCACGGTGTGGGCATCTCCGTCGTCAACGCACTGTCCAAGCGCGTGGTCGTTCAGGTTCGTCGCGATGGCAACACCTACGAGATGGAGTTCTCGCGCGGCAAGACCGTCAAGAAGATGGAGGTCGTGGGCACCTCGGATTCGACGGGCACCACCGTCACCTTCTGGCCCGACGATGAGATCTTCGAGACCTGCATCTACGATTTCGATACGCTGCATAACCGTCTGCAGGAGACGGCGTTCCTCAACAAGAACCTCAAAATCGTGCTGACCGACGAGCGCGAAGCGACTCCCCACGTGGAGGAGTTTTGCTACGAGGGCGGCATCATCGACTTCGTCAAGTTCCTCAACGAGGGCAAGGACGTCCCCGAGGCCTTTAAGGAGCCCATCTACATCGAGGGCAAATCGGACCCGGACGCGCCTGTGGCCAAGATGGGCGAGGTCGAGGTTTCCCTGCAGTGGAATAGCGGCTACGGCGAGAACGTCATGTCGTTTGCCAACGACATCTACACCCCCGAAGGCGGCATGCACCTTGAGGGCTTCCGTACCGCGCTCACCCGCGTGATCAACGATTACGCGCGCAAGCAGAACCTGCTCAAGGAAAAAGACGCCAACCTGACCGGCGACGATGTGCGCGAGGGCCTTTCGGCCGTTATCTCGGTCAAGCTGCCCGATCCGCAGTTTGAGGGCCAGACCAAGGCAAAGCTCGGCAGCTCCTATATGCGAGCGCTCACGCTCAAGATTGTGACCGACGGCCTCGCCGATTACTTGGAGGAGCATCCCAAGCCCGCTCGCGAGATCGTCAAGAAGGCGCAGCAGGCCTGCAAGGCGCGCAATGCCGCCCGCAAGGCGCGCGAGGCGACCCGCCGCAAGAGCCTGCTCGAGACGGCGTCCCTGCCCGGTAAGCTCGCTGACTGCTCGGTGCGCGATGCCGAGCTGACCGAGCTCTTCATCGTAGAGGGCGACTCGGCAGGCGGTTCGGCCAAGGACGGCCGTCGCCGAGACATCCAGGCGATTCTGCCCCTGCGCGGCAAGATTTTGAACGTCGAACGCGTTGGTGACCATCGAGCGTTCTCGAGTGACACCATCCAGTCGCTGATTACCGCGATCGGCTGCGGCGTCACGACGAGTGCCGGCGACGGCGGCGACTTCGATATCACCAAGGCGCGCTACCACAAGATCATCATCATGACCGATGCAGACGTCGACGGTGCGCATATCCGCATCCTGCTGCTGACGTTCTTCTACAAGTACATGCGTCCGCTGATCGATGCCGGCTACGTCTATGTTGCCTGCCCGCCCATCTTTGGCATTAAGGTGCGCAACAAGATCCACTACGTGTATCCCAACGGCCGCCAGCCCGAAGACGAGATCCTGCGCGACACCATCCAGAGTCTGGGCCTGAACCCCGACGATAACGACGAGGACGGCAAGGCCAAGGACGGCAAGATCACCAAAAAGCGCAAGGGCTATACCGTCCAGCGCTACAAGGGCCTGGGCGAGATGGACCCCAAGCAGCTTGCCTCGACGACGATGGACCCCAAGACCCGCATCCTGCAGCGTGTGTCGATCGAGGACGCCGTGGTGGCGGACCGCGCCGTGCGCGAGCTGATGGGTTCCGAGGTCGGCTATCGCCGCGAGTACATCGAGAAGCATGCACATGATGCACGATTCTTAGATGCCTAACCTGTTCGGCTTTCCCAGCCACCGCACCTTCGCCCTCAATCGTCGGTCGCGTACCCAAGTACGTTTCCCTCCTCTTTCGGGCGAATCTGCGGCACCTGGAAAAGCCGTCTCCGTGGTAGGGAACTAATTAGACCACGCAAACCATGAGGAGGTAACGTGGCAGACGATATCAACAATAACGAGGGTATGGACGAGGCCGGCGATGCCGGTATGCCCGACGATCTGAAGCGCCTGCTTGCCCGTGCTGAGCAGGGCGAGGACGGCGACCCGGACGCCTATAACCCCGATGCCGATGATGATGAGGAAGAAGACGACGCCGAGCTCGAGGAGAGCTTTGGCGAAGTCGACCGTGGCGCCTCGGCCGGCGAGGATATCAACGGCGGCCAGCTCCAGATTTCGGAGTTTGGCCGCGAGATGAAGCAGTCGTTCATCGAGTATTCGATGTCGGTCATCACGGCGCGCGCCCTGCCGGACGTGCGCGACGGCTTAAAGCCGGTGCACCGCCGCATCCTGTACGCGATGAACGAGAGCGGCATCTACCCCAACCGCCCGCACAAGAAGTCAGCTTGGACGGTCGGCGAAGTTATCGGTAAGTACCACCCGCATGGCGATTCCGCGGTCTACGAGGCCATGGTCCGCCTGGCGCAGTGGTTCTCCATGCGCACGCCGCTCATCGACGGTCACGGTAACTTCGGTAACATCGACGGCGACGGCGCGGCGGCCATGCGTTACACCGAGAGCCGCTTGGCAAAGCCCGCCATGGAACTGCTGCGTGACTTGCAGAAGGATACCGTCGACTGGCAGCCCAACTACGACGAATCGCTCGCCGAGCCCGTGGCGCTGCCTGCGCGCTTCCCCAACCTGCTGGTCAACGGCAGCCAGGGCATCGCCGTCGGCATGGCCACCAACATCGCTCCGCATAACCTCACCGAGGCGATCGAGGCCACCTGCTACCTGATCGACAACCCCGACGCCACCGTCGACGAGCTCATGCAGATCATGCCCGGTCCGGACTTCCCCACCGGCGCCATCATCATGGGCAGCGCCGGCATTAAGCAGAGCTACGAGACCGGCCGCGGCTCCATTACCGTGCGTGCCAAGGCACACGTGGAGTCCACCAAGACCGGCCGCAGCCGCCTGGTCTTTACCGAGATTCCCTACATGGTCAACAAGGGCACCCTGCAGGAGAAGATCGCCCAGCTCGTCAACGACAAGCGCATCGAGGGCATCTCGGATATGCGCGATGAGTCCAACCAGAAGGGCATCCGTCTGGTCATCGAGCTCAAGAAGGGCGTCATTCCGCAGGTCGTGCTCAACAATCTGTATAAGTACACCTCGCTGCAGACGACCTTTGGCGCCAACAACCTGGCACTCGTCAACGGCGTTCCCAAATGCCTGAGCCTGCGCGAGATGCTGCAGCACTACATCGACCACCAGGTCGACGTCGTCACCCGCCGCACCCGCTTCGACCTTAAGAAGGCCCAGGCCCGCGCGCATATCCTCGAGGGCTACCTGATGGCCCTTGACCATATCGACGAGGTCATCAGCATCATCCGCTCCTCGCAGACCGACTCCGAGGCCAGCAGCCGACTGATCGAACGCTTTGGCTTTACGCCCGAGCAGACCACGGCCATCCTCGAGATGAAGCTGCGCCGCCTGACCGGCCTGGAGCGCGACAAGATCCAAGAAGAGTTGGACGGCCTGCGCCGCGCCATCGCCTACTACGAGGACCTGCTGGCGCACGAGGAGAAGATTCTGGGCGTCATCAAGGAAGAGATGCGCGAGATCTCCAAGAAGTTTGGCGACAAGCGCCGCACCGAGATCAGCCAGGTTGAGAAGGACTTGGACGTCGAGGACCTCATTGCCGACGAGGATATGGTCGTGACCATCACCCACACCGGCTACGTTAAGCGTATCCCGGTGGCTGCCTACCGTGCCCAGAAGCGCGGTGGCAAGGGCGTGTCGGGCGTCAACCTCAAAGAGGACGATGTTATCGACGAGATGTTCATCGCGTCCACGCACGAGTATGTGCTGTTCTTCTCGAGCAAGGGCAAGGTCTATCGCCTGAAGGTGCACGAGCTGCCGGTGGGTACGCGCCAGGCGCGCGGTACCGCGATCGTCAACCTGCTGCCCTTCGAGGAGGGCGAGAAGATCGTGAGCGTCATCAGCTGCCGCGAGTTCCCGGCCGACGAGTACCTGATGTTTGCCACCAAGAGCGGCATGGTCAAGAAGACCGTGATGAGCGCTTACGATCGTAGCCGCCGTGATGGCCTGATCGCTATCAACCTGCGCGACGACGACGCACTGCTGAACGTGCGCCGCGTGCGCGAGGGTGACAAGATTATCCTAGCCACCACCGCGGGCAAGGCGATCATGTTCTCCGAGGAGCAGGTGCGCGCCACCGGCCGCGATACCAGCGGCGTTCGCGGTATCGGTATGAAGGACGGCGTGAGCGTTCTGGGCATGGAAGTCACTAACGGCAACGGCGATCTGTTCGTCATCACCGAGCGCGGCTACGGCAAGCGCACGCCGGTCGCGGACTACCCAGAGCAGAATCGCGGCGGCCAGGGCGTCTACACCATCCAAATGACCGAGCGCAAGGGCAACCTCGCGGCCATGAAGACGGTGGGCCCGCAGCACGAGCTGTTCATCGTGACGGAGGGTGCGACGGTCATTCGCGTCAAGACCGACGAGATCAGCCAGACCGGCCGCGCCACCCAGGGCGTCAAGATGATGACCGTCGACGACAACGACCGCGTATGCGCCGTAGCCCGCATGACGGCAGCCAAAGAGAAGCCCGAAGGCGAAGCAACAGAAGACGGTTCTGCCCCCGAAGAAGCCCCAGTCGATCTAGGCGATGGCAACGACATGCCAGAAGATCTCCTAGACGAGTAAGAGGCTCTAGCTGGTAAAAATCATCAGACCCCATATATCGGCGGTCGGCGCACTGCGCGCCGACCGCTTTTTTGAAAACCTTTGAACCCCACGTCGCCCCCGGCTGCCCGGCGGCATGCGAAGTCGATCGCGAGTTCCGCACGAGCAGGAGAGCACTTAATGTGCTCTCCGTGCGAGCAGGACTGTCCGAGCAGGCGACTTCGCATGCCGCCGGGCAGCCGGGGGCGACACCCCTCAAAGATTTTCAAAAAAGTTGTTGACGCGCGCGTAACGACTCGTCTAATATATCCCTTGCGCGATGGACCTGTAGCTCAGTTGGTTAGAGCGTCCGGCTGATAACCGGGAGGTCACAAGTTCGAATCTTGTCAGGTCCACCACTTTCTTTCGCAATAAACACCCCAGCGAGAGCCGAGTCGCCGCTGGGGTGTTTATTACTGTCTCCGTGGGGGTTTAGCTCAGCTGGGAGAGCGCGGGCTTTGCAAGCCTGAGGTCAGGGGTTCGATCCCCCTAACCTCCACCATGATGGACCTGTAGCTCAGTTGGTTAGAGCGTCCGGCTGATAACCGGGAGGTCACAAGTTCGAATCTTGTCAGGTCCA
>NZ_JBCOTQ010000006.1:23475-24746 GCF_040920445.1 Collinsella aerofaciens | reverse complement strand
CCATCAAAACTGTGAAGAGCCCTGGGGCATTGCCTTGGGGCTTTTTTCTTGTCTGCGATAAATCTCATTTTGGTTTTGTGTGCTGTGCGAAAGATTGGGTAGTATAGCTATTCAATGCGGTGGAGCTGCCGCGTGTTAACCGCTACGTACCGGAGGTGTTCCATGGTTCGTGTCGACATAGAGACCATCGTCATGGCCGCCGGTCCCGTGCCATCGCTTATTGTGCTTCGCGAGCGCTGCAGCAAGTCGGATTCCCCCGCGCCGCTGCGCTCCCTCTCCATCCAGACCGGCTCGTTTGAGGCTGCGGCAATCAGCCGTGGCATCGACAGCGGACGCGCCGATCGCCCAATCACACACGACCTGCTGCTCGACACCGTCGAAGCCCTGGGTGCCAAGCTCGAGCGTGTCGAAATCGTCCGCGCCGAGCCGCCCGTGTTTTACGCGACGGTTGTCGTGTTGACCGATGGCAACGAGCATAGGATCGATGCGCGCCCGAGCGACGCCATCGCCCTCGCCGTACGCAGCAATGCCCCCATGTTCGTTGAAGATGACATCATGAATCGCTTGGGCACTGTCTCACCGCACGCCGAGGAAGTCGACGACGAGCAAGAGTTCGAAAAGTTCGATGAGTTCGTTCACACGCTCTCGCCCGATGATTTTTAAATGCTCGACAACCACGCGACGGAGTGCGCACTCATGAGCGCCGGAGTTTCTGCCGAGGCGGCTGCGATCGCCCGCGAGGCCCAGATGCGCTCGGAGGCTTCTGAGGCGGCTCGCATTGCCTATGTGACGCAGGCCCGCACGCTTCGCGAACGCCGCGGCTCGTTTATCAAGATGGTTGTCATCTCCGCCCTTGTTGCGGCAATCTGCTCGCGCCTTCGTGGTACAGTTGGTGCGCTTGGGTTTTCGATCTCTACGGGCCTGGTGATCTGGGGCGTGGTCGATGCGGTCATGCTGACCAGTCAGATCAAGGTACTCGACAAGCGCGCGATGGATATGATGCGCGCCCGCGACGCTGCCGCTAAGATCGCTGCTGAGGCACAAGAACTGTAACGACGCCAAACTCGATGGGAAGGTCTAAAGATGGCACAGGATATGCAGGACGCCGGTAACGTCTCCGCCGAGCTCGACGCCATGGTGTGCGATCTGATCGGCGCGTTCTTGGACGACCTTGCCGCCGGTGAAAACCCTGGCGTGGTCGTGGCAATTGAGGACGCCGCTTCCAACCGTTATCTGGCGGCGCTCGATGAGGATGGCGAAGAGGCGTGCCT
>NZ_JBCOTQ010000006.1:0-23323 GCF_040920445.1 Collinsella aerofaciens | reverse complement strand
CTACGCTCGAGAGCGGTTTTTCGGCATATGTGCTGTATGAGGGCATGGGCGCCGGCGATGGTTTTATGTGGAGCGACCCTGAACCTGCAGGTGAGGAAACCCCTCTCATCTAAAATCGCTAAAATAAACGAGTTTTCGGTAAAAGGCTCAATATTCCCGCTGAGCGTTGTATCGCTGGGCGGGCCGCATACGCGTGCCGGTTGTATATAGATAGAAGATAGGGGAACTACATGCGCGTAGACAATCTGAGGAACATCGCCATCATCGCTCACGTCGACCACGGCAAGACGACGATGGTCGACAAGCTCCTGCGTGCCACGGACGCCTTCCGTGCCAACCAGCAGGTCGAGGACCGCGTCCTGGATTCCAACGACCAGGAGCGCGAGCGCGGCATTACGATTCTCGCCAAGAACATCTCTATCGAGTACAAGGACGTCAAGATCAACGTCATCGACACCCCGGGCCACGCCGACTTCGGCGGCGAGGTCGAGCGCGTGCTGCGTATGGCCGACGGCGCCCTGCTGCTGGTCGACGCTTTTGAAGGCCCCATGCCCCAGACCCGCTTCGTACTGCGTCACGCTATCGACACCGGCCTTAAGATTATGATCGTCATCAACAAGATCGACCGTCCGGGCGCTAACCCTGAGAAGGCCTACAACGACTGCCTCGACCTTATGGCCGACCTGGGCGCCACCGACGACCAGCTTGAGTTCGCCATGGAGCACGTGGTCTACGCCAGCGCCATGAACGGCTTTGCCCGTCTTGACCCCAACGACGGCAACATGGACATGTATCCACTGCTCGATATGATCATCGACGACATGCCCGCGCCCGAGGTTGACGAGAACTCCCCGCTGGCCATGCAGTGCGTGACCATCGACCACTCCAACTTCGTTGGTCGTATCGGCATCGGCCGCGTGTACTCCGGCACCATCCACCAGGGCGACCAGATCCTGGTTGTCAAGAACGACGGCTCCAGCGCCACCGCTACCGTCAAGCAGCTCTTTACCTTCGACTACCTGGGCCGCACCGAGTGCCAGGAAGTCGGCGCCGGCGACATCGCCGCTGTCGTGGGCATCGACCGCACCGATATCGGCGATGTCTACACCGATCCCGAGAACCCCGTCGAGCTCGAGCCCATCGAGATCGACCCGCCGACCCTGTCCATCGTCTTCGAGGCTTCGACCTCCCCGCTCGTCGGCCGCGACGGCGACATCGTGGGCGCCCGTCAGCTCAAGGAGCGACTGTTCAACGAGGCCGAGAACAACGTGACCATGAAGATCGAGGAGCTCGAGGACAAGAGCGGCGTCGAGGTCTCGGGCCGCGGCATCCTGCACCTGTCCGTCCTGATGGAGTCCATGCGCCGCGAGGGCTTTGAGTTCCAGGTCGGCCGTCCCCGCGTTCTGTTTAAGAAGGACGAGAACGGCAACAAGATGGAGCCTGTCGAGCAGGCCGTCGTCGAGTGCCCGGACGAGTACTCGGGCAAGGTTGTTGAGGTCTTCGGTACCTCCGGCGGCATCATGACGAGCATGGATACCTCGGGCATCGTGACGCACCTCGAGTTTAAGATCCCGACCCGCGGCATCATGGGTCTTAAGAATCGCATCATGAACGTCACCCACGGCGAGGGCGTGTTCTACCACACCTTCCTGGAGTATGGTCCTTACGCCGGCGAGATCGGTAACCGTCAGAACGGCGCCATGATCTCCATGACCACCGAGAAGGCCGTTGCCTACGCTCTGGGTACGTTGCAGGAGCGCGGCCAGCTGTTTGTTGAGCCGGGCACCGAGTGCTACGAGGGCATGATCGTGGGCGAGCGCAGCAAGGCCGGCGACATGGTCGTCAACATCGCCCGTACCAAGAACCTGGGCAACCAGCGTTCCTCGACCTCCGATATCTCCGTGCAGTTGGTGCCGCCTCGCACCTTCTCGCTGGAGGAGGCGCTGGAGTACATCGCCGACGACGAGCTGGTGGAGATCACTCCCAAGAACATCCGCCTGCGCAAGCGTCTGCTCAACGCTACCGACCGCAAGAAGGCTGCCGTCCGCGCCGGCCAGGTCAACAAATAAGCGCTGGGGCTTATAACGTCTAACGAGAAAGGGCGTCGACCGCAATGGTCGGCGCCCTTTTTGGTGCAAGGGGGACGGGTTAGTTTGCACCACGGCGAGGGCGACTATCCCTCCGAGCGCCTTTCGGGTCAAAGTTAAGTTGTTTAAACATATACATAATTCCACGGAATATAACCGCTTTAATGTAAAACGTTAACAGGTAAATACCAACTGGTATTAAATTAAAAGACCTCTTGACCTGCGGTTTACATGATTGGTATCTATATTATATTTTATGCATTGTGGCATAGACGAACCGTCTTAGAAGGTGCTCCCCAATGGGTTCTCGCAATGCGCTAGGTAGGTTCTCGTAGATGTTGGGGTTTGTGTTCGATCCGACGATTCGCCGTATTCCACACTGTGTTGTAGGAATTAGGGGACAACTATGAACGCACACCGTTCGCGGTCGCTGGGTATGGCGGCCCTGATCTTCATTTTGATTAGCCTTACCGCCGCAGTTTTTCACGGCGCAGCCCCCGTGCGCGCCGAGGATGCGACGACGCCTGCGCCGATTGTGATCAACGGCGATACGGCGGACGTTACGGTTGGGCTTTTTACCGATGAGGGTCGTACAAAGCCCTTGGATGGTAATGCCGTGCTTTCGACCGACACACTCTACGGCTCGTTTAATGCGAAGTTCGAGCCAAATCATGGCCCGAGTGCGGAGCGAAACGTTGCGGAGTACTCTCTCCCGGACAGCATTAAAGCATTTGACAATACCGGTGGCCGCCTTATGGATGATTCCGATCAAGAGGCCGGTAGCTGGAGATGTGAAAACAATAAGCTGATTTTTACTTTTAAAGAGTCATGGATTAAGACACATCCATCCGACGTTCGTGTTGGTGCTGTTTTTTCATTCAAGCTGGCAAATGAGCACGTTGGCTCCGGCGATACAACGAGAGTCGAATTTCCCGGAACTGCCGGAATTGACGTAGTGACTAAAGACGGCGATGTGACGGGGGCGAAAACGGGACAGTTCTCTCAATCCGGCGGCGAGGGAAAGGTGACTTGGACTCTCAAACTCGAGGTTGAGTCCTATGCTCACAACGTCCAGCTTACGGATGTGCTGGGCAGTAATTTTTCGTTTGTGGCTGGGTCGTTTAAGCTGAATGATAATGCGCTTAATCCCCAGCCGAGCATTAATGAGCAAACCGCGATTCTGAATTTAGGGAACTTGTCCAAGGGGACCCATACGATTACCTATGATTCGGTGATGAACAAGAACGTCCCCGCGGACAACTATGTTTGGATTAATGAGCTCCCCGGTTCAAAAAATAATGCCACTTGGACATGGGGCCAAAACAAAGAGAAGTTTAAGAGCTGTGAAGGCTTAGCAAATAAGTTCCGCTATGACATGATCAAGAAGGATAGTGGCGAAGGAGCGCCGTCCGATATCAAATGGACCGTTACGCTCAACAACGGTGATATCAAGGTCGACATGAGTGGCTATACATTCACCGATACGTTAGATAACAACCAGACCTATACGGGTGAATACGTTGTTTATAAGGGGCTTCGCGGGGAGGATAGGCTTGCCGAAGGCAAGCTCGATAGCTCCACTGGCAAGACGTTTAGCTATGAGTTCCCAAACCTACCTGACGCGGATAAGTACCAGCCCTATCGCATTGTTTATCACACCCAAATGAAAGATCAAGGCTCGTATGAGCCGGTCGAAAATACGGCGAAGATCGAGCATGAGGGGACGACTTTGCCGTCGGGAACGAGCACGGCAACATTTAGGCGCGGAATCGTTGAGCAGCTGATTACCAAGGAACTGATATCGCATGACGAGAATGGTCACGCTACCTGGACCACTCACGTAAAGATCCCTGAGACGGTCGATGTGTCTCAAGTTAAGATCCTGGACACGTTCAAAAGTACGTATCTACAGCACCTTAAAGTCGAATCGCTGGCCGTTCAAATCGGTGGTAAAACGCTCACCGAGGGGACCAGTACGAGTGGAGATTATTATTTCTACACTCGTGATGAGGTAACGAAAGGCAACAAGATTAACTTTAATATCCAGTTGCGTGCCACCGAGACGGTAATGAGAGAGCTCAGGGCCAACGGATACCAGATTAATGTTGTGTACACGACTGTGACTGATAACCTTGACGGACAGTACTGGAATCTGGCGGCCGTGCAGTTTCCATTTGCTGGAAAGGACTTCAAGCAGTACTCGTCAGAGCCGTATTACATCGTCAATAACTCTGAGACCCCTGACGTTGACAAATTATCGGATGGATATACGTGGGATGGTAACTTTGACTGGTCGAAGGCCGAGCCCGGCTCAACTGAAAAGGGGGCTTGGATTGCGACGTGGACAGTCTATGCCAACCGCTACAAAACTCCTGCTAATGAATTCTATGGTGCTGGAAAGCTTGGCGGTCAGCCCATAACGATTAAGGATACCTTGCCGGCGGACGGAACCATGAGTTTTGTTCCCGGATCGGCCACATATACGCTTTATGCGAATCCCTATAACGAGCGTAAAGAAGCCGAGCGTGAGGTGGCAACGAATCTGGATGTTGAAGGGAGCGTTTCGGGTAATGAAGTTACTTTCTCCATCCCCACGACGGCACTCGGTGAATATGCCGGCTATGTCAAGCTTACGTTTAAAACGGCAATAAAGCGCAGAGCGCTCAACATTTCCACGAACTCGGCCACGCTCAAAAACTCGGCTAGTGGCGAGTCGGGTGATAAAGAGTTCAAAACCGGTATCTCCGGTAGCAGCACCGTCACCATTGAGAACAACGTGCTACAAAAGACCGGAGATCAGGTCGCTGGCAGCAACCGTATCAAATACACCATCTTGGTTAACGAATCGGCAGTTAACCTTAAGAGCGACAGCGACTTCCTTGAGCTTGTCGATGTTATGGATGCCAAGTGCACGCTGGTGACGGATTCGGTCAATGTGTCCCAATACGATGGAACAGGCTGGAAGTTGCTTGGCTCTGACAAATGCCCCGTTTCCGCTAGGACCATTGAAGATGAAAACGGCGCGGCGTGTACAAAGATGACGCTCCGCGTTCCCGATGAGGAATATCTCAAAGTTGAGTATGAGGTCATTCCTGCGGGTAACGAAGGGGAAACGGTTTCTCTGAGCAACAAAGCGTCGCTTACGGGTGTCTACGACGGTGATAAGGTCCATTCAAAAGACTGGGTTATTCAAAAAGTGTCCGGTTCGGCTGGTGGTAGCGGTTACGGCGTAACGATTACCAAGGTCGACGAGAGCGATATCACAAAAAAGCTGCCCTTTGCTGAGTTCACGCTCTGCGAGGTTGATATGGACAAGGCATTAAAGTTCGGCCTCGATTCTGCGAAAACGCCGATTCGGAGTGCTGAAACAGACGAAAAGGGCACGGTAAGGTTCGGCACTGCTACGCAAAAGATGGAAGCCTACAAGTTGTATTGCCTTGAGGAGACCAAGGCACCGAGCGGATACAACGTTATCTCTAAACCGGTGTGGATTCTGCTCAAAGGCAACAATGAGGACGACTATCAGAAGGCCCTTACTAAGGCAGAAGAGCTGAGAGCAAAGGGCGTCGACATTGACACCCCAACGGTGAGCACCGACATCACGGTCTGTGATGCGCCCTATAGCGGTCAAGCTACAATTTCTGCCGCCAAGATGCTTGAAGGCTCGACCTTGCAAGAAGGCCAGTTCGGGTTTGTACTCAAGGATAAGAACACCGGTAAGGTTCTCCAGACCACCAAGAACGGTGCAGATGGTGATATTAACTTTGTCTTGGATTACACCAAGATGGGGATCTATGAGTACACCATCTCCGAGGTCATTCCCGAGGGCGCCGAGAACAATGTCAAGGACCACATCGCCTACGATACAGCCGTGCACGAGGTCACAGTTACGGTGACCGATGGCGTGGGGAAGCTCGATACCACTGTTACCTACGACAATGGCTCCTCAGTCTCGCCGCCTTTTATCAACAGGTACTCGACCACGCTTCCCGAGGCGGGCGGGGCTGGTTTGACTATGACGTATCTGGCAGGCGCTTCTCTGCTGTGCTTTGCTGCGACATGGATGCATGCTCGCCGCCACCGTGATCTTGACCGAGGTGGTCACAATGAGTAAGCCGCTCCGTCACGTGTTGGCCGTTGTGGTGATGGCCATAGTTGCCGTCTTCTCTTTCGCGATTACCACTGGGGCGGCCTGCGCCGCCGACACCGGAGCCATTACGGTGGATGGTACAGCTGCGACGCGGTATGACGCGTATCAGCTCTTTTCGGCGACCGTTATTGACGACGCCGATGTCGACCAAAAGGTCGCAACTGACATAACGTGGGCAAATGATGCCGTTCGCCAAGCTGTTCTCCCCGTGTTTCATGATGCAGGGTTTGATGGCTCGACATCGGCGGCGCAAGCGGCAGCCGAATGGATGAATGCCGACGGACACATGACGACCGCGCTGACGGCAAAGCTTGCTCGCGCAATTGTCGAAGCAGGCGCCGCCTCCGTGGTCCTTGACGCGGGCATGTCGGCCGAGCTGCCCTGCGGCTACTGGCTCATCGTCGCCGACGACGACGCCATCGCTCAGGGCGAGGTCGGCACCGCGCCGATCATGGCCCTGGTGGGCGGCGGCGCCGTCACCGTCAAGCCCAAGGCCGCGACCCCCAAGGTCGCCAAGCATGTGCTGGAGGACGGCGCCGCCGCCTGGCAGAAGGCCGCCGACGCCACGGTCGCCGACGACCTGTACTGGCGCCTCTCGGCCACGGTTCCGGCAGGGCTAACGGCCTACGACACCTATACGGTGCGGTTCGTCGACACCATGAGCGCGGGGCTCGACCCCTCCAAGGTCGCCGCGAGCATGCGCGTGTACGTGGCGGCGGGCGCGGACGGCGGCTTCGACGCGGTCCAGACCGACAAGGACGGCCGCGTCGGCACCGAGCCCGCGAAGGGCTGGACCGACATCACGGCCCAGTGCGCCACCAAGGTGGCGGTCGACGGTAAGACCTTCACCGTGCGCACCGGCGACCTCATCGCCGCGCTCGGCGGGGTCGACGCCTTCACCGCGGGCGCCCGCGTGGTTGCTGTCTACGATGCGCCGTTGGGGGCCAGCTGCAATAGGGGCGCTACCAAGGGCAACCCCAACGAGGTCTGCCTGCGCTACCCGCGCTCTCCTCTCGCCGACCAGTCCGGCGACGCCGGCTTCACCCGCACGCCGAGCGATGACGCGTGCGCCTACACCTGGGGACTCAGTCTGATCAAGCGCTCAAGCTCGGACGATAAACCGCTCGCGGGCGCCAAGCTGCGCATCATCGATGACCGCGGGCGCATCCTAACGACCGACGGCTCGTGGTCGACGGATGCCGCCGCGTGCGTCACCACGGGCGCGGACGGCCATGTGGAATTGAGCGGTGTGGACGCGGGTGTCTACACCGTCGAAGAGGTCGCGGCTCCCAAGGGATACACCGCCTTTGAGGGCAAGCGAACGGTAACGGTTACGTCCGAGGGATTGGACGTTAAACAGGTTGCAGCCGCGAAGCCCAAGGTGACCGTGTCGGCCGAAAGCCCTCTGCGGGTTGATACCGCTGATGCCGGGACGGGTTCGATTGAACTGTCGGTGCTCAACACTCCAAGCAAAGAAGCAAGTCGAGGCTTTATGCCCTCGATGGGAGATAGAACGTTGGTGCTGGTGGCGGCTTTGGCTGCCATCGGAGTGGCGGCTATTGTTGTCGCGCTCGTCATCAAGCGGGGAGGCGGTCGTCGTGAAAAATAATTGCCCCCCTGCTTAATGGCGTGCTGCCTCCGTAGCGAGTGACGCACAGGCCTACCGACCTGATGATCATTGGTTTTGAAAAAGTTACTAGAGAACCCTCCAAGAAAAGCGGGGCACCCGGTCGACATGACCGAGTGCCCCGCTTCGTTTGTTGGTGCAAAGTAACCTGGCACCTTTGTGGTGGTTGGCGGCTAAGCGGTGGGGAGTCCTGGCATGTTAGCCGGCTGCTGCGGCTTGAGGTGGGCGTTGCGCCAGATGATCTGGATAACGTAGCCGAGCATAAAGACAAAGGCTACGCCGCTGATGAAGTCACCTACGAGGGGAAGCCCCGTGAGGGCGCCTGCGATTACGCCGCCCACGGCTGCCATGGCGTAGCGGTTTTGGTTGTGTCCGACCATGCGGGAGATCGCGCACCCCGCAAAGGCACTCGACACCAACGCGATGCCGATAACGCCGCACAAGAGGGCTCCGGCAAGCGACAGACCAGCGATAGAGATAATTAGCAGTAGGACGGCGGGGACGATAGCAATCGTGCCCAGAAGACCGCTCACCCACAGGGGTATGGGGCGCTGGTGGAGCATGCCGGCGGCGCTGGCGGTCGCGCGCGGAAAGACGAGCTCGAGCAGCAGAGCGACAAAGCAGGTCGAGAGTGCCGCGGCGACGATACCGCCGATGACATCGTTAACGGTGGAAGTATCCTCGTTCTCGGTGCGGTCGATCTTGAGCGCGCCTACCTCGGCTCCTGCGGCACGCTCGGGGTCCTCGGAGACGTGCGCGTTCACGGTGCCGGTGATGTGGGCGTTCTTGCCCAGGATGAGCTTGTCGGCCCAAACCTCGACATCGCCCTCGACGGTGCCATCGATGGTCACCGTGTCGCCCGCAAGCGCTGCCGACTTGGTAGAGCCGCGCAGGGCAACCGTCTCGCCTATCGCGTAAAAACAGTTGGCGGTGCTGTCGGAATTGAGCACAACGTGCTGACCGACGACCGTGACGCTGCCATCAACCGTGGTCTTGGCGATATCGATAGTGCGTGCCGCCAAGCGGACGGCGCCGCCCACCGTGCAGTCGCGGATGGAGAGGCTCTCGCCTGCTGCAATTATGTCGCGGCCGATGGACGCATCGTCCAAGTTGAGGGCCTGACCTGCCCAGTACAGGTCACCTTCGACGCCGGACGAATTGGCGTCATTGTCGGTCGCAAGTACGTTGCCTGCGGTGTCCGTGCCGGCGAACGACGCCGTGGGAAGCGCGGTGACCGCTAGAGCGATGAGCGCGAATAAGATCGTGATGCGGCCCCACGCTTTACGGCGCTGGGTCGACGGGAATTGATTACAGGGCATAGTGAATCCTTCGTCAGATGCTCGACATGCACCTAACAGGGTACCCAACGCGTGGGCGCTCTAAAAGAACCTCTCGGTTGCATTTCGAAGGATGAGCCCGCGCCACCTACTTTTTGCGGTGCAAAAAGCGTGCGATGTCATCCTCGGTGGGGCTTTTGATATCAAAGCGCAGCGACAGCCAGCGTAGTCCCATGGTCACCACGACGCAAACGACCAGTGCGACGACATTGCTGACCAAGCCGCTCATGACAAGGCAAACATAGCTTGCCGATCCGGCGATGGCCGCGATGGCATAGAAGTTGGTGCGTTGGAAGATACCCGGCACCACACCCATAAAACCATCTCGCAGCATGCCGCCGCCCACCGCGGTAAAAAAGCCCATCATGATGCACACCGCCGGCGCAAAGCCGTAGACCAGCGCCTTGTCTGCGCCGGTTGCCGCATAAATACCCACCGAGATGATATCGAGCAGGGGAATGAGCTTTTCGGGCTTGTCGACGATTGCCGGGAAGATGTAGATGATGGCCGCGGTGGCGATGGAGAGCGGGAGCGCCATCGGTTGGTTGAGGATGTAGACGTTGCCCACCTGCAGCGTCATATCGCGCAAAAGACCGCCGCCCAGTCCACAGACCACGGCGAGCGCGACGGCGCCCACCAGGTCGAGTTTGTGCTCGCGTGCGACCAACACGCCCGAGATCGATGCCGCGACGACGGCGAACATCTCGAGCCAAAACGGGATGGCAACCATGGCATCCGAGGCGTGTGCGGTAACGATCATAGCGGCGGCAACGGGCAAGATGGGGTCCTTTGAGTTACGGGTTTAGACAATGCCCGTACATAGTACATGTTCGGCGCCGATTGCGACCCTATTGCTCGGCAAACGGTCGGGACTGGGTACGGTCATAGGTTCCATGTTTGGGGATCCGGGTTGATGCTGAACGCGATGGGGGCGTGGTCGAATAGGAGGGATGTCCAAATTTTGAGCTCCGCTCAAAATTTATCCGGTCGGCTTGCGCCGACCGCGCTGCGCTAAAAACGCGCCACGGGCGCGTTTTCTTTACGCTCCGGGCCCTGGCGGGTTCGAATCCCTCCTCCTCCGCCGTGTTTGCTTGTTGGGGACTCAAAACAAAAAAGCTCCCATTCTCGGGAGCTTTCTCAACCAAAATGGCGGAGGAGGAGGGATTCGAACCCTCGTGACCTTATACAGGCCAAACGGTTTTCGAGACCGCCGCATTCAACCACTCTGCCACCCCTCCGCGTGGGGTAAAAACAAAGCAGGCTCGAAGGCCTGCTTTGGAATTAACTGGCGGAGAGTCAGGGATTTGAACCCTGGAGACGCTTTTGACGCCTACACGATTTCCAATCGTGCTCCTTCGGCCACTCGGACAACTCTCCGTTAAATGCGAAAGTCAGTATACACGAGGAATCGCAAAGTGCAAACAGAAAAGTTGGCATTTTTTAAAACACTTGGCCGCGTTTGGCGTTGCAGCGGGGTTTGAGATGCCAAAAAACGGCTTCCGACCAGCGTAGTTGATCAACTCAATTGTTCAAAAGGGGTATTTATAAGCGATTTGGCAATGAATTTAAAAATCTTTGGGTGGTGCTGTGGGCCACTGGTATGCATTTTGTGACCACAACCATGCGCCCGTTGACCTGCGACTTGGCTCAGCTTGTCCTCACGGCACCGTATCTTGTCCACAGATCCGTCAAGCTTTTGGTCAGCATTTGGTTGGAATGCGCATGAAACGTCGTGCGAGTATGGGCATATGTGGAGGTCATGAGGTTGTAGCTGCATATTCTTGCAGCCTAGGAGGTTGAAAGATATTATTACCAAGTCTTTTCCTGCTTCAGGCGCACCTTCACGACCTGAAGCCACATTTGCCCAGAGGAGGTGACAATATGAAGGCT
The DNA here is from genome assembly GCF_040920445.1 of Collinsella aerofaciens. Classification (GTDB taxonomy): domain Bacteria; phylum Actinomycetota; class Coriobacteriia; order Coriobacteriales; family Coriobacteriaceae; genus Collinsella; species Collinsella aerofaciens_BH. The sequence goes on along the minus strand of NZ_JBCOTQ010000006.1, from coordinate 12,232 downwards.
TATGAACTGCTGTTCTTTGTTGACCCGTCGCTCGACCCCGAGACTCGTCTCGCTGTTATGAAGCGTATCGATACCACGATCGCTGAGGGCGCTGGCAAGGTCGACTCCGTTGACGAGTGGGGCAAGCGCAAGCTCGCCTACGAGATCAACGACCTCACCGATGGTGACTACACCCTCATCAACTTCCACGCAGATCCTACCCAGATCGCCGAGCTTGATCGCGTCCTGCGCATCACCGACGCTGTGGTCCGCCACATGATCGTCCGTCGCGACGACCAGGAGTAAGACTGTCGTTTTGGACTGGGCTTGTGCCCCAAGAGGAAGTAGTGAGTTATGAGCATCAATCGAGTGAACATCACCGGTAACCTCACCCGCGATCCCGAGCTGCGAGCCACCGCCGGCGGAACCCAGGTTCTGTCCTTTGGCGTCGCCGTGAACGATCGTCGCCGCAACGCGCAGACTGGCGAGTGGGAGGACTATCCCAACTTTGTCGACTGCACCATGTTCGGCACCCGCGCCGAGGCCGTGAGCCGTTTCCTGGCAAAGGGAAACAAGGTCGCGATCGAGGGCAAGCTGCGCTACAGCTCTTGGGAGCGCGACGGCCAGCGCCGGAGCAAGCTTGAGGTCATCGTCGATGAGATCGAGTTTATGAGCTCCCGTGGTGGCCAGGGTGGCTACGATCAGGGCGGTTACGCCCCCGCAGCGCCCGCAGCACGTCCTGCCGCACCGGTGGCCACGCCGCCTGCGGTCGACGTCTACGATGAGGACATCCCGTTCTAAGGGTTGTTCACCTATTTTTGAGTGAGAGGCGGCTTCGGTTCGCCGAAGTTGCCAAATGAAAGGTATTTTGACATGGCTAATGATTTTTCTGCACGTCAGCCGCGTCGTAAGTACTGCCAGTTCTGCAAGGAGAACACTGAGTTCATCGACTATAAGGACACTCAGCTTCTCCGTAAGTACATGACCGACCGTGGCAAGATCAAGCCCCGTCGCGTCACTGGCGCTTGCACGCAGCATCAGCATGACATCGCCAACGCCATCAAGCGCGCCCGCGAGATGGCTCTCCTGCCGTACACCGTCCCCGTGGTTTCCTCTCGTGGCAACCGCGACCGCGGCTAAGAAGGGAGTCGCATCATGAAGGTTATTCTTCTCGATGAGATCAAGGGCAAGGGCGGCGAGGGTGACGTCGTAGAGGTCGCTCAGGGTTACGCTGAGAACTTCCTGTTCCCCAAGAAGCTCGCTGTTGCCGCCACCAAGGGCAACCTCAAGCAGCTTGACGAGCGTCGCAACAACATCGCCAAGCGCGAGGCCGTCCGTCTGGCTACCGCCAACGAGACCAAGGCTGCCTTCGAGGGCAAGACGGTCACCGTTGACGTCAAGGTCGGCGACGAGGGCATCCTCTTTGGCTCCGTTACCGCCGCTATGATCGCTGACGCCATCAAGGCTCAGCTCGGTATGGACATCGACCGCAAGCGCGTCGAGCTCGGTAAGCCCATCAAGGTTGCCGGTGCCCACACCGTTGCCATCTCGCTGTACCGCGAGATCAAGGCCGAGGTTGTCGTTCTCGTCGGCGTTACCGCCGAGGAGCTCGCTGCCGAGGCTGAGGTCGAGGAGGCCGCTGAGGTCGCCGAGGCCGAGACCGCCGAGGTCGAGACTGAGGCTGCTGCCGAGTAGCATTTGCTGCAACGCAACAATCTTGTTCTAAGAAGGGCGCTCTGGGAAACCAGGGCGCCCTTTTGTTTTTTGCGCTGAGTGAGTGTCATAGTGAACGTCGCGTCGAAGTCCTGTGTACAGGACCGTTCATCCGTTTGGTTCGGTGATGATTGGCCGCGTGCGGCGCGTTTTGGGACCGTGGCTGATACTATGGATGCTCGCAAGCGATATGAATGAGGATGCTCATGGCATATGACGATAGGGAGACCGGGCTGACGGTTGAGGACCGCGGCTCAAAGTTGGGTCTTCCCCAAAACCAAGATGCAGAGGCCAATGTACTGGCCGCTATGCTGCTATCGCCCGAGGTGGTCGAAGAGGCCCAGGTCGAGCTGCAGCCCGATGACTTCTACCGGCCCATTCATAAGACCATCTATACCGCGATGGTCGATATGTACAACAGCCGCATTCCCATCGACTCCATCTCGCTGATCGATTACCTGCGAAGCATCAACAAGCTCGATGCCGTGGGCGGCGAAGCGTACATTTTGGAGTTGATGGGTCAGACCCTGTCGCTCGTCAACTGGCAGCACCATGCCGCCATCGTTCGCCGCGATTCGATGCTGCGTGAGCTGATCGGCGCCACCAACGAGATCAACGCGCTGGCATATAACGCCCCCACCGACACCAAAGAGGTCGTGGAGCTAGCCGAGAGCAAGCTGCTCAAGGTTACGGCGCGCGAGGTCAAGTCGAGCTACAAGACGCTGACCGAGTTTATGGTCGAGGCCTATAATGAGGCCGAGGAAGTGTGCCAGGCCGGTGGCCAGGCTGCGGGCGTGCCCACGGGCTTCCCGTCGCTCGACCGCATGCTCATGGGCTTCCGCGAGGGTCAGCTCATCATCATCGGCGCCCGTCCTGCTGTAGGTAAGACGTCGTTCGCTCTGAACCTGGCGCTCAACGCTGCCGCTGCTGGTTATACCGTCGGCTTCTTCTCGCTGGAGATGTCGGGTAAGGAAATTGCCCAGCGTCTGATTTGCGCCTATGCCATGATCTCGATCAGTGACTTCCGCATGGGTCGCATTAGCCCCGAGCAGTGGGCCAATATCAACGAGGCCACGCAGACCTTGTCCAAGCTCGATATTCTGATTGACGATACGCCCGGCACCACAGTGACCGAGATTCGCGCCAAGAGCCGCCGCATGCTCCATAACAAGGAGAAGGCAATCATCATCCTGGACTACCTGCAGCTGGTGAGTCCTCCGCCGGGACGCCGCTCCGAGAGCCGTACCGTCGAGGTTTCGGAGATGTCGCGTGGTCTGAAGATCATGGCCAAGGAGCTCAAGATTCCGCTCATCGCGCTGTCGCAGCTCTCGCGTCAGGTCGAATCCCGTACCGGCAAGCGTCCGCAGCTTTCCGACCTTCGTGAATCGGGCTCTATCGAGCAGGACGCCGATATCGTCATGTTCTTGGACCGCTCCGCCGACGAGGCCGAAGCCTCGCGCGACGATCGACCCGACGAGGGCGTTACGCGTATCGTCGTGGCCAAGAACCGTTCGGGCCCGATCGGCGACGTCGACCTGATGTTCCTGCCGGCATCCACCAAGTTCTATGAGCTTGATGGGGCACATGCCGAGGAGTAGGACAGGCGCCCGTTGCACGGGTATACTGGGAATGTTTTGTGCTTCTGCGTGCCGGCGTGGCGCGTAGACAGTCCATGAATGTAAGGAGTAAACATGCCGTCAACCGTTTTGGTCGGTGCCCAGTGGGGCGATGAGGGCAAGGGTAAGATTTGCGACCTGGTCGCCGGCGACTTCGATGCCGTCGTGCGCTACTCGGGCGGCAACAACGCCGGTCACACCATCGTCGTCAACGGCAAGAAGTACGGCCTGCACCAGGTGCCCTCCGGCATCATGTATTCTGACCACGTGTCGGTGATCGGTAACGGCTGCGTCGTCAACCCCAAGGTTGTCCTTGAGGAGATCGATATGTTCGAGGCCGACGGCATCACCACCAAGAACCTCAAGATTAGCGGCAACGCGCATGTCATCATGCCGTACCACATCGATCTGGATGGCGCCTTTGAGCAGAAGCTCGGCAAGAAGAACATCGGTACCACCAAGCGCGGCATCGGTCCGTGCTATCAGGACAAGATGGCCCGCATCGGCCTGCGCATGCAGGACATGCTGGACGAGGCACTGTTCCGCGACAAGCTGGAGACCGCTCTCGCCCGCGTGAACCCCGAGCTCGAGCTCATCTACAACCTGCCCACCTACACCGTGGACCAGATTTGCGACGAGTACCTGCCGATGGCCGAGCGCCTGCGTCCCTACATCACCGAGACGAGCCTGCTGCTCAACAACATGATCGATGAGGGCAAGGACCTGCTGTTTGAGGGCGCCCAGGCGACGCTACTCGACATCGACCACGGCACCTATCCGTACGTGACGTCTTCCAACTGCACCGCCGGCGGCGCCATCACCGGCTCCGGCGTCGGTATGAAGAACGTCAACCGCGTGCTGGGCGTCATGAAGGCCTATATCACCCGCGTCGGTTCGGGCCCCATGCCCACCGAGCTTTCCTATGAGTCCGAGGCTGGCCACACGCTGACCGAGGAGGGCTATGAGTACGGCGTGACCACTGGTCGCCGTCGTCGTTGCGGCTGGTTTGACGGCCCTATCGCCAACTATGCCTCGCGCGTCAACGGCCTTACCGACATCGCCATGACCAAGCTCGACGTGCTTTCGGCCTTCGACACCATTAAGGTGTGCGTTGCCTATGACGTCGATGGCGAGCGTTACACGAGCGTGCCCGAGCACCAGGTGCGCTTTGAGCATGCCAAGCCCATCTACGAGGAGCTTCCTGGCTGGAAGTGCGATATCACCGGCTGCCGCAGCTTTGAGGAGCTGCCGCAGGAGGCTCAGGACTACGTGGCGTTTATCGAGGATCTGGCACACACCCGCGTGACGTTCATTGGCGTTGGCGCTGGTCGCGAGCAGATTATCAACCGATTCTGGAAGTAATCGGGACTATTTGGTTATTGCGATATACCCCTTTGCAGCCCGGACGGGCGGCCGAGGGGTATATTTGCTTGCAAAGGGCTCGCGCGGAGCGGGCCGTTCATCCATAGAGGAGGCACCCTTGAAGGCGGACACTCAAACCATCGACATCCTGTTGTTGGGCAGCGGCGGCCGTGAGCATGCTTTGGCAGCTAAGCTCGCGGCATCACCGCGCGCCGGCAAGCTCTACATCGCGCCGGGTAACGGCGGCACCGCGAGCTGCGGCGAGAACGTTGTTCTCGACGACTGCGATCCTGCGGCCGTGGCGGCGTTTGCGCAGAGCCACGGATGCGGACTCGTGGTAATTGGCCCCGAGGCTCCGCTCGTGGCGGGCGTGGCCGACGCCGTGCGCGCGGCGGGTATTCCCTGCTTTGGCCCGGGTGCCGAGGGCGCCCAGATGGAGGGCTCCAAGCTGTTCTCCAAGCAGCTCATGGAGCGTGCGGGCATTCCGACGGCAGCCTATGGTTCGTTTACCGACGAGGCTTCGGCTCTCGCCTACGTGCGCGAGCAGGGCGCCCCGCTGGTCGTCAAGGCCGACGGCCTTGCCGCGGGCAAGGGCGTTATCGTGGCGACCGAACTTGAGCAGGCCGAAGAGGCCGTGCGCGAGTGCTTTGGCGGCACCTTTGGCGATGCCGGCAACACCGTGGTTATCGAGGAGATGCTCGTTGGTCCCGAGTGCTCGCTGCTGGCCTTTACCGACGGCAAGACCGTGCGCCCCATGGCCACCTCGCAGGACCACAAGCGCGCGCTCGAGGGCGACAAGGGTCCCAACACCGGCGGCATGGGTGTCTACAGCCCGGTGCCCATCGTGACCGATGAGGAGCACGCCACGATGGTGAAGGTCATGGAGCAGACCATTGCCGAGCTTGCTGCCGAGGGCATCGACTACCGCGGCTGCCTGTATGGCGGCTTTATGCTCACCCCCGCCGGCCCCAAGGTGCTGGAGTTCAACGCCCGCTTTGGTGATCCCGAGACGCAGGTCGTGCTCCCGCGCCTTAAGAACGACCTGGTCGAGGTTATGCTCGCCTGCGCCAACTGCGAGCTTGATCAGATTGAGCTCGATTGGCGTGACGAGTGGGCCGTGGCTGTTGTCCTGACGAGCGCGGGCTACCCCGGCAGCTACGAGAAGGGCAAAGTCATCACCGGCATCGCCGACGCCGAGGCCATGGAGAACGTGACCGTGTACCATGCCGGCACCGCCGTGGTGGACGGCCGGCTCGTGACCAACGGCGGCCGTGTGCTTGCCGTGACCGCGCTGGGCGATACGTTTGAGAACGCCCGCAACCTTGCCTACGAGGCCTGCGAGAAGATTGATTTTGAGGGCAAGACCCTGCGTCACGACATCGGCCTGCGCGCGCTGCGCGGCCGCGACGCCTGGGATGCCTAAAATCCGAGAGGAATGAGACGGATGGACGAGAAGAACGAAGAGCTCGTGGACGCGCAGATCGTCGAAGAGGACAGCCGCGTGTATGGGCACGCCGAGGGCGAGCCTGGTGGCGAGGTCGCTGACGAGCCGGCGCTGGTGCTGGGCGATGACGACCCGCACGATGCCGAGCTGCACGAGAAGATTCTTTCGGAGGAGTGCGCCTGGAAGGGCAAGATCCTCGACGTCCACCGTCTTGAGGTTGAGCTGCCCAACGGTCGCCGCAGCGCCCGCGATATCGTTCGCCATCCGGGTGCGGCGGCTGTTGTGGCACTGACCGAGAGCGGCAAGATCGTACTGGTGCGTCAGTACCGCACCGCCATCGACCGCGTGACGGTCGAGATTCCCGCCGGCAAGCTCGATCCAGGCGAGGACCCGCTCGATTGCGCCAAGCGCGAGCTGCATGAGGAGACGGGCTTTAGGGCTGGTCGCATTCGCTTTTTGACGTCGATTGTCACGTCCTGTGGCTTCTGTGACGAGATCATTCACATCTACCTGGCCACCAAGCTCGAGTTCGATGCACCCAACCCCGATGATGACGAGTTTGTCAACGTGGACCTCGTACCGCTGCACGAGCTGATCGACGCCGTGCTCGACGGCAAGATCGAAGACGCCAAGACCGTCGTGGGCGCCTTGGCCTGCGATAGCATCGCGCACCGCCTTGGGGGCACGGAGCTCTAGGTTACGCGGTTTTACCAAACCGCGTAACGAGTCGACGCTGCAAACGCCCCTAAGCGGCAATCTGCCTTTCAATCGTCGCTCGCGTACCGAAGTACGCGTCGCTCCTCTTTCAAGACACCTTGCTCGCTTAGGGACGTTTTCGCTGACGTTGCTAGAACATCGGCGTTATGTTTGTTGGGACGCTTTGTTTTCAGCCCGACCGGCTCAACCGGATTTATCACGCTATTTATTTCTCTTCGAGGACTGCATGTTTAAGAGGTTTCTTTCGTATTACGAGCCCCAGATGGGGCTTTTTGTTGCTGATACTGTTTGTGCTCTGGTGCTTGCCGCCATTGACCTGGCGTTCCCCATTATCCTGCGCAATTTGACCGGTGGGCTGTTTACTCAGGGTCAGGCTGCCATTATGCAGGCGCTCGGCATGATCGCGGTGGGCTTGGTGCTGATGTATGCCGTCCGCTGCGCTTGCCGCTACTTTGTGAGCTATTGGGGTCACGTGATGGGCGCGCGCATGGAGTCCAAGATGCGCGAGGACCTGTTTGACCAGTATGAGCGCTTTAGCTTTGCGTACTTCGACCGCAACAGCTCGGGTGACATGATGAGCCGCGTGGTCAACGACCTGTTCGATATCTGCGAGGCGGCGCACCACGTGCCCGAGTGGATCATCATCTGCGGCATCGAGATCATCGGCTCGTTTGTGATCCTCTTTACCATCGCCCCGGTGCTGGCACTCGCCATGGCCGTGGTGACGGCAGCGTTTGCGGTCATCATGTTTTGGCAGAACATGCGCATGCGCGAGGTCTTTAGCGACAACCGCAAAAAGATCAGCGGCATCAATGCGCAGCTGCAGGATTCGCTGGCGGGCATGCGCGTGGTCAAGAGCTTTGCCAATGAGGAGACCGAACGCTTCAAGTTCCGCGCCTCAAACAATCGCTATCTTTCGTCCAAGGAGAATATGTATCACGCCATGGGCGTCTATACCGCGACGTATGGCCTGCTCTCGGGTGTGCTCTATGTGATCGTGGTACTGCTGGGCGGCTGGCTGGTCGCCCAGGGACAGCTGCAGGCGGTCGATATGGCGACCTTTGCACTCTATATTTCGCTGTTCTGCACGCCGCTTGAGACGCTCGTCAATTCGGCCGAAACGTATCAGAAGGCTATCGCCGGCTTTAAACGTATGGACGAGGTGCTCTCGACCGCGCCGGATATCCAGGACAAGCCGGGCGCTACGGATCTGCAGGTGACTGCCGGCGCCGTGGAGTATCACGACGTGTGCTTTAACTACGAGGATGTCGAGCTGGGCGAGGGCTATGCCGACGAGCGTCCCGTTATCGACCATATGGACCTGTCCATCAAGCCCGGGCAGACCATCGCTTTGGTTGGCCCTTCGGGCGGCGGCAAGTCCACGACCTGTTCGCTGCTGCCGCGCTTTTATGACGTGGCTACCGGATCCATTAGCATCGACGGTCAGGACGTGCGCGATGTGACGCAGCAGAGCCTGCGCCGCGCCATCGGCCTGGTGCAGCAGGATGTCTATCTATTTGACGGTACGATTGGCGAGAACATCGCCTACGGCAAGCCGGGCGCTACGGCAGAAGAGATCGCCGAGGCCGCCCGTCGCGCCAACATCGATGCCTTTATCGAGTCGCTTCCACAGGGCTATGACACGGTCGTGGGCGAGCGCGGCAGCCGTCTTTCGGGCGGACAGAAGCAGCGCGTTGCCATCGCGCGCGTGTTTCTCAAGAACCCCAAAATCTTGATCTTGGACGAGGCGACGAGTGCTTTGGATAACGAGAGCGAGGAGGCGGTGCAGGAGTCGCTCGAAGAGCTGGCACGCGGCCGTACCACGATCATCATCGCCCACCGTCTCTCGACCATTAAGCATGCCGACGAGATTGCGACTGTTGAGCATGGTCGCGTTGTGGAGCGTGGCACGCACGAGGAGCTTCTCGCCCGTGGCGGCACCTATGCCCGTTACTATCGAATGCAGTTCGAAGGTGCGCGTGCGCACGAGCTCGACTGATTGATATGACAGGAAGTTTATGGCTGACAAGAACCCTTTGACTCCGGAAGAAGTGACGGAGTTATTCTCCGAAATCGATGCATCCGGTGTCTTGGATCCCACGCTTGCTAAAAAGCGAACCGAGCGCATGCGTGAGAAGGAGGCTGCGGCCAAGCGCGGTGACAAAGCGGCGCTAGCGCAGTTGCGCAGCGAAGACCGCGCGAGCCAGGCAAAACATATCGACCCGCTGTCCGAGGACGATCCTTCGGGCTCGCAGGTGAGCCATACCATTACGAAGACCGCGATGGCCGTGGTCATTGGTATTTTGGTGCTGATCGTGGGCATGCAGATTGGCTACGGCGTGATGCGTCGTCTGAACACCGCCAACCTGTCCGAGAGCGTTTCGGTCGATACCGTTTCGACGGCGCTGAAGGGCGGCCTTGAGTGGGGCAACGGCTTTACGCAGTTCCCGCTCGACTTTACCGTCGATGAAGCCGATGAGCGTACGGGCACGGTCGAGGTGACGGTGTTGGACACATCGTCTGCCAACGAGCTCGAGCTGCTGTCCAACGGGCAGATTCAGGCCGCGGCGCTTGCGACCAACGCGCTGCTCAACGATAAGATCGACCGCGTGGTGTATAACGTTCACGCCTATATCGACGAGGATAGCAACATTCAGCACGATTCCTTCTTTGGCATGTTTCCCGCCCATGGCCACCAGAGCGCCATCCTGACGTTCGTGTGGACCAAGAGCTCATCCAACGCCACGAATATCGACTGGAAGATGCGCATCGTGAGTATGGATGACACCATCGCCGAGCGCATTCAGAAGCAGGTGAACTCGGTGTCGTCGTTGATTGAGGACCCGGTGGTGAGCCAGACCAAGATTGACGAGGAAAAGGCCGAACGTGACCTGGAGCATCGTCTGCATGGCCGCGAGATTTTCCGCGGCGGTAAGCCCGACCGAACGCCGTCCGATCTGCTGGAACAGGACAAGAAAAAGTAAGACGCCGTCATCCCGCGTGAGCCACAAGCCCCGCGGGATGATTTTTAATCCCCGTCCCAGAAAAATCATTATGCATAGAAAGTCATAATTATCATTTCGTAAACATTTCGATGAAATTAACGCCATGAGGCATGCTTGCGGTTACAATACCGCGAGGCCTAACTACACACCTTTAAGCCGGTCCTGTGAGACCGGGAAGGAGAATTATGGCGAACAACCATACCGCGGGCGCTGCCGCCCGCACCTTCGCGCCCAGCGAGCTTTGCCAGCGTATGCTGGCCAAAACCAGCAAGGGCACCTGCGGTCCCTGCATCCTGTATCTTGAGGATGGGACCATTTTTTATGGACGTGCATGCGGCGCCGAGGGCACCGCGACCGGCGAAGTCTGCTTCAACACCTCGCTCGAAGGCTACTTTGAGGTCATGACCGACCCGAGCTATGCCGGCCAAATCGTAACCATGACCTATCCGCAGATCGGCAACTACGGTATCGACGAGACCGACGTCCAGTCGGCCTTCCCCGGCGACGCCGTGCGCCCTGCGAGCGCTCCGGCTATGCGCGGCATGATCGTTCGCGACATGTGCACCACGCCTTCTAACTGGCGCTCGGCCGTCAGCGTGCCGGAGTATCTGCGCGCCCACGGCATCGTCGCTATCGAGGGCGTCGACACCCGCGCTCTGGTGCGCCATCTGCGCGACAATGGTTCCAAGATGGGCATTATCTCGACCGAGATCTTCGACGTCGACGAGCTTGCCGAGCGTCTGGCCGCAGCGCCCACGCTGGTAGGCGAGAACCTGGTCAAGACCGTAAGTTGCCCCGTACCTCACGAGTTTGTGGCCGCCGATCTGCCTGCCATGCATGACTTTGCGCTTTCGGCTGCCGCTCCTGCCCGTCACAAAGTGGTCGCATACGACTGCGGTGTGAAGCGCGGCATTCTGGAGGGGCTGGTCCGCGCCGGCTGCGACCTTACCGTCGTGCCGTGGGACACGCCTGCGAGTGAGGTGCTCGACATGAATCCCGACGGCGTCTTTTTGTCCAATGGCCCCGGCGACCCCGACGCCGTGGTGGAGACCTACGAGCAGGTGCAGCAGCTGATCGGCAAGGTGCCGGTCTTTGGTATTTGTCTTGGTCACCAGATGATCAGCCTGGCCTGCGGCGCCCAGATGGAAAAGCTTAAGTTCGGTCACCGCGGTGGCAACCAGCCGGTTATGAACCTGGTAAGCCGCCGTGTGGAGATCACCGCGCAAAACCATGGCTTTGGCCTGCTGTTCCCCAGCTTGGGCAAGCTTGTCTCCGAGCTTTCCGGCGGCGAGACCGAGCATGCGGCCGATGGAGATCTGCGCGTCTGGGTGCGCCGCGGAATCGCGCCGGTCGTGATGAACGAGCGCTTTGGTCGCATTCGCCTGACACATGTGAACCTCAACGACGGCACCGCCGAGGGCATCCAGCTGCTCGACGCACCGTGCTTCTCGGTCCAGTACCACCCCGAGGCCTCGCCTGGCCCCACCGATGCCCACTATCTCTTTACCGCCTTTACGCGACTCATGGACGGCGAGGAGAACTACCTGGACATCGACACCGCGAAGGACCGCCTTGCCGGCTGGAACTTTGCTGAGTCCGAGACCGCTGAGACCGAGGAGAACTAACATGCCGAAACGTACTGACATCAAGCGTATCCTCGTCATTGGTTCGGGCCCCATCGTCATCGGCCAGGCCTGCGAGTTCGACTACTCCGGCGCCCAGGCCTGCAAGGTGCTCAAGGAGGATGGCTTTGAGGTCATCCTGGTCAACTCCAACCCGGCGACCATCATGACCGACCCGGGCTTGGCCGACCGCACCTATGTCGAGCCCATCACCGCCGAGTTTATCGAGCGCGTAATCAAGAAAGAGCACCCGGACGCGCTGCTGCCCACGCTGGGCGGCCAGACCGGTCTGAACGCCGCCGTCGAGCTGGCGAAAGACGGTACGCTCGACAAGTACGGCGTCGAGATGATCGGCTGCGACCTGGCCGCCATCGAGCGCGGCGAGGACCGCAAGCTCTTTAACGAGGCCATGGCCGAGATTGGCCTGGAGGTCGCGCGCTCGGGCTATGCCTACAGCGTGGCCGACGCCGAGGCTATCGCCGAGCGCGTGGGCTATCCCTGCGTACTGCGCCCGAGCTTTACCCTCGGCGGCGCCGGCGGCGGCATCGCTCACACTCACGAGGAGCTCGTCTCCATCGTGAGCCAGGGCCTCGAGCTCTCGCCCGCCCACGAGGTGCTGGTCGAGGAGTCCATCGAGGGCTGGAAAGAGTACGAGATGGAGGTCATGCGTGACCATGCTGGCAACGGCATCATTGTGTGCTCCATCGAGAATCTCGACCCCATGGGCGTGCATACCGGCGACTCCATCACCGTGGCGCCGGCGCAGACGCTCTC
>NZ_JBCOTQ010000005.1:62369-66733 GCF_040920445.1 Collinsella aerofaciens | reverse complement strand
GCGCCTTTAGACGCGAGCCCGGGGCCCGTGGGTTATACCCTAAGAGCAAACCACCCTTTTTAAGGGTGGTTCTGATTTTCGGTCCCTCGGCATCGGTTGCTCAAACTGCCATATTCTGTGATTTGCGTCGTATCGGGTGCCCTGCCGTTGGGCAATAAAATTGCACCATTCGAGCAATAATTTGCGTTGACCTGCTGAAGAATTGCCTCTGCCTTGTAGCGACATATAGTTCCAGCGGTAAGATGCTTGGGTATCGCAATTTGGTCTGCGGCTGTGTGCCGCACGCATGGGGCGCTTTTGCGCCTGCGAAAGGATCTTTGAATAACATGAAGGCAATCATCCCCGCCGCCGGTCTTGGCACGCGTTTTCTGCCTGGCACTAAGTGCACGCCCAAAGAGATGCTGCCGGTGCTCGACAAGCCCGTCATTCAGTACGTCGTCGAGGAGGCGCTCGACCCCGAGGAAGTCGACGACGCCATCATCGTTACATCTCCCGGTAAACCCGAGCTACTGAACTACTTCCAGCCCGATCGCTCGCTCGAGAACCTGCTGCGCGAGCGCGGCAAGAACGCCTATGCCGATGCCGTCGCCCACGCTGGCGGTATGCCGGTCGACTTCCGTTATCAGTACGAGCCCAAGGGCCTCGGCCATGCTATCCGCTCTGCTGCCGACGCCGTGGCAGGGGAGAACTTCCTGGTTCTTCTGGGCGACTACGTTGTGCCTAACCGCGACATCTGCGACAAGATGCTCGCCGTTTCCAAGGAGCACGGTGGCGCTTCGGTTATCGCCGTCGCTGCTTGCTCGCCCGAGGAAGTCAGCCGCTACGGCGTTATCGCCGGTGAGCGCGTCGGTTCGCTCGAGGGCGCCGAGGACGTTGCCGATGCAGAGCCGGGCGCTGTCTGGCGTATCGGCGGTCTGGTCGAGAAGCCCGCTCCCGAGGCTGCTCCGTCCAACCTGTACATCGTCGGCCGCTATCTGCTGAGCCCGCTGGTCATGGACCTGCTGGCAGATCAGCAGGCCGGCAAGGGCGGCGAGATCCAGCTCACCGACGCCATGGCCCGTTCGCTCGACCGCGAGGCCATGTATGCCGTCGTCATCGACCCGCTGTCGGGCTACGACACCGGCACTCCCTCTGGCTGGATGGCCACCAACGCCCTCATGGCTGCAAGCGACCCTCGCTTTGCAAGCGCCTTTTGGGACGCCATTGACGAGCGCGGCGGCTTGATGCGCAAGTAAGCCTTTCGGGCATCGACATTTACGGGCGCGGACCTCGGTTCGCGCCCGTTTTTTATAAGAGCTGCGATTGCTGGCTCTCTGTTCACAGAAAATATATGAACAGGTGTTCGATATACATACATCTACCTGCGTATTTTCTGTCGAAAAACTTTGCTACTCCAAAAACTCAATCGCGTCAAGGCTTTTCTTGCTCAACGGTCGGCACCTGATAAACTATTAGGTTGCGATAACTGGCGAAGCTATGCCTCGCCAATCCACCGAGCATTTCCGTGAAGGAGGAAAAACCTGGTGACCTACGCATACACTGCCACTGAGCGCAAGCGCGTCAGCTTCGGGAAAATCCCGGAGGCCATGGAGCTCCCCAACCTTATCTCTGTTCAAAGGGAATCCTTTGAACGTTTTAAGGACGAGGGCCTTCGTGAGGCGTTCAAGGAATCCAGCCCCATCCAGAGCCAGAACCATGTTCTCGAGGTTACCTTCGGCGAGCATCAGTTCGGCGACCCCGCGCACACCGTCGAGGAGTGCCGCGAGAAGGATATGACCTATCAGGCTCCGCTTCTGACCGACGTCCGTCTCACCAACAAGGAGACCGGCGAGATCAAGGAGCAGCTCGTCTTCATGGGTGACTTCCCCATGATGACCGATCAGGGCACCTTCATCATCAACGGTACCGAGCGTATCGTCGTCTCCCAGCTCGTCCGCTCCCCGGGCGTGTACTACAGCTCCGAGATGGATTCGGGCAAGCAGATCTACAAGGCCCAGATCATCCCGTCCCGTGGTGCCTGGCTCGAGTTTGAGGTCGACAAGCGCGACCAGCTCATGGTCTCCATCGACCGTAAGCGCAAGCAGAGCGCCACGATGTTCCTGCGCGCCCTTGGCATCGCCGTCACCAACGACGACATCATTGAGCTGCTCGGCAACTCCGATGTGATCAAGCGCACCCTGGAGCGCGATACCGCCCTTACCCGCGAGGACGCCCTCATCGAGATTTACCGTCGTCTGCGCCCGGGCGAGCCTCCCACCGTGGATGCCTCCCGCAGCCTGCTCGAGGGCCTGCTCTTTAACCCGCAGCGCTACGATCTGGCCCGCGTCGGTCGTTACAAGGTCAACAAGAAGCTCAACCTCACCACCGAGGAAGAGGTCACGGTGCTCACCGACGAGGATATCGTCGCTACGCTGCGCTACCTGCTGTCCCTCGCTGCCGGCGAGCAGGGCTTCAAGGTCGATGACATCGATCACTTTGGCAACCGCCGTATCCGCACCGTCGGCGAGCTCGTCGCCAACCAGTTCCGTATCGGCATGAGCCGTATGGAGCGCGTCGTCCGTGAGCGCATGAGCTCCCAGGACATTGACGAGATCACCCCGCAGTCGCTCATCAACATCCGCCCGATCGTGGCCTCCATCAAGGAGTTCTTCGGTTCCTCGCAGCTCTCGCAGTTCATGGACCAGGCGAACCCTCTGACCGGTCTGACCCACAAGCGCCGTCTGTCCGCACTCGGCCCTGGTGGTCTTGCCGGCCACAAGTCCGGCTCCAGCCGCCGCACCAACGTGCCGACGGCCGTCCGCGACGTTCACAACTCGCACTACAGCCGCATGTGCCCGATCGAGACCCCCGAAGGCCCCAACATCGGCCTGATTGGCTCGCTCGCCCTCTACGCCCGCGTCAACGAGTATGGCTTCATCGAGGCCCCGTTCCGTCGCGTCGAGAACGGCGTTGCCACCGACCAGATCGACTGGATGACCGCTGACGAGGAAGAGAAGCACGTCATCGCGCCGGCCAACACGCCGCTCGATCCCAAGACCAACGAGTTCATCACGACCGATGCCGAGGGCAAGATTGTCCGTCCGCACACCGTGATCGCCCGTACCCGCGACTTCGACGGCTCCTTCGGCGCTCCCGCCGACGTGCCCGTCGAGGACGTCGACTACATGGACGTCTCGCCGCGTCAGATGCTCTCCGTCGCAGCCACGCTGATCCCGTTCCTCGAGCACGACGACGCCAAGCGTACGCTGATGGGCGCTAACATGCAGCGTCAGGCCGTGCCGCTGGTTCACCCCGCCGCTCCCTATGTCGGTACCGGCATGGAGCGTCGCGCCGCCCTGGACTCCGGCGAGGTCACCCTGGCTAAGAACGCCGGCGAGGTCATCTTTGCCGACGCCGCCAAGATCATCGTCAAGCATGCCGGCGGCATGGACGAGTATCACCTGGCCAAGTACCAGCGCTCCAACCAGTCCACCTGCATCAACCACCGTCCGCTCGTGCGCGTCGGTGACACCGTTGAGCAGGGCGAGCCCCTGGCTGACGGTCCTTCGACCGATCATGGCGAGCTCGCACTGGGTCAGAACCTCACCGTGGCATACATGCCGTGGGAAGGCTTCAACTACGAGGACGGTATCGTCGTGTCCGAGCGCCTGGTGGCCGAGGACCTGCTGACGACCATCAACATCACCCGTCACGAGATCGACGCCCGCGACACCAAGCTCGGCCCCGAGGAGATCACCCGCGAGATCCCGAACCTCTCCGAGGACATGCTTGCCAACCTCGACGAGGACGGCATCATCCGCATCGGCGCAGAGGTCGGCCCTGGCGACATCCTGGTCGGCAAGGTCACGCCTAAGGGCGAGAGCGCTCTGACCGCCGAGGAGCGCCTGCTGCGCGCCATCTTCGGTGCCAAGGCCCACGACGTCCGCGACACCTCCCTTAAGATGCCTCACGGCGCTTACGGCCGCGTCATCGACGTCGTCCGCTTTAGCCGCGAGAACGGCGACGACCTGGCCCCCGGCGTCAACGAGCAGGTGCGCGTCTACGTCGCCCAGCGTCGTAAGATCCAGCAGGGCGATAAGATCGCCGGCCGCCACGGCAACAAGGGTGTTATTTGTAACGTTCTGCCGGTCGAGGACATGCCCTACATGGCTGACGGTACCCCGATCGACGTTATCCTCAACCCGCTGGGCGTTCCTTCGCGTATGAACGTCGGCCAGCTGCTCGAGTGCCACCTTGGCTGGGCTGCTGCGTGCGGTTGGGATACCGAGCAGGCCGACTCCGACAAGTACGTCCCCGGTCCGTTCTTCACCGCCACGCCCGTCTTCGACGGCGCCAAGGAGGACGAGATCGCCGAGGTCATCCGT
>NZ_JBCOTQ010000005.1:56100-62217 GCF_040920445.1 Collinsella aerofaciens | reverse complement strand
GTCCTACATCCTCAAGCTCGGCCACATGGTCGACGACAAGATCCACGCCCGTTCGACCGGCCCTTACAGCCTGGTTACCCAGCAGCCTCTGGGCGGCAAGGCTCAGTTCGGCGGCCAGCGCTTCGGCGAGATGGAAGTTTGGGCACTGTACGCTTACGGTGCTTCCAACGTCCTGCAGGAGATCCTGACCGTCAAGTCCGACGATACCGTGGGCCGCGTCAAGACCTACGAGTCCATCGTCAAGGGCGAGAACGTTCCGGTCCCGGGTATCCCCGAGTCCTTCAAGGTTCTCGTCAAGGAGATCCGTTCCCTCGCGCTGGACATCGAGCCCATGCACGATGCTGACGAGGACGCCTCCGCCCCTGTGACCGCCGAGGAGACCTCTGCTCTCGACGACCTGGCTGCGCTCGCCGGCGTTGACGCCGACGTCGAGGCCCAGGATGCCGAGACCGCCGAGGCGCCCGAGGCTGTCGCCGCCACGACCACTGATAAGGAGTAGTTGACTGTGGCAGATTTCGAAGCTACTGATTTTGACTCGGTAAAGATCTCCCTTGCCTCCGCCGACCAGATCCGTTCCTGGTCGCACGGTGAGGTCAAGAAGCCGGAGACCATCAATTACCGTACCCTCAAGCCCGAGAAGGACGGCCTGTTCTGCGAGAAGATCTTCGGTCCCGCCAAGGACTGGGAGTGCTCCTGCGGCAAGTACAAGGGCATCCGCTTTAAGGGCATCGTCTGCGAGCGCTGCGGCGTCGAGGTCACCTCGGCCAAGGTGCGTCGCGATCGCATGGGCCACATCGAGCTCGCCGCTCCCGTGTCCCACATCTGGTACTTCAAGAGCCCCACGAGCTTCCCGATGAGCCGTATGCTCGACATCAAGTCCAAGGACCTCGAGAAGGTTCTGTACTTTGCCAGCTACATCATCACCGAGGTTGACTACGAGGCTCGCGAGGCCGACGCCGATGACCTGCGCGAGGAGCTCGCCGCCGATCTGGAAGAGATCGATGCCGAGTGCGCCCGCCAGATCGAGTCCCTCAAGGAGCAGGGCAACCCCGAGAACTTTGACGAGTTCTCCGACGAGGAGCCGCTGACCCCCGAGGAGATCGCCTCTGGCATCGTCGACATCGAGGAAGAGTGCAAGGACGAGAAGCAGCTCCGCACGGACGCCTTCAACGCCTTCATGAAGCTCAGCGAGCGCGACCTCATTTCCGATGAGCCGCTGTTCCGCGAGATGACTCGCTACTACTCCATGTACTTCAAGGGTGGCATGGGTGCCGAGGCCGTCCGCGACCTGCTCGCTGCCATCGACCTCCCCTCCGAGGCCGAGAAGCTCAAGGCCATCATCGCCGACGAGGACTCCCAGAAGCAGAAGCGCGAGAAGGCCGTTAAGCGCCTCGAGGTCGTTGACGCCTTCCTGAAGGGCGGCAACAGCCCCGCGAACATGATCCTGGATGTCATCCCGGTCATTCCGCCCGATCTGCGCCCGATGGTCCAGCTCGACGGCGGCCGCTTCGCCGCGTCCGACCTCAACGACCTGTACCGTCGCGTGATCAACCGTAACAACCGACTCAAGCGCCTGCTCGACCTGGACGCCCCTGCGATTATCGTGAATAACGAGAAGCGCATGCTCCAGGAGTCCGTGGACGCCCTGTTCGACAACGGCCGTCGTGGTCGCCCGGTCTCTGGCCGTGGCGGTCGCCCGCTCAAGTCGCTCGCCGAGGCCCTCAAGGGCAAGCAGGGTCGTTTCCGTCAGAACCTGCTGGGCAAGCGTGTCGACTACTCCGGCCGTTCGGTAATCGTTACCGACCCCAAGCTGCTGCTGCACCAGTGCGGTCTGCCCAAGACCATGGCGCTGGAGCTCTTCAAGCCCTTCGTCATGAAGCGCCTGGTCGAGCTTGGCAAGGTCGAGAACATCAAGGGTGCCAAGCGCGCTATCGACCGCGGTGCCACCTTTGTGTGGGATATCCTCGAAGAGGTCATCGACGGCCGCGTCGTGCTGCTCAACCGTGCACCGACCCTGCACCGTCTGTCCATCCAGGCCTTTGAGCCGGTGCTGGTCGAGGGCAAGGCTATCCACCTGCACCCGCTGGTCTGCTCGCCCTTCAACGCCGACTTCGACGGCGACCAGATGTCTGTCCACGTGCCGCTGTCCAGCCAGGCTCAGGCCGAGGCCCGCGTGCTCATGCTCTCTGCGAACAACCTGCGCTCGCCGGCATCCGGCAAGCCGGTCAACATCCCTTCGCAGGACATGATCATCGGTGTGTACTACCTCACCCAGGTTCGCGAGGGTCTGCCGGGCGAGAACCACGTGTTCTCGAGCTTCGACGACGCGCTGCACGCCTATGACTGCCGCTCCGAGGTCGACATGCAGGCCAAGATCCAGGTCCGCGTGTCCGCTGCCGATGCCAACGTTATCAACGAGGACGGCACCCGTATCTTCCGCGTCAAGAACGGCAAGAACGAGTTTGTCGACTACGACGTCACCGGCAACAAGACCGCGCGCTTCGAGACCTCTATCGGCCGCATCATCTTCAACCGCCAGTGCCTGCCCGAAGACTATGAGTTCATGAACTACAAGATGGTCAAGGGCGATGTGGCCAAGCTGGTTGCCGACTGCTGCGATCGTTACCCTGAGGCCAAGGTCGGCCCGATCCTCGACGCCATCAAGTACTCCGGCTTCCACTACGCTACCCGCGCCGGCCTCACCATCTCGGTGTGGGACGCTCTCATCCCTGCCGAGAAGCAGGAGCTGCTCGATCGCGCCCAGGCCAACGTCGACCAGATCAACGAGTACTTCGAGGAGGGCTTCATCAACGAGACGGAGCGCCACATCGAAGTCGTTAACGAGTGGACCGCTTGTACCGATAAGGTTGCAGCGCTCATGCTCGACATGTTCGACGAGGAGAACCCGCTGTACATGATGGCCGACTCCGGCGCCCGTGGTTCTAAGACCCAGCTGCGTCAGCTCGGCGGCATGCGTGGCCTGATGGCAGACATGTCCGGCGAGACGATCGACCTTCCCATTAAGGCGAACTTCCGCGAGGGCCTGCTGCCGCTCGAGTACTTCATTTCGACCTACGGCGCCCGTAAGGGCCTGGTCGATACCGCATCCCACACCTCGGACTCTGGTTACCTGACCCGTCGTCTGGTCGACGTGGCCCAGGACGTCATCGTCCGCGAGGAGGACTGCGGTACGCGCGAGGGCGTTACCTACAACCTCATCATCCCCGGCACCACCGATCTCAACACGGACCTCGTCGGCCGTTGCTTCATCGAGGACGTCGTGGCCCCCGATGGCACCGTGCTCTTTGAGCAGGACGGCTACATCGAGAAGGTTGCCGACATTCAGAAGATGGTCGATGCCGGCCTTAAGAAGGTCAAGCTCCGCGCGCTGCTCACTTGCCGCTCCAAGTACGGCGTGTGCCAGAAGTGCTACGGCTGGGATCTTTCCACCCGTCGTCCGGTCGCCATCGGTACCGCGGTCGGCATTATTGCCGCCCAGTCCATCGGCGAGCCCGGTACGCAGCTTACGATGCGTACCATTCACTCCGGCGGCGTCGCTGGCGTCGACGATATTACGCAGGGTCTGCCTACGGTCAGCCGTATGTTCGATATCGTCGGCAACGTCAACGAGAAGATCCTGGGTCGCGAGGCCGAGCTGGCTCCGTACTCCGGCCACCTCTCGATTAAGCCCGAGAAGTCCGAGTACGTGCTGACGCTCACCGACTCCGAGGATCACACCCGTGTCCTCGACGAGCGCCGCGTCCCCGCTTCGGTGCGCTTTATGCCCGAGATCGAGGACGGCTGCGAGGTTCGCGCCGGCGACCAGATCACCAAGGGCTTCGTCAACTTCCGCAACCTGCGCAAGCTGACCGATATCGAGTCGACGATGCACACCTTCGTCGAGAGCGTCAAGGACGTCTACACCAGCCAGGGCGTCGACCTGAACGACAAGCACATCGAGGTGCTCGCACGTCAGATGCTGCGTCGCGTTCAGATCACCAACCCCGGTGACTCCAAGTACCTGCTTGGTCAGTACGTCGACCGCTACGAGTTCGCCGACGAGGTCGAGCGCGTTGCCCGTCTGGGCGGTCAGGCTCCCGTGGCCGAGCCCGTCATCCTGGGTACGCTCAAGGTCGCGTCCAACATCGACTCCTGGCTGTCGAGCGCTTCGTTCATCCGTACCGCTGGCGTCCTTACCGAGGCTGCCATCGAGGGTAAGGTCGACCACCTGCTCGACCTTAAATCCAACGTCATTGTCGGTAAGAAGATCCCGGCTGGTACCGGCCTCAAGCCGTACGCCAACGCCAAGCTGACGTATCGCACGGCCGACGGCTACGTGGACATCGACGGCCCGGCTTCGCCCAACGCCAAGTCGCTGCCCGAGTGGGCTCCTGTGGAGCTCAAGGACCTGGACGAGCAGCTCCCGCAGCAGCTCGACTGGGCCGGCTACGACGAGTTCGGTGGTGCTGACGGCTCGTTCACCCGCAACGGCCACACCATCTCCGCCGAGAAGGCTCGTCTGTACCTGTTCGACGACCTGGGCGTGTCGCAGCGCTGGACCAACAAGTTCAGCGAGGTCGGCATCGAGACGGTCGGCGACCTGGTTGGCAAGTCCGAGGAGGATCTGCTGCGCATCGATGGCATCGGTGCCAAGGCGATCGAGGAGCTCCGTGACGGCCTCGAGGCCCACGATCTGCTCTACATCCTCGAGAACAACGACGACGTTGCCGACGAGGAAGACCTCTCGCAGCTGCTGCAGATGGTCTTTAGCCCCGACGGTCCGGACGATATCCTGCTGGGTACCTCCGCTCCGACGCATCACGCCGACGCCGACGAGGAGCTCCTGGGCGCCCCGATCGACGACAAGAAGGCTCCCGCCAACGGCGCGATCAACGAGGACATGGCTTCCCTCGACGAGCTGCTCAACCAGCTCGTGGACACCGACGACGCCGAAGAGGCCAAGGACAACGACGAGGAGTAATTAGTTCCGCCGTTCTAACGAACGGCGGCGACCTCCGTCGCTGCGCGGCCCCCAGAGCTACAATCTGTCATTCAAAAGGCAGGGCATGACCAAAAGGTCAATGCCCTGCCTTTTTCATGCCACCTTGTACGCTCTGGGGGCCGCTCGCTTGCGTATGCTCAACCTGTTGCGTTCCGCTGATTCCTTGGGGATTTGCCAATAAGGGACAGGTTTATTTTGGTAGGTTTTTCCTGCTTGAATTTGAAACATTTCGTCCGGTCAAAGCGTATCTATGGTGAGGGCCTCATCGAGAACCATTAACGTCACCGGGAGGTGATTATGGAAGAACAAACATTTAGACAGGCAGTCGAAGATCACCGGGATGTCGTGTTTCGAATCGCATTGACGTATCTGCGCGATCGTGCCGATGCCGACGATATTGCCCAAGACGTCTTTCTTAAGTTGCTTAAAAGCGATGGACACTTTGAAAGTTGGGAACATCTTCGCCGCTGGCTTATCCGGGTCACGATCAATGAATGTAAATCGCTCTTTCGAAAGCCATGGAGGCGTGTGGAGGATATTGAGAACCTGGCCGATTCGCTTTCGGCGGCGCAGGATGAGACCGAGGCAGTCCTGTCAGACGTTATGCGACTTCCGGAGCGATTCCGTGTTCCCATCGTGCTCTATTACTATCTAGGCTTTTCGACTTCAGAGATTGCCGAGTTGTTGCATGTACCAGCCGCGACCGTTCGAACGCGTTTAGCTCGTGGTCGATCGAAGCTCAAATTCATCCTAGAGGAGGGCGACCGTGAAATCCAATCAAATCAAGCAGGCCTTCGAGTCCATCCAAGCCGATAGCAATCTTGCAGATCGCGTCCTAAATACCGCTGCGGGTGAGTTGCTTCATCGAAAGGGCCACGCGAAGTCTCTCTATGTTGCCGTAATCGGATGTCTCGCCGGAGTGTTGGCGACCGGAGGGGTCGCCTACGCCGTTATCAATTCCAGCTATTTTGCCTCAGCCTGGGGAAACCACGGCAATGGGGATTCCATTACCTGGACCAACGGCGGCTCATCGGGGGCTAAATACACCTACACCAGAGAGTTTGGTGATGGCATCGCGCCCCAAAGCCTGGAAGGCGCAGTCCAGGAGGTTAATC
>NZ_JBCOTQ010000005.1:17038-55948 GCF_040920445.1 Collinsella aerofaciens | reverse complement strand
CTCTATGGTGAAGAAGAACAAGGCATCGGCACGCCCAGCATGAACTTCGGCGAGGAATGGGCTGACACACGCTGCACCATTGATAAGGACACATCAAGCGACACGGTCATTAATGGCACGATGTACTTTGCCTCTATGGATCGCGAGCGAGGTTTTCAACATGCGGTCACCTGGAATATCTCGTGGACCGAGGGCGAAGGCGAGGATGCGAAGCCGTTCGAGGCATCGACGCCCGAGTTTAGCGTTGGAGCTTACGTCGATACAAAGGAACTCCGCTCCGATGACTCGCCTCTCGAGATCAGCCCGTTTTCTATCCAGACACACATCGATGATCTGGGTATTGATGCAGTTGATAATAAGCTGACCGTCAGCTACAAGGATGGATCGGAGCAGATTATCGAAGATGACGACGCAGGGGTGTTCAACTTATATTTTTCTTATGCGCGCAATAGCGGAGAGAACATCTGGCTGCCAACGAAGTTGATCGATGTCGACCAAGTGGTCTCAGTAACGCTTGAGGGCACGAGGTACACGTCAACAGGAGAGACCGAAACAGAAGTACCCTTTACCATCGTTTATTCGTAAAGTCTGGGCCGCTTCCCAAGGGGGGAAGCGGCCTTTTTAGCGTTATATGGACGAGTGGATTGGACGTTATTCGTCTGATTCTCGGAAGAACGTAGCAAATGGATGCGGATCACCGTGAAGAGTGGCGTTTTCCCAGATAAAACCGACCAAAATAAACCTGTCCCTTTTTGGCAGGGAACGTTGCCCCGACGAGCACGTCGGATTCCCGGGCCGGGCGGCACAGGGGTTAAGTTTGTCGCGAGTTCCGCACGAGCCGGAGGCCACTTAATGTGGCCTCCGTGCGAGCCAGGACTGTAGAGCAGCAAACTTAACCCCTGTGCCGCCCGGACCGGGAATCCGCCCACGCGCACAGAAGGGGATTCCTTTTGTGTAGGCTTTGCGGAAATGTGGGTATTTTAGGATACGCCCGGCGGCGTGGTCTGTTGACGACACAGCTAACGCCACGTATCCTATCGAACTGCGTGTTTCGTAGGGGGATGCTGACCCCTCGATTCAAGCCGTTGCACTTTACAGAAAGCTGGAATCATTCGAGAAGGAGTACGCTTTGCCTACTATTAACCAGCTGGTTCGCCAGGGCCGTCGTTCCGTGCCCAAGAAGTCCAAGAACGCTGCTCTGCAGCACAACTCCCAGAAGCGCGGCGTGTGCACCCGCGTCTTCACCACGAGCCCCAAGAAGCCGAACTCGGCTCTTCGTAAGGTTGCCCGTGTTCGCCTTGTCAACGGCATCGAAGTTACTGCTTACATCCCGGGTGAGGGCCACAATCTGCAGGAGCACTCCATCGTGCTCGTCCGCGGCGGTCGTGTCCGTGACCTCCCTGGTGTCCGTTATCACGTCATCCGTGGCGCCTACGACGCTGCTCCGGTCCAGAACCGTATGCAGGCCCGTTCCAAGTACGGTGCTAAGCGCCCCAAGGCTAAATAAGCCAGATAACGTTTTGATACTTTCGCCGTGTGCCGCCTAAGCGCCGCACGGTAGACACTTAAGGAGATTTCACATGCCGCGTCGTGCAGCAGCTAATCGTCGTGAGGTTCAGCCTGACGCCGTTTACAACAACCGCCTGGTGACTCAGCTCATCAACAAGGTCCTTCTTGACGGCAAGAAGGCCACCGCTGAGCGCATCGTTTACACCGCTTTCGAGATCGTTGCCGAGAAGTCCGAGGGTGGCGACGCTCTCGCTACCTTCAAGAAGGCTATGGACAACGTCAAGCCCACGCTCGAGGTTAAGCCCAAGCGTGTCGGTGGCGCTACCTATCAGGTCCCGATGGAGGTCAACTCCCGTCGCTCCACCGCTCTGGGTATCCGCTGGATCGTCAACTTCTCCCGCGCTCGCAAGGAGAAGACCATGGCCGAGCGTCTCGCCAACGAGATTCTCGACGCTTCCAACGGCCTGGGCGCTTCCGTCAAGAAGCGTGAGGACGTCTTCAAGATGGCCGAGGCCAACCGCGCGTTCTCTCACTATCGTTGGTAAGTTAAGGTAAGGAACTAACATGGCTAAGCCTAAGTACAAGCTTTCCGATACCCGTAACATCGGCATCATGGCTCACATCGATGCCGGTAAGACCACCACGACCGAGCGTATTCTTTACTACACCGGTAAGACCCACAAGATCGGTGAGGTCCATGAGGGCGCTGCCACCATGGACTGGATGGTTCAGGAGCAGGAGCGCGGCGTAACCATTACCTCCGCTGCTACCACGTGCTTCTGGAACAAGGACGGTAAGGACTACCGCATCCAGATCATCGACACCCCGGGCCACGTTGACTTCACCGCCGAGGTCGAGCGCTGCCTGCGCGTCCTCGATGGCGCTGTTGCCGTCTTCGACGCCGTTGCCGGCGTTCAGCCCCAGTCTGAGACCGTTTGGCGTCAGGCTTCTACCTTCAACGTCCCCCGCATCGCCTTCATCAACAAGTATGACCGCGTGGGCGCCGACTTCTTCAACGCTATCGAGACCATGAAGGATCGTCTCGACGCTAACGCCGTGGCCGCTCAGGTCCCGATGGGCGCCGAGGACAACTTCTGGGGCGTCATCGACCTGGTCACCATGACTGCATGGGACTTCAAGGCCGACGAGAAGGGCATGACCTACCCCGAGCCGATGGACGAGATCCCGGCTGAGTTTGCCGACATCGCTGCCACCAAGCGCGAGGAGCTCCTCGACGCTGCTGCCAGCTTTGACGACGAGCTCATGGAGAAGATCCTCATGGAGGAGGACTTCACCGTCGAGGAGCTCAAGGCTGCTCTGCGTAAGGGCGTTCTGGCCAACGAGCTCAACCTCGTCTTCGTGGGCTCCGCCTACAAGAACAAGGGCGTCCAGGAGCTGCTCGACGCTGTCGTCGACTACCTGCCCAGCCCGCTCGACGTCGAGGCCGTCACCGGTACCGATCCGGACACCGGCGAGGAGATCCAGCGTCATCCTTCCTTCGACGAGCCCTTCTCCGGCCTGGTCTTCAAGATCATGACCGACCCGTTCGTCGGTAAGCTCACCTACGTCCGCGTTTACTCCGGCCGCGCCGAGTCCGGCTCCTACGTTGTCAACGCTTCCAACGGTCAGCGTGAGCGCCTCGGCCGCATCCTTGAGATGAACGCCGCCGAGCGTATCGACCGTGACGACGCTGCCGCCGGCGACATCGTCGCTTGCGTCGGCTTCAAGAACTCCACCACCGGTGACACCCTGTGCGCCGAGGGCAAGGAGATCGTCCTCGAGAAGATCGAGTTCGCTAAGCCCGTTATCGACGTTGCCATCGAGCCCAAGACCAAGGCCGAGCAGGACAAGATGTCCCTGGCTCTGACCAAGCTCGCCGAGGAGGACCCGACCTTCCAGGTGTCCACCAACCACGAGACCGGCCAGACCATCATCGCCGGCATGGGTGAGCTGCACCTCGAGATCATCGTCGACCGTCTGCTCCGTGAGTTCAAGGTTGACGCTAACGTCGGTAAGCCCCAGGTTGCCTACCGCGAGACCGCTGGTCACGACGTCGAGAAGGCTGAGGGCAAGTTCGTCCGTCAGTCCGGCGGTCGCGGTCAGTACGGCCACGCTGTCATCAAGCTCGAGAAGATGGAGGAGGGCTTCGGCTACGAGTTCGTCAACGCTATCGTCGGCGGCGTCGTGCCCAAGGAGTACATCCCGTCCATCGACAAGGGCATCCAGGAGGCCCTGAACACCGGTGTTATCGCCGGCTTCCCGGTCCTCGACGTTAAGGTCACCCTGTTCGACGGTTCTTACCACGAGGTCGACTCCTCCGAGGCCGCCTTCAAGATCGCCGGTTCCATGGCTATCAAGGACGCCCTCAAGAAGTCCGATCCGCAGCTGCTCGAGCCGATCATGGCTGTCGAGGTCGAGACCCCCGAGCAGTACATGGGCGACGTTATGGGCAACCTCTCCGGTCGCCGCGGCAAGATCGAGGGCATGGAGGATCGCAAGAACAGCAAGCTCATCCGTGCCAAGGTGCCGCTGGGCGAGATGTTCGGTTACGCTACCGACCTTCGCTCCCAGACCCAGGGCCGTGCATCCTACACGATGCAGTTCGACTCTTATGAGCCCGCGCCCAAGTCCATCGTGGACGAGGTCATGAGCAAGAACGCCTAAGTTCGAGCTCCCTGTTACGTAATCCTGCGAGAACATCTCTCGCACTCTTTGGAGGTTTAAGTTGGCTACCCAGAAGATCCGCATTCGCCTCAAGGGCTATGATCACGAGGTCGTCGATCAGTCCGCGAAGCTCATCGTCGAGACCGCTCAGAAGACCGGCGCTCGCGTTTCCGGTCCTGTCCCCCTGCCCACCGAGCGCAACCTGTACACGGTTATCCGCTCGCCGCACGTGAACAAGGACTCCCGTGAGCAGTTCGAGATGCGCACTCACAAGCGCCTCATCGACATCCTCGACCCCACCTCGGGCACCGTTGATTCGCTCATGCGTCTCGACCTCCCCGCTGGCGTCGACATCGACATCAAGCTCTAAGCGATATCGCTCATAGCTTAAAGGGCCCCGCTGCCGTTACGGTAGCGGGGCCCTTTTGTTTAGCGTGATGGGATTGGACCGCCGGATAAGGCTGCCGAGCGGCTGGCTGTGGCGCCCTATTCGCTCGCGGGACGCAGCGATGCCTCCTCAAAATGGAAGGATCGCAAACCGCCTTCCGTTTCGATACACGCGCGACCAAAGCCATCGACGGTTTTAAAGATGCCGCGTGCCAGCTCGTCGCCGGCAGGGGAACGGGCGATAACATGCTCCCCAATCCAATTGAGGTGAGTGACATATTCGCCGTGGACGGGCGCGAGCGGTCCGGCGTCTTCTTCCATGGCGTTAAGACGCTCTGCCCACGCATCTACAGCGTCTATAACTGCGTGATAGACCTCATCGAGGAGCATGTTGACGGTGGGAACGCTCTCGTTAAGGTCCGAGAGGCCAATTGCCGCCAGGCCGCCATCGGGTACCTCTTGGGGCGTGTAGTTTGCGTTGACGCCAATGCCGCAGACGGCGAAGGGCTTGCCTTCGTTATCGCGTGCGGCCTCGACCAGAATGCCGCCGAGCTTGCGTCCTCGCGCGACAAGGTCGTTGGGCCATTTAAGGCGAATCTCGTTTGCAAGACCCTGCTTTTCGAGTGCTTCGAGCACCGCCAGGCCGCTGACGGCGGCAAGACCAGAGAACTTTGCTGGATTAACGCATGGGCGCAGGACAATCGAAAGCAATAAGTTGCCGACGGTTGAGTCCCACTTGTGCCCGCGCCGGCCGCGTCCTGCTGTTTGAGCCCGGGCGGCAAGTCCTGTGCCGTGCGGCGCTCCCTGTTTTCCTGCTTCGAGCAGGTCATCGTTGGTCGATCCGGTTACGTCGACTATCGTTAATTTGGCATCCATAACGGTTGCTACCTCCTAAGTTAATAAGGCAATCGCGTAATGGTGTCGAGAGATAGACACAATGTGAAGCCTTTGTCGCATTTGGACAATTTAATGTTAACACGTCAACAACGTCTAAAATGCGCTATCCTCTCTTGGTCGATGTAAACACGTCAACAACGCAAAGGAGGCTAGTGATGGGTTTCACGATTCTTGGAACAGGCTCGGCGCTTCCTGAGCGCAGTGTTTCCAATGACGAGCTGTCTGAGTTCCTCGATACCTCGGATGAGTGGATTTTTACCCGCACCGGTATCAAGAGCCGCCACGTCTGCACCACCGAGTCACTTGACGACCTTGCCGTAGCGGCGAGCGAGCGGGCACTCCAGGTGTCCGGAATCGACGCGAGCCAGCTGGATCTGATCGTCTGCTCGACGACGACGGGTGACCACCTTGTTCCCGCTGAGGCGTGTGCCGTTGCTGAGCGACTAGGCGCGACGTGCCCTGCCTTCGATGTCTCGGCGGCCTGCGCCGGCTTCGTATTTGCGCTCGATGTCGCCGAGGGCTATATCGCCCGCGGCCGTGCCGAGCGCGCGCTTGTCGTTGCTGCCGAGCAGATGACGCGTGCGCTCGACTGGACCGACCGTGCCACCTGCGTGCTCTTTGGCGATGGGGCAGGCGCCGCAGTGATTGAGGCTGGGGGAGACAGCCCCCTTGCCGTTGAGCTTTCGACGGCGCCCGACGTCGAGACGTTGCGCGTTCCCGGTCTGGTCGGCATCTCGCCGTTTAAGGCCTCCGCAGATAGCGAGAGCGTGCTGTCCATGAACGGCCGCCGTGTGTTCAAGTTCGGCGTCAACGCCATCTGCGACACGGTCCATAAGCTTGCGAGCGATGCGGGCATTTCGGTCGAAGACATCGATCATTTTGTATTCCATCAGGCTAACGAACGAATCCTGAGCCAGGCGGTCAAGCGCCTGGGCGTGCCGGACGAGCGCGTGGTTCGCACGTTGCGCGAGACCGGCAACATTTCGAGCGCATGCATTCCGCTTGCCCTCGACCGGCTGGCAAACGCCGGTGCACTTCACACGGGCGACACCATCGCCTTGGTTGGATTTGGCGCCGGTCTGGATATAGGTGGCTATCTGCTTCGTTGGAAGTAGTCGCACATAGGAAATAAAAACGCCCTAGGGCACAAACAAAGGAGAACTACCATGGCAGATCAGAAGACCTTCGAGCGCGTTTGCGACGTTATCCGCGAGACCGCCGGCCTTGACGACGTCGAGATGAAGCCCGAGTCCACGCTCGAGGAGATTGGCCTCGACAGCCTGGGCACCGTCGAGATTCTCGTCGCCGTTGAGGACGAGTTTGGCATCCAGCTCGATACCGAGGAGAACCCCAAGACGGTCGGCGAGTTCGCCGATACGGTTGAGGCGGCATTGGAGAAGTAGAGATGCTCAAGACTCCTCTCTGCGATCTGCTCGGCATCGAGAAACCCGTGTTCCAGGGCGGTATGGCCTGGATTGCCGATGCGTCGCTGGCATCGGCCGTATCCGAGGCGGGTGGCTTAGGGATTATCGCGGCCATGAACGCCGACGCCAACTGGCTGCGCGACCAGATTCACGAGCTGCGCGCCAGGACGGATAAGCCCTTTGGCGTCAACGTCATGCTCATGAGCCCGTTTGCCGACGAGGTCGCGCAGGTCGTGATTGACGAGCGAGTGCCGGTCGTCGTGACGGGCGCCGGCAATCCCGCCAAGTACATGAAGGCGTGGAACGAGGCGGGCATCAAGGTCATCCCGGTCGTTGCCTCGGTGGCGCTGGCGCGCCTCGTGGCACGTCGTGGAGCCACGGCGGTTGTTGCCGAGGGTACCGAATCGGGCGGCCATATTGGCGAGACCTCGACGATGGCACTGGTGCCGCAGGTCGTCGATGCGGTTGACATTCCCGTTGTGGCCGCCGGCGGTATTGCCGACGGCCGCGGCGTGGCGGCCGCCTTTATGCTGGGCGCCGAAGGCGTGCAAGTGGGTACGCGCTTTCTGGTCGCAGACGAGTGCACCGTCTCGGAGCAGTACAAAGAGATGGTCCTGAAGGCCAACGACACTTCGACGCGTGCGACCGGTCGCTCGACGGGACATCCGGTGCGCGCCCTCAAGAGCCCCTTCACTAACGCGTATGCCAAGAGCGAGGCGGCGGGCGCAAGCTCCGAAGAGCTCGGGGCCATGGGCACGGGCGCCCTTCGCAAGGCCGCCAAGGACGGCAATTACGAAGAGGGTTCGTTTTTGTGTGGACAGATTGCCGGCATGGTCAACGAGTGCCAGAGCGCACGTGAAATCGTTGACGATCTGGTCGATGGCGCCGAGCGCGTCCTGAAGGGTGCGTCCGCATGGGTAGCGTAGCGTTTCTGTTTGCCGGCCAGGGTGCCCAACACCCCGCGATGGGCGTCGACCTGATCGAGGCATCGCCGGCGGCCGCCGAGGTGTTCGCCATTGTCGACGAGGTGCGCCCGGGGACCAGCGAGCAGTGCCGGAGCGCCTCCAAGGAGGAGCTCTCGCAGACCGAGAACACGCAGCCGTGCGTGTTCGTTCACGACCTGGCGGCGGCTACCGCTCTGCGTGAGCGCGGCGTGGTGCCTGCCGCCTGTGCGGGATTCTCGCTGGGCGAGGTCGCCGCGCTCACCTTTGCGGGGGCATTCGATACGCGAGCGGGCTTTGAGCTCGTGTGCGAGCGCGCGGCGCTGATGGCCGCGGCTGCCGAGCGTCACCCCGGCGGCATGCGTGCCGTCATCAAGCTCGATGCGGTGCAAGTCGAGGGCCTGGCAAAACAGGCCGGCGAGGACTGCTGGCCAGTCAACTACAACAGCCCACAGCAGACGGTTGTGGCCGGAGCGCCCGAGGCGCTGCAGGAGCTCGACGTCCTAGTAAAAGAGGCTGGCGGCCGCGCCATGAAGGTCGCGGTGTCGGGTGCATTTCATAGCCCCTATATGGCCGAGGCGACCTGTGGCCTTGCCGCATATATTGAGGCCGGTCACGCGCCGTCCCCGTTGCTCATTCCTGTTTTGGCAAATATGACAGCGGCGCCCTATCCGGCGGACCCCCAGACGGCATCGGGTGTCTTGGCCAATCAGGTGAGCCATGCCGTGCGCTGGGTCGATACGCTGCATGCTCTGCAGGATCAAGGCATCGACACATTTATTGAGGTCGGCCCCGGCAAAACGCTGTCCGGCCTGGTCAAGCGAACGTTGAGCGACGTTCGTGTGTATTCGTGCGAGACGGCCGAGCAGGTCGCAGCTATTGCCGACGAGCTCGCATAGTCCACAGGGCTGTAACCCGAAAGGAATGACATGGGCAACTTGAACAACGGCACGCTCGAGCGCGACGGATCGCGCCGCGTGACACTGGTCACGGGCGGCTCGCGCGGCATCGGCCGCGCCTGCGCTGTCGGTCTGGCGGAGGACGGCTTTGATATCGCCGTCGTTTATGCCGGCAGCGTCGATGCGGCGCGCGAGACGTGCGAAGCCTGCGAGGCCGCTGGTGCCACAGCTCGCGCATATCAATGCGACGTGGCCGATCCCGCTGCCGTCAACGCGTGCGTGGAAGCGGTCCTCAACGACTTTGGCTCCATTTGGGCGCTCGTCAACAACGCTGGCATCACCCGCGATGGCCTGCTCATGCGCATGGGCGATGACGCCTTCGATCGTGTGCTCGATGTCAATCTTAAAGGAACGTTTAACATGACGCGCACGCTCACCAAGACCTTTATGCGCCAGCGCGGCGGCTGCGTCGTCAACATGAGCTCGGTTGTGGGCCTGATGGGCAATGCCGGGCAAGCCAACTACGCTGCCTCCAAGGCGGGCGTGATCGGCCTGACCAAGGCGGTGGCGCGCGAGCTTGCGCCCCGCGGCGTACGAGTGAACGCGGTCGCCCCCGGGTTTGTCGAGACAGATATGACGGCAAAGCTCTCGGAGAAGGTTCGCGCGGCAACCGAGGAGCAGATTCCCCTTAAGCGCATGGCGCGCCCCGAGGAAGTGGCCGGCGTGGTGCGCTTTTTGGCGAGCGATGCGGCTTCCTACATTACGGGCGAGGTTGTACGCGTTGACGGCGGAATGGCGATGTAGAAATCAGGGCCGAAGAACGGCTTGGATGAGGAGACCATGATGGAACAGAGAGTTGCAATCACCGGCATAGGTGCCGTATCGCCGCTCGGCAACACCGCGCTTGCCACCTGGGCGGCAATGTGCGCTGGCACGTGCGGCATCGGCCCGATTACGCACTTCGATACCGATGCATTTGCCGTCAAGGTGGCGGCCGAGGTCAAGGGCTTTGACGGCAACGAGTACTTTGGCAAGCGTGACGCCAAGCATCTGGACCCTTGCGTTCAGTTTGCGATGGCAGCTTCGGACGAGGCGATGCACGATGCGGGCTTTGATGTCGAAGGCGCCATCGATCGCGAGCGCCTGGGCGTCTACGTGGGCTCGGGCGTGGGCGGCATGCAGACGCTTGTCGACAACGTCCATACGATTGCCGACCGCGGGCCCCGCCGCGCATCGCCCTATATGATCGCGATGATGATTCCCAACATGGCTTCGGGCAACATCGCGATTCGCCATAAGGCAAAGGGCCCGACCCTGCCCGTGGTGACCGCGTGCGCAACCTCGGCCCATGCGGTGGGCGAGGCGTTCCGCGCCATCAAGCACGGCTATGCCGATGCGATTCTCGCCGGCGGTGCCGAGGCCGCAATTATCCCCGATGCCGTTGCGGGCTTTACGTCCTGCCGCGCATTGACCACCAACCCTGATCCCGCGACGGCTTGCCGCCCGTTCGATGTAGACCGCGATGGCTTTGTGATGGGCGAGGGCGCCTGCGTGCTGGTACTCGAGAGCATGGAACATGCGCAGGCGCGCGGTGCGCACATTTATGCCGAGGTCGTGGGCTACGGCAACACCGATGATGCCTATCACATCACGAGCCCTGATCCCGAGGCTGCCGGCATTGCCCGCGCGATATCGCTGGCGGTGACCGAGGGCGACGTCAAGCCTTCCGAGGGCCTCTACATCAATGCCCACGGCACCTCGACCAAGCTCAACGATTCGTCCGAGACGGCGGGCATTAAGCGTGCGCTCGGCGAGGACGCGGCGCGCGCCGCGCACGTCTCGTCGACTAAGTCGATGACCGGCCACATGATCGGTGCCACGGGTGCCATCGAGGTCATGGCCTGCGCCATGGCGCTCGAGCAGGGCGTGGTGCCGCCGACCATTAACTACCACACGCCCGATCCCGCCTGCGATCTTGACTACACGCCCAATCGCGCGGTTCGCGCCGACCTTACCTGGGCGCTTTCGACCAACCTGGGCTTTGGCGGGCACAACGCCGCCATCGCGCTGCGTAGATATACGAGGAGCTAGAGCATGGATTCCAAAAGACTTGCCGAGATAGCCGATGTTATGGAGGACCGCGGCCTCACGCGCGTACGCGTTGAGGAGCCCGATGGCACCGCGGTCGAACTCGAGCGCGCGAGCGCCGCGCAGCCGGTTGCCGTGCCCATGCCTATGCCGGGTGCCGTGACTGCTCCGGCGATGGCTCCCGTCGCCATGCCTGCCGCCGCACCGGAGCCCGCCGCGCAGACACCTGCCGCCGCACCGGAGCCCAAGGGCACCGAGGTGACCGCTCCCATGGTCGGCGTTTTCTATGCTGCCCCGGCGCCGGGCGACGAGCCGTTTGTGCACGTGGGCTCCAAGGTCAAGGCTGGCGAGACCCTTTGCATCATCGAGGCCATGAAGGTTCTCAACGAGGTGACGGCAGAGGCGGATGGCGAGGTGCTCGAGATCTGCGTGGCCGACGGCGACCTCGTGGAGTTCGGCAGCTGCCTCATGAGGATCGGATAGGTGATATCCATGAACAAAGAAGAGCTTAAGGAACTGTTGCCGCATCGCGAACCGATGCTTTTGCTCGACGAGGCCGAGCTGGTGGGCGACGAGGCCCACGGCAAGATCACGATCACGGGCGACGAGTACTTTTTGCAGGGGCATTTTCCGGGAAACCCGGTGGTCCCCGGCGTGATTCAGTGCGAGATGCTCGCCCAAAACTGTTGCGTGCTGCTGATGGGCGATGAGGAGGCGCGCGGCGCGACGCCGTTCTACACGAGTCTGGACAAGGTGCGCTTTAAGCGTCCGGTGCGCCCGGGCGACACGGTTGATCTGGTGTGCTCCATCACGCGTGCGCGCGGGCCGTTCCGCTTTGCGACGGGTACTGCGAGCGTCAACGGTGAGGTTTGCTGCCGCGCCGATATGTCTTTTGCACTCATGCGCGAAAGTTAAGGAAGGCTTCATGTTCGACAAAGTGCTCATCGCCAACCGCGGCGAAGTCGCGGTCCGTGTTATCCGCGCGTGCCGCGATATGGGCATCAAGACCGTCGCCGTCTACTCCACGGCCGATGCGGACGCGCTGCACGTGCAGCTTGCCGACGAGGCGTATTGCATCGGCGGCCCGCGTCTTGCCGAGAGCTACCTCAACGACGATGCTGTGCTCACCTGTGCCGTGAAGTCGGGAGCTAAGGCAATTCATCCCGGCTATGGCTTTTTCTCCGAGAAGGCGAGCTTCGTGCGCGACTGCGACAAGTATGGCCTGGCGTTTGTTGGTCCTTCGGCCAAGGTGATCGACAGCATGGGCGACAAGGACGCCGCACGTCGAACGGCTGCCGCGGCGGGCGTGCCCATCGTTCCGGGCTGCGATTTGCTCAAAAGTCCCGAGGAGGCAACGGCCGAGGCTGAGCGCATTGGCTGCCCCGTGCTTATTAAGGCGCGTGCGGGCGGCGGCGGTCGCGGTATTCGTAAGGTCGAGCGCGTGGAAGATGCGGCAAAGGCCTTTATTGAAGCACGAGCCGAGGGCGAGGCCGTTTTTGGCGACGGCGAGTGCTACATGGAGAAGTTCGTCGCGCCGGCGCATCACGTTGAGGTACAGATTATGGCCGATAAGCAGGGCCATGTGTTTTCGCTCGGCGAGCGCGAGTGCTCGGTGCAGCGGCGCAACCAAAAGCTAATCGAGGAGAGCCCCGCGCCGTGCCTCGACGGACACGACGACATTCGTGCTCGCATGCACAAGGCAGCGCGTGACCTGGCTCGTGCCGTCGGCTACGAAGGAGCCGGTACCATCGAGTTCCTGTATTCGGACGACGGCAATTTCTACTTTATGGAAATGAACACGCGCTTACAGGTGGAGCATCCGGTTACGGAGTTTGTGACCGATACCGACTTGGTCAAGTGGCAGCTGCGCGTGGCGGCCGGCCAGCCTCTGCCCTTTGAGCAGGAGGACATGCCGGTCCGCAACCACGCTATGGAGTGCCGCATCAATGCCGAAACGCCGGACTTTCTGCCGTCATGCGGAACGGTCACCGCGTTGCGTGTGCCGGGTGGTCCGCGCGTGCGCTGGGATTCCGCCATGTTTGCCGGTGCGAAAGTTTCGCCGTACTACGACTCCATGCTCGGCAAGCTCATCGTGTGTGCGCCCACACGTGACGGCGCCATTCGCAAGATGCGCTCGGCCCTGGGCGAGCTCGTGATTGAGGGCGTGAGCGAAAACAGCGAGCTTCAGCTCGACGTGCTGGCAAACGACGAGTTCTTGTCGGGCATGTATCACACCGATCTAATGGGGCATCTCTATGCTGATGAATAGAAAAGCGAAGACGGTCAACGTCCTCGAGGGACCGATGACCGAGTCGTGCGCCGAGTTTCCCGCGCGCCACGTGTTTATCAAGTGCCCGGAGTGCCGCCGCGTGATCGATGAGGCGCGCCTGCACGACAACCTCGAGGTCTGCCCTCGTTGCGGCAAACACTTTCGCGTGAGCGGGCGCGACCGCATGCGCATGACGATTGACGAGGGCACGTTTGAGGAATGGGATGCCAGTCTGGCGCCGGAGGACTTCCTTTCGTTTCCCGGCTATGCCGACAAGCTCAAGAGCGTGAGCGAACGTTCGGGCGAGCGCGATGCCGTTGTGTGCGGCAAGGGCAAAATCTGCGGTTGCGATACGGCGCTCTTCTTTATGGACGCCAACTTTATGATGGGCTCGATGGGTTCCGTGGTGGGCGAGAAGATCTGCCGCACATTTGAGCGTGCGACCGAGCTGGGACTGCCGGTCGTTGGCTTTACCGTATCGGGTGGCGCCCGCATGCAGGAGGGCGTGACCTCGCTCATGCAGATGGCCAAGATTTCTGCGGCGGTTAGGCGCCATAGCGAGGCGGGCGGCCTGTATATCACGGTGCTCACTGACCCCACGACCGGAGGCGTAACCGCGAGCTTTGCCATGGAGGGCGATATTATCCTGGCCGAGCCCGATGCCCTGACGGCATTTGCCGGCCCGCGCGTGATCGAGCAGAACATGCACAAGCGCCTGCCCAAGGGATTCCAGCGCTCCGAGTTTTTACTGGAGCACGGCTTTTGCGATGCCGTTGTTCCGCGTGGCGAGATTGCGCTCACGGTAGGCGAGCTGCTGGCGCTGCACGAAGGGCACGCGCCCGGCTTGGGGGCACCGCATGAGATCGTGCATACGGGTCGCCGTGGCAAAAAGCTGGGACACTTGTTCAAGCGCTCGACCGCACCAAAAACCGCGCTCGAGATTGTCAAGCAGACCCGCTCGGCAGATCGCGCCACGGCAGGCGAGATGATCTCGCTGGGCCTGGATGGATTTGTGGAGCTGCACGGCGACCGCTACTTTGGCGACGACGCTGCTGTGGTGGCTGGCATTGGCTGGAAAGACGGACGCCCCGTAACGGTCATCGCCATCGAGCGCGGCACCACGACCAAAGAGCGCATGCGTCGCAACTTTGGTATGGCACATCCCGAGGGCTACCGCAAAGCGCGTCGCCTGATGCGCCAGGCCGAAAAGTTTGGTCGACCGGTTCTGTGCCTGGTCGATACTTCGGGCGCGTTTTGCGGCATCGGTGCCGAGGAACGCGGCCAGGGTGAGGCGATTGCCCAGAACCTCATGGAGATGAGCGGCCTTAAGACGCCGATTGTCTCGGTGGTGACAGGCGAGGGCGGCTCTGGTGGCGCGCTGGCGCTGTCCGTGGCCGACCGCATCCTGATGCTCTCGAGCTCGGCCTATTCGGTCGTGAGCCCCGAGGCCTGTGCGTCGATCCTGTGGAAGGATACCGAGCGCGCGAATGAGGCCGCCGAGGCGCTTAAGCTCACGGCCCCCGATCTGCTGGCGCTCGGCATCATTGACGGCATTGTTGACGATAAGGGCCTGTCGCATGAGGAGATCGCCGGTGCCGTCATGTCCTCGGCATTTGATGCCTTCGATGCGCTTGGGCAGCTCGACGACGCGACCCTCACAAACCTCCGCTACGAAAAGTACCGCGCAATCGGTCAGTACCGCACGATGTGACAAAGGGACAGCCCGCATGTCATATTGGGAAAGGCGTTCCATGCTACAAGTTTCTAACACCTCGTTTACAACGTCGGTTTCATCAAACGCCATGGCCGTGGTCGATTATCTGTCCAAAAGCATGATGTCGGCGCTGCCGTTTATTGTCTGCGCGGCGTTGTTCCGCACCGTCGCCGTCATTATGGGCGAAGGCATGCTGGGCCTGTGGTCTGCCGATTCCGAAATCTATCGCCTGTTCTACAGTTGGCTCTATAACGCCGGCTACTACTTTTTGCCCATCTATCTTGGTTGGGCGGCCGCCCGCCAGCTCGGTTGCTCGGAGCAGCTGGGTATGATGCTGGGCGGCGTATTGATTGCGCCCGATCTGCTCAAGCTCGTCGATGCCGCATCGACGACGGGGGCATCGATGACTTCCGTGTATGGTCTGCTTCCCGCGCCGGTCAACGATTACACGACGACTGTTATTCCAGTTCTCCTTTCGGTGCCTGTGCTATGGCGAGTGGAGTGTTTCTTTCAGCGCGTTATCCCTAGGGCCGTGGCGTTTTCGTTTGTTCCGTTTGCGACCATGCTTGTCATGGTTCCGGTTTCGCTGTGTATTACGGCACCGGCGGGCAGCTATCTGGGCATGCTGTTGGGCCAGCTTATGTTTATGCTTGGCAATTCCGGTGGCATCGTGTCGCTGCTCACGCTCATGGGGCTTGCTGCGGGCTGGGAGTTCCTAAAGATCGCCGGCGTCAGCAACGTTGTCCTATCGCTCGCCTATGCGCAGTTTATGAGTGTGGGAACGGATTCGTGCATCCTGATCGCCACGACGATGGCAACGTTCGCCGTTTGGGGCATGCCCTTTGGCGCGTCGCTTCGCGTTGCGGATAAGGACGAGAAGGCGCTCATGCTGGGCTATTCAATCTCGGGTGTTCTTGGCGGCGTAAGCGAGCCGGCGCTGTACGGTTGCGGCTTTAAATATGGCAGGTGCCTGACGTGCATGGCCATTGGCGGCGCCGTCGGAGGCCTTGTTGCGGCCGTGGGCCACGTTACGGCCTATACCATCGGCATGACGAATGTCCTTATGGTCATTGGCTTTGCCACGGGCGGCATCTCGAACCTGCTGTGGTGCTGCGCTGCCGGCGGTGTGGCATTTGCGGTGTCTGCGGCGCTGAGCTACTGCTTTGGCGTGGTGCCGGCGAAGGGACAGACGACGGGGGACGGAGCCGATTCACCCGAAACCTCGAAGAGCGTGGCCGAAGTAAGCGCGTAAACCTGTGCGACACAAGGACGATTCCTTTGCCATATTCCAAGGCCGTGGCCCGTGTGGGTTGCGGCCTTTTTTGTATCTGGGGGACAAAGTGGCTACACTACAATCCGTTTGAGCAATAGATATATAGGTAGTACCGTGGGGGCGGATGTAGATGGTCGAGTGGATTGTTAAGCGTGCGCAGGGCGACCGTGCGCGCGTGGGCACGTTGACGGGCGTGGTGTGTATTCTCGCCAATGTGGCACTATGCGCTGCGAAGGGCGTAATTGGCGTGCTGTCGGGATCGGTTTCGATTGTGGCGGATGCCATGAACAACCTGTCCGATGCAAGCTCGAATATCGTGAGCGTGCTGGGCTTTAAGCTGGCGAGCAAGCCGGCCGACCCCGAGCATCCTTACGGCCACGGTCGCTACGAGTATCTCTCGGGTTTGGTCGTGGCGGCGCTCGTGCTGCTTATTGGCATCGAACTGGTGAAGTCCTCGGTGGAGCGTATTGTCAACCCGGAGCCTGTCGAGTTCTCGCTTGCCCTGGTGGCAGTTCTAGTGCTTTCGATGGTCGTAAAGCTCTGGATGGCGGCCCTCAACCAAAAGCTCGGCGATCGCATTGAGTCCGAGACGCTGCATGCGACCGCGCAGGATTCCAAGAACGATGTCCTTGCCACGGGCGCCGTGCTGGCATGTGCGATTGTTTCGCAGGTGACGCACATCAATCTTGACGCATGGGTTGGCCTTGCCGTTGGCGCCTATATTGGCTGGAGCGGCCTTGAACTTATTCAAGATACGGTGAGCCCGCTTTTGGGCCAGTCACCCGATCCTAAGCTGGTCAAGCACATTCGAGACAAGATCATGAGCTATCCCGGCGTTTTGGGCGTTCACGATTTGATGGTTCACGACTACGGCCCGGGCAGGAAGTTTGCAAGTGCGCACGCCGAGATGGCGGCCGAGGCCAGCCCGCTGGAAAGTCACGACACGCTCGATAACATCGAGCAGTCTTTTAGGGACGAGGACGGCATGATCGTCACGCTCCATTACGATCCCATCGTGACTGACGATTCGAATGTGGCGAGCATGCGCCTGCGAATCAACGCTATGGCTCAAGAGATCGATAGCCGCCTTTCGATTCACGATCTGCGCTGCGTGCCGGGTCCCACGCACACCAATGTGATTTTTGACTGCGTTCGACCCTCGGATCTGCAGATGAGTGCCGAAGACTTAAAGCACGCGCTGGCACAACGGGTCGAATCGGAATACCCCAAGTCGGTCGCCAAAATCACGATCGACGAAGACTACGTAGGCCATACCCACGAGTAGGGTTGCACCGGTAAAGCTAGGTATACAGAAGGGGAGAGCATGAAGCGTCTATATCTACTTCGTCATGGCCAGACGGAATTCAACGTCAAAAAGCTCGTCCAGGGTCGCTGCGATTCACCGCTTACCAATTTGGGTCGTCAGCAGGCACAGACAGCAGCCGCATGGCTCAAGGCCCACCGCGTCGTCCCCGACAAAGTGGTCTCATCACCCTTAGGCCGAGCCATGGACACAGCAAGCCTCGTCGCAGCCGAACTCCTCGGCCCGGACGCAGCTGTCGAGCCCTGCAAAGGCATCATCGAGCGCTGCTACGGAACCTTCGAGGAAGGCCCTCACGACGCCCTGCCCACCGACGTCTGGGACCCCGGCGAGGATTTGGTCCCCTTTGGAGGAGAGGGAAGTCATGCCCTACAGGAGCGCATGGTAGGCACCCTCACCAATCTCATGGGCGCCGAGGGCATCGAAACCCTCCTAGCAGTAAGCCACGGCAGCGCCAGCCGCCAATTCATCAAGGCTGCAGCCCCAGAGGGCTTCGAGCTTCCAACAAAACTCCACAACTGCGCCATCATGATCTTCGATTTCGATGAGGAGAAGTCGGGAGAAGAAGGCGCCGTGCCCCAATCCAAGTTCATCTTGCAGCAAATCATCGATCCTCAACAAAGTAATTAGCTGAGCGAGCAGAGTTAAGCAGACATCAACGTGTCGTCTCCCGAGCACGGCGGAGGGCCGGAGAAATATATTAAGGTCATCGCGAGTTCCGCACGCAAAGGAGAGCACTTAATGTGCTCTCCGTCTTGCGCAGGACTGTAGAGCAGGGACCTTAATATATTTCTCCGGCCCTCCGCCGTGCTCGGGAGCCATCCACGCACTTTACCTGCGTAAACAATGTGAGTGAAATATGAATCTCGATGGATACGCCCGCAGCCGTGTATACTAAACAGCTGTGTGAAACCAGGGGAGTATTCTGGCTGGACAAAATGCCTGCTTAATAGGGTTGTCAGGTAGTCCGGGCGAAATACAAGGCTGGGGAGCACGTCGTGTAAGTAGTGGTCCTCTAGGGGCGTACGCTCGGTGGTGTACGCATTGTCCCAAGACCACGCGAGAGTTGGGATCATATCTTGATCAGCATGATTCTCGGCCGCAAGATTGGCATGACCCAGGTTTGGGACGAGAACGATAACGTCGTTCCCGTCACGGTCATCCAGGCTGGCCCCTGCGCTGTCTCGCAGGTTAAAACTCAGGCAACCGACGGCTATGACGCCGTCCAGATCGGTTTCGGCGACATCAGGGCCAAGAACGTGAACAAGCCCATGGCTGGTCACTTCGCCAAGGCTGGCGTCGAGCCTGTCCGCTTCCTTCGTGAGGTCCGCGTCGAGAACGGCGAGGAGCACAAGGTCGGCGAGGTCGTCACCGTCGCTGATTTCGCTGATGTCGAGAAGGTCGACGTCATCGGTACCTCCAAGGGTAAGGGCTTCCAGGGTCGCATCAAGCGCTGGGGTCAGCGCCGCGGTCCTATGACGCATGGTTCTCACTTCCAGCGTCACCCCGGTTCTATCGGTCAGTGCGCCTATCCTGCGCGCGTCCTCAAGGGCGTCAAGATGGCCGGTCACATGGGTAACGAGCGCGTTACCGTCAAGAACCTTTCCGTTGTCCGCATCGATGCCGAGCAGAACCTCATCTTGGTCAAGGGCGCTGTCCCGGGTGCCAAGAATGGTCTCGTCGCCATCCGTATGGCCTAAGGGCCCAGCCCATTTAGCCCAGCGTCATACCAAGGAGAACACTTAAATGGCAAAGTTTGAAGTAAAGAACAGCGAGGGCAAGAAGGTCGCCGAGGCCGAGCTCGCCGCTGAGGTGTACGGCATCCAGCCGAACATCCACGTTATGCACCACATCGTCAAGTGCCAGATGGCCTCTTGGCGTCAGGGCACCCAGTCTGCTAAGGGTCGCTCTGAGGTTTCCGGTGGCGGCAAGAAGCCTTGGCGTCAGAAGGGCACCGGCCGTGCCCGCCAGGGTTCCATCCGTGCTGCCCAGTGGCGTCACGGTGGCGTCGTCTTCGCCCCCAAGCCCCGTTCCTACGCTAAGCGTATGAACAACAAGGAGGTCAAGCTGGCTATGCGCTCCGCGCTGTCCGCCAAGCTGGCCGATGGCGAGCTCGTGCTCGTCGACGACTACGGCTTCGAGAAGCCTTCCACCAAGGCTGCTGTCGCCATGCTCAAGGCTCTCGGCCTTGAGGGCAAGCGTCTGACCATCATCGTTCGCGATGAGGACGTCAACGCCTACCTGTCGTTCCGCAACATTCCCAAGACGTTCATCATCACCGCTGACGAGGCCAACACCTACGATCTCGTCAACAACAACGCTGTGCTGATGCCCGCCGACATCGCCGCTCACTTCGGGGAGGTGCTTGCATAAATGACCGCCCACGAGATCATCATCCGTCCGATCGTGTCCGAGCGTTCCTTCTCCGGCATGGAGCTGAACAAGTACACGTTCGAGGTCGCCAAGGATGCTAACAAGTATCAGATCAAGGACGCTGTCGAGGAGATCTTCGGCGTCAAGGTCGTTCGCGTGAACACCCTGACGGTCAAGCCCAAGACCAAGCGCGTGCGCTATGTCGCCGGCAAGACCCGTTCTTGGAAGAAGGCCATCGTCACGCTGGCCGAGGGCGACACCATCGAGGTCTTTGGCAACCAGGCCTAAGACTCGCTGCTGTTGAGTGAGCTCATGCCTCCCAAATAGGGGAGGCGGGAGCTCAAGGTTTTGGGCGTATAAAATGGACACGCCCGGAACCGTGTATACGTCCGGTGTCATCGCACCCGAGGCAGAACCTCGAATCCCTGTCTGCGATGGCTAACGGATTCCTATTGAAAGGGATTGTAATGGCTGTAAAGCACCTTAAGCCGACCTCCGCTGGTAGGCGTTGGCAGACGATCTCCGACTTCTCCGAGATCACCTGCACCAAGCCCGAGAAGTCTCTTCTCGAGCCCCTGCCCAAGAAGGCCGGTCGTAACAACAACGGCCGCATCACCACCCGCCACCAGGGCGGCGGCGTGAAGCGTCGTTACCGCGTGATCGACTTCAAGCGCAACAAGGACGGCGTGCCCGCCAAGGTTGCCACGATCGAGTACGATCCGAACCGTTCCGCTCGCATCGCTCTGCTGCACTACGCTGACGGTGAGAAGCGCTACATTCTGGCCCCCAAGGGCCTCGAGGTCGGTCAGACCATCATGTCCGGTTCTGACGCCGACATCAAGCCGGGCAACGCTCTGCCCCTCGCCGACATCCCCGTCGGTACGCTCATCCACGCCGTCGAGTTCCAGCCGGGCAAGGGCGCCGCTATCGCCCGTTCCGCCGGTAACTCCTGCCAGCTGATGGGTAAGGAGGGCAAGTACGCCATCGTCCGTATGCCTTCCTCCGAGATGCGCCGCATCCTCGTT
Organism: Collinsella aerofaciens; assembly: GCF_040920445.1. Classification (GTDB taxonomy): domain Bacteria; phylum Actinomycetota; class Coriobacteriia; order Coriobacteriales; family Coriobacteriaceae; genus Collinsella; species Collinsella aerofaciens_BH. The sequence continues at coordinate 35,164 of NZ_JBCOTQ010000005.1, read as the reverse complement.
ACCTGCCGCGCCACCGTCGGTGAGGTCGGCAACGCCGATCACTCCAACATCGTCATCGGCAAGGCCGGCCGTAAGCGTCACATGAACGTGCGCCCGACCGTCCGCGGTACCGTCATGAACCCTGTCGACCACCCGCACGGCGGTGGCGAGGGCAAGAACCACACCTCTGGTCGTCCCTCTGTTACCCCCTGGGGTAAGCCGACGAAGGGCCTTCGTACGCGCAAGAAGAAGAAGGTCTCGAACCAGCACATCATTCGTCGCCGTAAGAAGTAATTTCGGATACCGAGTTTTAGGAGAAAGCACTTATGAGCAGAAGTCTCAAAAAGGGCCCGTTCGTGGAGACTCGCCTTCTCTCGCGTATCACCGCGATGAACGAGGCTGGCAAGAAGGACGTCGTGAAGACCTGGTCCCGCGCGTCCACCATCTTCCCCGAGATGGTTGGTCACACCATCGCCGTCCACGACGGCCGCAAGCATGTGCCCGTGTATGTTACCGAGTCCATGGTTGGTCACAAGCTCGGCGAGTTCGCGCCGACTCGTACGTTCCGTGGCCACAAGGCCAAATAGGGGGTTAACCGTAAATGGCAACTAAGTCTATTGAAACTGAGGCCACCGAGGTTCGCGCCGTCGCTAAGTACGTGCGTGTTTCCCCCAGCAAGGCCCGCCTGGTGGTCGATCTGATCCGCCGCAAGCCTGTCGCTCAGGCCTTCGACATCCTCCACTTCTGCGACCGCGCCGTCGCCGTGGATGTCGAGAAGGTTCTCCGTTCCGCCGTTGCGAACGCCGAGAACAACAACGGTCTGCGTGCCGACAACCTGGTTGTCGCCGCTGCCTATGTTGACGAGGGTCCGACGCTTAAGCGCATCCGTCCCCGCGCCAAGGGTTCCGCTTCTCGCATTCTGAAGCGTACTTCCCACATCACCGTCGTCGTTGCTCCTCGAAAGGAGGCGTAAAGCTGTATGGGTCAGAAAGTCTACCCCACCGGCTTCCGTCTTGGCATCACCGAGAACTGGCGCTCCCGCTGGTTCGCAGAGAAGGATTACGCTAAGACCCTCGGTAACGATCTCGAGATCCGCAAGTACCTCGAGAAGCGTCTTTCCCGCGCAGCTGTCTCCCGCGTCGAGATCGAGCGCGCTGGCGACAAGGTGAAGGTCATTATCCTCACCGCTCGCCCCGGCGTTGTCATCGGTAAGAAGGGTGCCGAGATCGATACCCTCCGCACCGAGCTCGAGAAGGTCGCTGGCGTCTCCAAGGGCCAGCTCTCCGTCGACGTTGTCGAGATCAAGCGCCCCGAGCTCGACGCCAACCTCGTTGCTCAGTCTATCGCCGAGCAGCTCGAGGGCCGCGTTGCCTTCCGTCGCGCTATGCGCAAGGCTGTCCAGTCCGCCCGCAAGGCCGGCGCTAAGGGCATCCGTATCCAGTGCTCCGGTCGTCTCGGCGGTGCCGAGATGGGCCGTCGTGAGTGGTACCGTGAGGGTCGCGTGCCTCTGCACACCCTCCGTGCCAAGATCGACTACGGCACGGCTGTCGCCAGCACCACCATGGGCGCTTGCGGCGTGAAGGTCTGGATCTACCTGGGCGAGAAGCTCCCGGGCCAGCCTGTTCCCAACCCTGCACTCGAGGGCTCTTCCCGTCCTCGTCGTCGTAACTCCGAGAGGAGGGGTCAGTAGTGCTTGCCCCTAAGCGTATTCTTCACCGCAAGGTGCAGCGTGGCTCCATGAAGGGCCAGGCCAAGGGTAATACCGAGCTGCATTTCGGCGAGTTTGGTATCCAGGCTCTCGAGGCCCATTGGATCACCAACCGTCAGATCGAGGCCGCTCGTATTGCCATGACCCGCTACATGAAGCGTGGCGGTCGTGTCTACATCACGATCTTCCCCGATAAGCCCATCACCAAGAAGCCTGCCGAGACTCGCATGGGTTCTGGTAAGGGTAACCCCGAGGAGTGGGTGGCCGTCGTCAAGCCCGGCCGCATCATGTTCGAGGTCAAGGGTGTTCCCGAGGAGGTCGCTCGCGAGGCTCTGCGTCTTGCGCAGCACAAGCTCCCCATCAAGACCAAGATTGTTGCTGCCAAGAACGCTGAGCAGCGCATCGAGAAGGAGATGGCTGAGGAGGCCGCTCTCGAGGCCAAGTGGGCTGCTGAGGACGCCGCCGCCGCCAAGGAGGAGAACTAATGAAGCCCGCAGAGATTCGTGAGCTCTCGGACGCTCAGCTCGTTGAGAAGCTGAAGGAAATGCGCGCCGAGCTCTTTAACCTTCGTTTCCAGATGGCCACCAGCCAGCTGGACAACACCGCTCGCGTCAACACCGTGAAGAAGGACATCGCTCGCGTCCTCACGGAGCAGCGCGCCCGCGAGATCGCAGCGGAGAAGTCCGCTGTCGCCGAGTAGGACCTAAGGAGAGAACATGACTGATTCGCGTAACTCGCGTAAGGTCCGTACGGGTGTCGTTACCTCCGTCTCCGGTGCCAAGACCATTGTTGTCACCATCACCGAGCGCAAGCGTCACCCCAAGTACGGCAAGATGATGACCAGCTCCAAGAAGCTGCACGCTCACGACGAGGAGTGCACGGCTGGCGTGGGCGACACCGTCCGCGTTATGGAGACCCGTCCTATGTCCAAGATGAAGCGTTGGCGCCTCATCGAGGTCGTCGAGCGCGCTAAATAAGCAGTCGCTCTTACGACTTGTACGTTTCCGAAGATGTGCGTATGCCTGGCTTGCATACCACAGGCCGTATAAAGGCAGCGCACCTCTCTTCGGTTCTTAGTTCGGAGGAACATCTACCATGATTCAGATGCAAACCATGCTGAACGTCGCCGACAACTCCGGCGCTCGCAAGATTCGCTGCATCAAGGTGCTTGGCGGTTCCAAGCGTCGTTATGCAGGCATCGGCGATGTGTTCATCGGTGCTGTCCAGGAGGCTACCCCTGGCGCCAACGTCAAGAAGAAGGACGTTGTCCGTTGCGTCGTCGTTCGCACCGTTAAGGAGATCCGCCGCAAGGATGGCTCCTACATTCGCTTTGATGAGAACGCCTGCGTTGTCATCAACAACGATGGTTCGCCCGTCGGCACCCGTATCTTCGGGCCCGTCGCTCGCGAGCTTCGTGACAAGAAGTACATGAAGATCGTCTCGCTCGCTCCCGAGACCCTGTAGTTAGGGGAGATATATGTATATCAAGAAGGGCGATAAGGTCCAGGTTCTCTCTGGTAAGGATCGCGGCAAGCAGGGCGTTGTCCTGCGTGCTCTCCCCGCCGAGAACAAGGTCGTTGTCGAGGGCGTTTCGGTCGTCAAGAAGGCCGTCAAGCCCAACGCTGCCAACCAGCAGGGCGGCATCGTTTCGCAGGAGGCTCCCATCGACGCCTCCAACGTCAATCTCGTTTGCCCCGAGTGCGGTAAGGTTACCCGCGTCGGTCACGAGAAGGACGGCAAGAACAAGCTGCGCGTCTGCAAGAAGTGCGGCCACAAGTTCTAAGCTGCCCGCAACATCAAGTTGCTAGCAAAGGCCCGGATGCTACGGCACCCGGGCCTTTTTCTATCCCTACTCATTGGGGACAGACTTAAATGAGTGGCCGTTGAAATGCCGGCACCTGGGGGCGTTCATTTTCTGTCGGCAGCTGGGGACGACCATTCATTGGGGACAGACTTAAATGACCAGTCGTTGGGGGGACAGTCTCTATGTGCCGGCAGTTTGGGACGATCCTTTGATGTCTGATGCCCCCAGAGGAGTGAAGTAATACAGCTGGGTCTGTCTTTTAGGGCTTTGGTGTTCCGCCCCTTTATGTTTCACAAGGATCGTCGCATGCGCATTTACGCGCATAGCCTTGCGCGACAATGCGCATAGCCGCGCAAACATCTGCCAACTATGGCTAAATAATGACCGATAAGCAAATAAATACGCAAACACGAGCAGATACGCGCGCAATTGTGCGACTATAGGTTTGTTAGAAATGAAGGACTTCCGATGACTCAGGAGGCACATCATGGCAGATTCCAAACAGGCTCCGCTCGACGCCGAGGCAGCCGCAAAGGCGGCGTTTGCCTCGGTCCAGAATCAGCCGTTCCCAAACGACATCTTTACGGCTCCCGAGCTTCGTTGGGCTGTAATTGGGTGTGGCGTTATCGCCAACCAGATGGCTCAGTCTCTCGCCCTTGCCGGCCGAAAGCTCGCGGGCGTTGCCAACCGCACGCTGTCCAAGGCTCAGGCTTTTGCAGAGCAGTATGGCGTTGAGAAGGTCTATGGCACGGTCGAGGATCTCTACGCCGATCCGGACATTGACGCAGTCTATATCACCACGCCGCACAACACGCATATCACCTATCTGCGAGCCGCTCTGGCAGCTGGCAAGCACGTGCTCTGCGAGAAGGCCATTACCCTCAATTCCGCCGAGCTTGACGAGGCCCGCGCCATTGCCGACGAGCACAACGTGGTCCTTATGGACGCCACCACGGTGCTTCACATGCCCTTGTATCAGGAGCTGCGTCGTCGCATGGATGTCGGCGAGTTCGGCCGCATGAATCTCGCTCAGCTCAACTTTGGCAGCTATAAGGAGTACGGCGACCTGACCAACCGCTTCTACAACCGTAGCCTTGCCGGTGGCGCCATGCTCGACATTGGCGTGTATGCGCTCTCCGTTATGCGCCTCTTTATGGCGAGCCAGCCCGCTGAGGTTGTCTCGCTGGGCAACACCTGTGAGACCGGTGTCGACGTTGCGGGCGGCATTGTCTGCCGTAACGCCGAGCAGCAGCTGGGTGTTGTGAGCCTTACGCTCCACTCCAAGCAGCCCAAGCGCTCGGTCATCAGCTTCGACAAGTGCTATATCGAGGTCAACGAGTATCCGCGCGCCGATCACGCGACCATCGTGTGGACTGTGGACGGCCACCGCGAGGAGGTCCACGCCGGCACCGAAGCTTACGCCCTTTGCTATGAGATGGCCGATCTTGAGAAGGCCGTTGCCGGCGACGACTCCAAGCGCGAGCTGCTGGATTATGCTTCTGATGTTATGGAGCTTATGACCAAGCTCCGCGCCGATTGGGGAGTCGTGTACCCCGAGGAGGAGTAAGCGATGCTTGCGGAAGATAGGCTCAATGCGATCGTGTCGATGGTGCAGCAGGCCGGCTCGGTTACCGTGCCGGAACTTGCCGAGGCCCTGGGCGTGACACCGTCCACCATTCGCCGTGACTTGCAAACGCTCGACCGCGCGCACCGTATCGCCAAGGTGCACGGAGGTGCGACGAGTCTGGAGCGCGCGCACGTGACGCGCGACTTGACGATCAGCGAACGCAGTGATCTCCATAACGATGACAAGGAGCGCATCTGTGCTCGTGCCGCGGCCCTGGTGGAGCCCGATAGCTTTGTGTATATCGATTCGGGCTCAACGACCCTCAAGCTCATCGAGCATCTTCCGCGTCTCGACGGCGTCACCTATGTGACCGATTCCGTGCTCCATGCTCAGCACCTTGCTTTGCGCGGCATGCGTACCGTGGTGCTGGGCGGCGAGCTCAAACCCGAGACCGAGGCGCTCGTTGGCCCCGATGCCTTGGCAACCCTGGACCGCTATAACTTCAACTGCGGCTTTTGGGGATCCAACGGCATCGCGGCCGAGCAAGGTCTCACCACACCGGATATCGAGGAAGCACAGGTCAAGCGTATCTCGATGCGCCATACCGCCAAACGCTTCGTAATCTCGGACGCCAGTAAATTTGGCATGGTGGCGCCCGTCAAGTTCGCGGACTTCCGCGACGCAACGATTATTACCGCAGGCGAGGTCCCCGCCAAGTACCGGGCAATGGACAACGTCATCACGGTCTAGCAGCAGGGGACGGGCTAAGGCCAAAACCACCACAAAGGGGCCTGTCCCCATTGTGGTGGTTAGCAACGGAAACCGAGTAGTTTTCTCAATAGAAAAGCGGCAACGTCCATCACGGGCGTTGCCGCTTTCGTTGTCTACCGGTTTGTCTACGTCTGTAACAACTGGACCGTTAAAAGTGGGTTAGATGTTACAGAGTGAGATACTTCCGAACCGCACCGTCCCTTTGTCTCAATCTGTAACATCTGGGACCGATTTTGCCGAGTTATTGTTACAGATTGAGATTTTCCCTTGAGGGGGATTCGAATGTCTCGATCTGTAACAGACCGACCGGAAAATGGGCTCTAACTGTTACAGATCGAGACGTTTTGGGACCGCGGCTGAGCCATTGCGGCAAAACCACCACAAAGGTGCCTGTCCCGATTGTGGTGGTTTAGGGCTCCCAGGGGCAGGGGGCTTCGATGTGGATGTGCTCGCCGGTTACGGGATGCATGAAGGACACGCTGTGGGCGTGGAGCATCAGGCCGCAGGGGCGCGGCGTTCCGTACAGGTCGTCGCCAACCAGGGGATGATGCTCGCTTGCCAGGTGCACACGGATTTGGTGCTTGCGGCCGGTGAGCAACTCGACATCGATATACGAGCGCGTGGGCAGGCCACGACGGCTCTTAAGGCGTTTGAGCACCTTCACGCGCGTTTGAGAGGGCTTACCGCTGGCGCCGACGCGCATCTTGCGGCTGTCGTGGCGGTCGCGCGCGATGGGCTTGTCGATGAGCTTCTCGTTCCAGTCGATCTTGCCCTCGGCCAGCGCCAGATAGTGCTTTTCGAAGGCGTGGTCGATCACCATCTGGTCAAAGGCGGGCTGCGTCTGTTTGTCGAGCGAAAACAGTACCACGCCGGTGGTGTTGCGGTCCAGGCGGTTGAGCGGCTGCATGTCAGTCGCGGCAAAGCCGTCGCCCATGGCCAGCAGCAGATCGCTGGCGTAGTCGGTAAGCGTGCGCTCGCCGGTGCCGTCGCCGTGGACGATCATGCCGGCGGGCTTGTCGATGGCCATGAGCCAGGCGTCGCAGTAAAGGACTTGAGGTTCTTCGTTCACGTGTAAGCCTTTCGGTTAGCTGATTCCCACAAACATGCAGCCCGAGGTCGCCCCGCGCAGGCGGGCGGCGGGCTTGCGGCCGGCTTGAGCTGCCTCGACGGCGCGACGGACGCGAGCGACGGCACGGGCGATCTCATCCGTCTCGAGTAGCGTTCCGTCCACCATGAGACGACGCACGCCGGCATCGAGCAGCTGAGGAACCTGAGGCGTGAGGTCGATGGGGTAGGCGTCGTACAGGCGTGAGCGGCCATGGATGTCGGTGCGCACGGGCATGACCTTGCCGTCGATATTCTTGAGCGACAGCTTGCGGGCGCGCAGGCGGCAGTTGGCGCAATCGTGGATGCAGCCATTGGCCACCTGCAGGATGCAGTGCTCGCTCGTCATAACGCGCGGGCGGCCAAAGACGGTGATGCCCAGAGCCGCGGGCGCGGCGGCGCCGAGCGAGACAATCTCGTCGAGTGTGATCTCGGGCGAGAGCCAAAACGCACCGGCTCCGCGCTCGGCAAGCGCCTCCATGCAGGGCGCGTTGTGCACCGGCAGGCAAGAGCGAATCTCGGCCGTGGCGCCAACCTGGGCGGCCAGGGCAAGCTCAGAGATGTTGCCAATAGCGACCGTGGCGCCGGCAACAACCCACGGGTCGACGCGTACGTGGTCAACGGCGCGGCAGACCTCGTCGAGCACGGGTACGATGCCCTGCTCAAATGCATCGGTGGGGGAGAGCTCGGCCGCATCGAGCGCGTCGGTGGTCATGTAGATGCGCGTTACACCCTCGGCGCTAGCGGCCTCGGCGGCCTCGAGCGAGGTGACGGTGGCGCAGATCTGCGGCTCATCGCGGTAGTGCTCGGGCGCGGGGCGGGAATCACTGGTTACAATCGCCGGCAGCTCGAGCGTTTTCGCGCGCTCCGCGTACGGCGTCAGAATGGCCTCTTCCAGCGCCTTGCAGGCGGCGGTACGCACCTTGTGCACGGCGGAGAAGCCCATGCCGCAGCCGGCGTCGAGCGAAACGTCAAAGCTCGCTGCCTCAAACGGCGAGGAGCCCATGCGGCCCACATGCTCAACCAGATCGGATGCCTCGACGGCGCGGGTCTTGGCGGCCTCGACGGTGAAGCCCGTGGCGGTGGCGGTGAGCGCGGGGTTGTCACAGCAGGTGAGTGTGACAGTAAACGGCTCGCCCAGGCGCGCCACGACGGACACGTCAACAGCTCGGCGGCGCAGCACATCGCGCTTGAGCGCGGTGCCGGCGGCGTCGATGGCGCGCTGACTGCGAATCACGCGGACGCGGCAGCCCTCGGGCATGCTGCGGGGCACGCGGCACTCAATGATGTCACCGGCGGCGGCATCATCGGCGGCAATGGTGGTCAGGAACTGGTCAAACTCGTTATCGTGGCGAAGCTCCAGCAGGTCGCCTTTGCCCACGGGCTCAAACAGCTCAATGCGGGCGATGGCGGCGCGGCGACGGCGGTCGTCGGGCTTGAGGCCGCGCACATCGCGGTTGGCCGGGCGGCTGCCCAGCACCGTGCCCACGATCTGGCCGCGGTTGTTGGAACGCTCATAGCTCATCATCTCGTCGCCCGAGGTGCCGTCCTGATAGGCGTGCGTAAAGTCGCGGTTGAAGCAGCGCTTGAGCTGGCGCTGGCGGGCGGCTTCCTCGTCCTTGGCAACGGCGGCTCCGGATAGCATGTCGTCAATTTCGTGACGATACACATCAACGATGGAGTACACGTAATCGGGTGATTTCATGCGGCCCTCGAGCTTGAGCGATGCGGCGCCGGCGTCATACAGACGGCGAACAAGCAGCGACGTGTTGGTGTCGCGCGGGCACAGCGCGCGCTCGCGACCGGCAGGGGAGAGCGAGCGGCCGTTCTCGTCAATTAGCTCGTAGGGTAGGCGGCAGGGCTGGGCGCACATGCCGCGGTTGGCCGAGCGGCCAGCCATGGCAAAGCTCGACAGCAGGCACAGACCCGAGTAGCAAAAGCAGATGGCACCGTGGCTAAAGACCTCCAGGTCCACATCGGGCGCGGCGTTGTGAATGACGGCGATCTCGTCGATGGAGAGCTCGCGCGAGAGGGTCACGCGGTCGGCGCCCTGCTCGCGGCACCAAAGCGTTCCGCGGTCATCATGGATGTTCGCCTGGGTCGAGATGTGCGTCTCGATGCCGGGCATCGTGCGCTTGACCTCAAAGAACAGGCCCCAGTCCTGGATGATGAAGGCGTCGGCGCCCAGCGTGGAGCAGCGATGGATGAGTTGCAGCGCATCGCCCATCTCGGACTGCTTGATGACGATGTTGACCGTGACGTAGACGCGCGACCCGGCTAGATGTGCGGCGCGGCAGGCTTGCTCAAAGGCCTCGTCGGTAAAGTTGGTGGCCTTGCGGCGGGCGTTGAAGCTGCCCATGCCGCAATAGATGGCGTCTGCCCCCGCGGCGAGTGCGGCGGCAAAGGGCTCGGGCCCTCCGGCGGGCGCCAAAAGCTCGGGTCTGCGGTTGGTGGTTCGACTGGCGGTTGCGGTCATATCCTGCCTTTCAAAATGCTCAGATATTCAAAAGTATAGTGGCGTCGCTGCGATGGACGATGCCCGCAGCCTAAGCAGGACAAAGTCTTCAGCAGCTTGGACTGGCTGCTCCACATGAGAACCGTTCAGCGGTTCGGGGAAACCGTTGGGCGATAAAATATTCTCGCAAGCTGATAATATTCTTGCATCAAACAGAAACCTTGAGTACTATCCCAATCAAGCGCGGTGTTCAGACCGAACTGTGCCTCCCGGTGTGAACACCGCGCTCACGCTCTCTCAATTGATCGTAAGGAGAAAAACATGAGCAAGACCGTCGTGTCTTCCGATAACGCACCCGCAGCCATCGGCCCGTATTCCCCCGGTATCCAGGCCGACAACATGGTGTTCCTGTCCGGCCAGCTGGGCATCGATCCCGCGACCGGCAAGATGCCCGAGGGCGTCGAGGCCCAGGCCAAGCAGTCCCTCGCCAACGTCGAGGCCCTGCTGACCGCTGCCGGCGCTACCTTTGCCGATGTCGTCAAGACCACGGTCTACCTGGCCGACATCACCGACTTCGCCGCCGTGAACGAGATCTACGCCTCCAAGTTTGAGGCCCCGTTCCCCGCGCGCAGCGCCTTCCAGGTTGCCGCCCTTCCGGCTGGCGGTCTGGTCGAGATCGAGGTCGTTGCCGCTCTCTAAGGCGTTGGCCACAACTAAACATGACATGCAAAAAGACCCTGCAGCGCGTGCGAGCTGCAGGGTCTTTTGTTAAGTGACGGATCGCTTGTGGAGCCGCGCTTCATTTTGCTCGTTAGCCTTCCTTGCGGACTTTTTGCAGGTAGCGGTAGACGCTGGGCTCCGAGATGCCCAGCGCGGTGGCGGCGCAGGCAACAGCGCCCTTGAGCATGAACACCCCGTTGCCGTTGAGGTGGCGAATGACGTCCACGCGGTCGCTCTGACCAAGCGACGCTACATCCAGCCCACGCGCGCTCAGCAACTCGGCAATGCTGCGGTCGATGAGCTCCTGTGTGGACTCCGAAAGGCTTTCGACCTCGATAGGGGCGGGCTCCGTGCGCGTTGGCGCCGCGTCGAAGCACGCCATGAGCTGCTGCGCCATGGCGTTGATGGAGCGTACGGTCGAGAGGTCGGTGTTGACGCAGAGCATACCGACGATCTCGTCATTCTCGCGGATAAAGTACGTCGCTGACTCCAACGTCTTGCCTCCGGCGCCGCGGCCCTCGTAGCCCGTAATAAACGGCAGGTCGCGATACTTGGCGTCGTGCATGATCTTGAGTGCCAGATCGGTGGCGGGACCGCCGACCTTGCGGCCGCTCACGATGCCGTTGCGAATATCGACGATGGCGTGGTCGGGATCCGAGAAATCGTGCAGCACGATTTCGCTGTTTTTGCCGAGTATCTGCTCCAGAAAATCGACCATCGGCAAAAAGCGACGTACGGTCTCGTTCACGGGCAACTCCTTTGGGTGAAATCGGAAATGTTCATAACAATTTTTTCTCATGGTAACACGCTGCCCATCATCTCGTATATCCGCAGGTACATTGCGTAATGCAGACGAACGGTAGGAATTTAGCGGTAAACGGTTGACCAAAAGAAATGTTAGATGTTATTTTGACCAGACACTTTCCTGACCTGCGGAAATGCGTAATTTCAGCTGAAGAATAGTCTGATAACAAAAAATTATTATTGAGAATGAGAATCATCTTTAATACGATATGCAATGAAGGCACAACCTCAACCCCGCACTGCGTCACAATAGAGCGTTAGATGCGAAAACAACTACTTCGAGGATTGGTGGTCAAATGACCCAGGAGACGGTTACGAACGGCACTGAAGCCCTGTTCACTCGCGAAGGCATGCCTCCCGTTAAGGAAATGATCCCGTGTGCCCTTCAGCACGTACTGGCATCGTTTGCCGGCATCATTACCCCGGCGGTCATCATGGCCGGCGTCTACGGCTTTAATAGCCAGCAGAGCACCGACATCATCCAGGTCGCGCTCATTCTTTCGGCGATCGATACGGCCCTTCAGGCCTTCGCTCCCTTCCGTCGCATCGGCGGCGGCCTGCCCATCGTCATGGGCGTTTCGTTCGCGTTCCTGCCGGCCCTGCAGGCCATGGGTGCCTCGGGCTTTAGCTTTGGTGCACTGCTGGGCGGCGAGATCGTCGGCGGCGCCGTCGCGGTCCTCTTTGGTCTGGCCTACAGCAAGATCAAGTGGCTGTTCCCGCCCGTCGTGACCGGTACGGTCATCTTCTCCATCGGCGTTTCGCTGTATCCCACGGCCGTCAAGTATATGGCCGGCGGTATGGGTACGCCGCTATGGGGCACCCCGCAGGCCTGGTGCGTCGCTCTTATCACCTTCGCCGTGGTCTTTGCGCTCGCCAACTTTGGCAAGGGCACGCTCAAGCTGGGATCCGTGTTCTTTGGCATGATCGTTGGCATGATCGTCTCCATCCCCTTTGGCATGATCGACTTCTCCAGCGTCGCCACCGCTCAGGTCTTCGCCCTTCCCAAGCTCATGCCCTACGCGCTCGAGTTTGATCCCGAGGTCTGCATTACCCTCGCCGTCGTGTTCCCCATGGTTGCTATCCAGGTTATCGGTGACGTCTCCGCCGCCTGCCTGGGCTCCATCGACCGTATGCCCACCGAGCGCGAGCTCTCCGGCGCCATCGTGTCCCAGGGCCTTACCTCTATGGTCGGCGGCCTGCTGGGCGGTCTTCCCACCAGCGCCCTTGGCCAGAACGTGGGCATCATCTGCTCCAACAAGGTCGTCAACAAGTGGGTCTTTGTGATCATCGCGGCCGTCTTTGCCATCGCCGGCCTGTTCCCGCAGCTCTCTGCCGTCCTTTCCGCTATCCCGCAGCCCGTCATCGGCGGCGCGACCGTCGGCGTCTTTGGCACCATCACCATGAACGGCGTGCGCATGTTCACCCGCGAGGGCCTCACGCAGCGCACTACCACCATCGTCGGTACCTCCGTCGTCTTTGGCTTGGGTATCTGGATGGCCAGCGGTTGCCTTGCCGGTGAGGGTATGCCCACCTGGGTGCCCACCGTTATCGGCTCCAATGCCGTAACCCCCACCGCCATCATGGCCATTGTCCTTAACCTGATCCTTCCGCAGACGCCGGTCGTGGCTCAGCACATCGATGCTGCCAAGGACGCTGCCGTGGATCTGGTCTTGCCCGAGAGCAAGAAGTAACCAATTCGGTGCTATTCGTCGGCGGGCGCATCGCCTCGTCCGCCGACGTCATGCGGTGCCAAGCCGCACTTCAAAGGGTTTGTCCCTTTGGTGAAGCGTTGACGGGAGAGGGCCCGTTTCCGGTGTAGGCCGGCGCTTCGCACTCCGCCATGTCAGAGGTGTCAAACCCCGCCCCTGATGTTGAAGGGAGCATTTATGCTTCTGGTCGCTAACGGTTCCGTCTTTACCCGCAATGCTCAGGCCCCGTTCATTCCAAACGGTGCGGTCGCCATTGACGGAGATACGATCGTCGAAGTAGGTCCCGAGTGCGAGCTCAAGGCCAAGTACCCGGATGCCGAGTACGTCGATGCCCAGGGCAACCTCATCATGCCTGGACTCATCAACTGCCACACCCACATCTACTCGGGTCTGGCCCGCGGCCTTGCCATTAAGGGCTGCAACCCCACCAACTTCCTGGAGAATCTTGAGCAGCAGTGGTGGAAGATCGACGACAACCTGACGCTCGACGGCACCAAGGCCAGCGCCTATGCCACGATTCTGGATTCCATCCGCGATGGCGTCACCACGATCTTCGATCACCACGCGAGCTTCTGCGAGATCCCGGGCAGCCTCTTTACCATTAAGGACGCAGCTCAGGAGCTGGGCATGCGTTCGTGTCTGTGCTACGAGGTCTCCGATCGCCGCGGCCAGGAAAAATGCGACCAGGCCATTGCCGAGAACGCCGAATTTGCCCAGTGGGCCGCCAAGGAGCGTCGCGATAACGACAACCACATGATCGCCGCCATGTTTGGCGGACATGCCACCTTTACGCTTTCGGACGAGACCATGGACAAGATGGCCGAGGCCAACAACGGCCTGACCGGCTTCCACATCCACGTGTGCGAGGGCATGAACGACGTGTGGGATTCCCGCCTCAACCGCGGAGGCATCAGTCCCGTCGAGCGCCTGCTGCAGCACAACCTGCTGGGTCCTGACACCATGCTGGGCCACTGCATCCACGTGACGCCTGCCGAGATGGATATCGTCAAGGAGTCCGGCACCTGGCTCGTCAACAACCCCGAATCCAATATGGGCAACGCCGTGGGCTGCGCCCCCGTGCTCGAGTTCTTCCGCCGCGGCATCCCCGTGTGCATGGGTACCGATGCCTACACCCACGATATGCTCGAGAGCCTTAAGGTCTTCCTGATCATTCAGCGCCACAACGCCGCCATGCCCAACGTGGGCTGGTGCGAGGCCATGACCATGCTGTTCGAGAACAACGCCAAGATGGCGAGCAAGTACTTCGATCGCAAGCTCGGTGTGCTCGAGGCCGGCGCTGCCGCCGACGTCATCGTCATGGACTACAAGCCCTTTACGCCGCTGAGCGAGGAGAACATCGACGGCCACATGCTCTTTGGCATGATGGGCAAAAACTGCCGCACCACCATCATCAACGGCCGCGTCCTGTACAAGGATCGCGAGTTCGTTGGGATTGATGAGGACAAGATCAACGCGTGGACCATGGCTGAGTCCAAGAAGCTCTGGAGCACGCTCAACGATCGCGCCTACTAATTACAAGTAGATTCACGCGCGTCGGATGTTTCGCCGCATCCGACGCGCGTATAGGCGGCCTCCGCGGGGTCGCCGGCGCTGTGCTAGCGCTACACCGTATTTGCGCCCGCCGCGCGGTCTCGCCGGGCGTTACAGAGAGGAGCTCATTATGAGCGACATCATGAGGCCGATCCCGTTTTCGCAGCTGATGAACTGGATCATCGAGGAGCACAAGACTCAGGGCGCCGTCTTTGGCGTGCGCAAGATGGTCACGACCAACCAGGAGGGTGCGCTTCCCATTTTTGACGAGCGCATCGAGACTCCGTTTGGCCCGGCCGCCGGTCCCAACACGCAGCTTGCCCAGAACATCGTGGCCTCTTATGTGGCCGGTTCCCGCTTCTTTGAGCTTAAGACCGTTCAGGTTATGGACGGCGAGGAGCTCTCCAAGTGCGTTAACAAGCCCTGCATTGTGGCGCAGGACGAGTGCTACAACTGCGAGTGGTCGACCGAGCTCGAGGTTCCGCAGGCCTTTGCCGAGTACGTGAAGGCATGGTTTGCCTGCCACCTGATCGCTCGCGAGTACGGTCTGGGCAGCCCGGACGGCTTTGTCTTCAACATGTCGGTGGGCTATGACCTGGAGGGCATTAAGAGCCCCAAGGTCGATGCGTACATTGAGGGCATGAAGGACGCCAGCGGCTCCGAGGTTTGGAACGAGTGCCGCACGTGGGCGCTCGCTAACCTGGACAAGTTTGAGCATGTCGATGCTGCGTTTGTCGAGTCCATCCCGGCGCGCGTCTCCAACTCCATTACCGAGTCCACGCTGCACGGCTGCCCGCCCGCCGAGATCGAGCGCATCGCGACCTACCTCATCACCGAGAAGGGCCTCAACACCTACATCAAGTGCAACCCCACGCTGCTGGGCTATGAGTTTGCCCGCCAGCGTCTGAACGAGCTGGGCTTTGACTACATCGTCTTCGATGACACGCACTTCCGCGAGGACCTGCAGTGGGCCGACGCCGTGCCCATGTTCGAGCGCCTGATTGCCCTGTGCGCCGAGCGCGGCCTGGAGTTTGGCGTCAAGCTGACCAACACGTTCCCCGTCGACGTGACGAGGAACGAGCTGCCCTCTACCGAGATGTACATGTCCGGCCGTTCGCTGTTCTCGCTGACCATCGAGACTGCCCGCCGCATTACCGAGCAGTTTGACGGCAAGCTGCGCATCAGCTACTCCGGCGGTGCCACGGTCTACAACATCCGCGCCCTGTACGATGCCGGCATTTGGCCCGTTACCCTGGCGACCGACGTGCTCAAGCCCGGTGGCTACGAGCGCTTTAGTCAGATGGCCGGCGAATTTGGCGATCTGGACGGCAAGCCGTTCGCGGGCGTCTCTCTCAAGGCTGTGACCGCGATTCAGGCTGACTCGCTCACCAACCCGCTCTACAAGAAGCCGCTGCGTCCGCTGCCCGACCGCAAGGTCGCCGGCAAGAGCCCGCTTTCCGACTGCTTTACCACGCCGTGCCGCACGAGCTGCCCCATCCAACAGGATATTCCCGCCTATCTGGCGGCTGTTGACGAGGGCCGCTACGAGGACGCACTCAACATCATCATCGAGCGCAACGCCCTGCCGTTTATTACCGGCACCATCTGCCCGCATCCCTGCGGTCGTGCCTGCGAGCGTGCGTTCTACGAGCCCGAGGGTGCCCAGATTCGCGCCAGCAAGCTCAAGGCCGCCCGTGAGGCCATGACCGCCGTGCTGCCCAAGCTGCGCGCCCAGGCCATCGCCAACGACGGTGAGCGCAACGTTGCCGTTATCGGCGGCGGCCCGGCCGGCCTGGCGACGGCGTTCTTCCTGACGCGTGCCGGCGTGCCCGTCACCATCTTTGAGGCCCGCGACTCTCTCGGCGGCGTGGTCCGCCACGTGATCCCCGAGTTCCGCATTGCGAGCGACGATATCTCCCACGATGCCGAGCTCTGCCTGGCCTTTGGCGCCAAGGTTCAGTTCAACGCCCGCGTGGAGTCCATCGACGAGCTCAAGGACCAGGGCTTTACCGACGTGGTCGTGGCCACCGGTGCCTGGATGCCCGGCTCTGCGGGCCTGGGCGAGGGTGCCGAGCTCGATGTGCTGGAGTTCCTCGAGGCCGCCAAGAAGGGCGAGAAACTCGAGCTGGGCGAGGACGTCGTGGTCATTGGCGCCGGCAACACCGCCATGGACGCGGCCCGCGTGGCCAAGCGTCTGGCTGGTGTGAAGAACGTGCGCCTGGTGTATCGCCGCACCAAGAAGCAGATGCCCGCCGACGAGGAAGAGCTCGATCTTGCTCTTGCCGACGGCGTTGAGCTCTGCGAGCTGCTGGCGCCCAAGGCACTCAACGGCTCCGTGCTGACCTGCGACGTCATGGAGCTCGGCGAGCCGGATGCAAGCGGCCGTCGCAGCCCCGTCGCCACGGGCGAGACCGTCGAGCTTTCCGCCACCACGGTGATCTGCGCCGTGGGCGAGGGCATCGATGCCAGCCTGTACGATGCCGCGGGCGTCGAGCACGACCGTCGCGGCCGTCTTGCCGCCACCTCCACCGGCGTCGAGGGCGTTTGGGCTGCCGGCGACTGCCGTCGCGGCCCTGCCACCGTGGTCGAGGCTATCGCCGATGCCGCCGAGGTCGCCCGTGCCATCGCCGGTGTGGACTTTAACAAGTACGCCGACTGCAACGAGCAGGCCGGCCGCGAGGACACCTGCTACGAGCGCAAGGGGTCGCTGTGCCGCGACAAGCGCAACTGCACCAAGACCCGCTGCCTGGGCTGCGGCTCGGTGTGCGAGGTCTGCTGCGACGTGTGCCCCAACCGCGCCAACGTGGCAATTAAGGTGCCGGGCCTGGCCAAGCATCAGGTCGTCCATGTCGACGGCATGTGCAACGAGTGCGGCAACTGCGCCGTGTTCTGCCCTTACCAGGAGGGTCGTCCCTACAAGGACAAGCTCACCCTGTTCTGGAGCGAGGAGGACATGGAGAACTCCGAGAACGAGGGCTTCCTGGCCGTGGACGAGGACCACTTTAAGGTTCGCGTCGCCGGCACGGTCCGCACCGTCTCGGTCGATGCCGTCAACACCGGTCTTCCCGAGGCCGTCCGCCTGACCATCAGGGCTGTGCGCGACAACTATTCGTACCTTCTTAAGAAATAGGCGAGTCTCTTATGGCCAAATCCATTCAACATAATGTGGCCTACGTTGCCTGCGGAAGCGGCTGTGCTTCCGCAGGCGGCGACGCCCGCTGCAGCGAAGGCTGCATTGGCTGTGGCGCGTGCGTCACGGCCTGCCCCCACGGCGCCATTGCGCTGGTCGATGGTATCGCCCGCGTGGACCGCTCCAAGTGCACGGGCTGTGGCCTGTGCGGCATGGCGTGCCCGCAGCGCGTGATTGCCTTCGTCCCCGGCTACCAGAACATTCTGGTGCGCTGCAACAACACCGATAAGGGTGCCATTGCGCGCAAGGTCTGCGACACGAGCTGCATCGGTTGCGGTATGTGCGCCAAAAAGTGCCCTGCCGGCGCTATCCGCATCGTGGACAACTGCGCCCATATCGACGGCGTGGACTGCCTGTCGTGCGGCATGTGCGCCGTCGTCTGCCCGCATGGCGCCATCCACGACCGCACCGGCATCGCCGCCGGCGTGTAGAAGGGAATCACCATGGCACAGGAATTCACTTTTACCGTTAACGGTGTCGAGCACACGACGACGGAGAATAAACCACTGCTGCGCTATCTGCGCGACGACCTGCACATTCACTCCGCCAAGGACGGCTGCTCCGAGGGCGCCTGCGGCACCTGCACCATCCATGTGGACGGTGCGGCCGTCAAGGCGTGCGTGCTGACCACCGCTCTTGCCTCCGGCCGCAACATCGTGACCGTCGAGGGCCTGCCCGAGGACGTGCGCGAGGCCTTTGTGTACGCCTTTGGCGCCGTGGGCGCCGTGCAGTGCGGTTTTTGCATTCCCGGCATGGTCATGGCG